>JACPRN010000310.1 GCA_016189945.1 Betaproteobacteria bacterium
CCAAGCGCCCAGAGGACTTCGCTCATGTTGGTGGGATCGATGTCGTCGTCGACGATGATCACGAACCGGCCCACCAGCGTCGCGCCGCGGTAGCAGCCCGCGGCGATCAACGCGGCCTGTTTCACGTGCCCGGGGTACATCTGCTTGAGCGACACCACCACCATGGGACGCCGGCGCGCCTCGTACACGAATGACACCCCCTTCACTCCGGCGATCTGCTTGTCGAACTCGGCCCAAAGCTGCGCGGAAAGATCGGCGGCCATGATGAGGTTGTCGTCGTGGGTGCCGACGAACATCGGCACGCCGAACTGGATCGGGTCGTTCCGGTGCAGGACCGCCGTGATGTTAGCCACCGGATGCGGGGTCTTGCCGCCGGAATAGTAGCCTTCCCACTCGCCGAAGGGACCCTCGCTGGTGTTCTGCACTTCCGGCGGCGGCATTTCGCCTTCCAGCACGATCTCGGCTTCGGCCGGGATCGGCAAATCGACGGTTTCGCCCTTGACCACTTCGACGGCCTTGCCCCGGAGCCCACCGGCCCAATCGTATTCGGTGATGCCGATCGGGATCGGCGAGACCGCCGACATCCAAAGCTGCGGGCCCTGTCCGCACACGATGGCAATGGGGCAATTCCTGCCGCGCTCCCAGTATTTTTTCGCGATGATCGCGCCGTGGCGCCCGGGCACGCTGTGGAAGGTCACCGTCTTGTTGTCCGAGATCATGGTGCGGTAGGTGCCTAGGTTGACCCAGCCCGTGTCCGGATCCTTCTGGATCACCATGCACCCGGTGCCGATGTAGCGGCCGCCGTCGTGCTCATGCCACTTCGGCGTGGGAAATTTCAATACGTCGACGTCCTTGCCGGTCTGGATGTTTTCTTTCACCGGACCCGTCTTCACCGTCACCGGAGGGATCGGCTTGACGTTGGCGAGCTTGTCCTTCCACGCTCTGATCAGATCGAGCCCCTTGAGATCCAGGGGCACGCCAAGGCCGAGGGCCACCCGGCGCGTCGAGGTAAACGGATTGGTGCATACGCGGAAACCTTTGGGATATCCGGGAACGCGGTCGAACATCAGCAGCGGCGAATCGGCGACGGAGAGGGACAGTTCGGCGATGCGCCCCATTTCCACGTCCCAGTGGGCGCCCTCGATGACCTTGCATTCGCCCAACTCCTGGGCTTTCCCCACGAATTCCCTCAAATCGTCGAACATCGTTCCTCCCGGTAGCGTATTGGATCGTTGCAGGTGACAAGAGGCGCGGCGAACCGCCGGATTGCGCCGTAGGCGCCAAGACCATCCTCGCGTTAGGTGGACGATGTTATCACGAGGCAAGCGCGCCGCGGAACTCCGGCGAGTGTCCCTGGTATACTCGCGGGGCCAATTCAGGAAAAGGAGAGCATCAATGAAACCGTACTATGCGGCCGCAATTCAGCCTAGGGTGATCGGCGGCTGTATGGACAAGGACGCCGTGGCGAAGAACCTGGCGCATTCCTGCGAGCTGATCGATCGGGCGATCGACGGTACCGCGCAGACCACCAAGGGCCAGGCGCCGAAGCTGATCGGATTTCCGGAAAGTTTCCTGCACGGATTCGGACTTGCACGCAAGCGCAATTACGCGATGAACTCGAGCTTCGCGCGCAGGATTCCTGGCGAGGAAACCGCCCGCCTGGGCGAAAAGGCAAAGGAATACGGCGCCTACATCGCCGGCAGCATGTTCGAGGTCGATCCCGAGTACCCGGGGAACTTCTTCAACACCGGCTTCATCATCGACCCGGAAGGCAAGGTCGCGCTGAAGTACCGCAAGATCAACTGCTCCAACAGCGCCGTCGAGCTGTCCACGAGCCCCGGCGACATCATGGCGCGCTATCCCCAGGACCTGGAGACGCTGTTCCCGGTGCTGCGCACGCCGATCGGCAACCTCGCGGTCTATATTTGCTTCGACGGGCTGTTTCCTGAGCTGGTGCGGAGTTTCGCGCTGATGGGCGCAGAAGTGCTGATCCGCCCGATGGGACCGCAGCCCACCAGCGGCATCGAATACGTCGACACCTGGCGCACCATCAACCGGGTGCGGGCGTTCGAGAACAACTGCTACCTGGTCGGGCCGCACTGGGCCGATTCGCCGCAGACCGAGTCCCTGGTCGCGGAAGGCCACTCCATGATCGTGGATTTCAACGGCCAGATCCTCACCGAATCCGACGGAGCGCGCGAGCACTTCGTGATGGCCTTGATCGACATCGAACGGCTGCGCCGCCGGCGCAAGAACGAGCGCAACAATTTCCTCACCCAGGTGCGCAGCGAGCTCTATGCGCGCGTCTATGCGGCCAAGCCGTGCTTCCCGAGCGGGCCGAAGACCAACCGCGAGCGCGGGTTGAAGGACCTCGACGAGAAGTGGTCGCTCGAGCCCGCGGTCTATCGGAGTCTGGTCGAGCGGGGAATCCTCACCCCGCCGGAGGACACCCAGAAATAGTTCGCTTTCGATTCCCGGCAAAAAAGAAAGGGGGCATTCGCCCCCTTTTCTTTTGTCGGTATGCCGGCTATTGCTGCTTCACGCCGGCCGCTTTCACCATCTCCGCGATCATCTTGACGTTGGAGCCGATCACGGCGGTAAATTCCGCCGGCGTGTTCCCGACCAGATCGAGGCTGAAGCCCTTGATGAACTTCTCGACGAAGTCGGGCCGCTTGATGATCGCGATGGTGTCGCGGTGAATCCGCTCGACCAACTGCGGATTCATGCCGCCCGGAGCGAACAGCCCGAACCAGATGCCTGCATCCGCGTACGGATAACCCGATTCAGTGATCGTCGGAACATTGGGGAAAAGGCTGGTGCGCTGCGGGCCGCCGATGGCGATGGGCCTCACTTTTTCCGCCCTCACCTGGCTTCCCGAGGCAGCCGGGCTCGATATCGTCGCCTGCACCTCGCCCGCGACAGTCGCCCTGATGCAATCGGCGACGCCTTTGTAGGGCACCTTTAGGAACTGCACGCCTTCGCGCTTGCCGAGCGTCTCAAAAAAGAGCTCCGGCTGCGAGCCCTGGCCGTAGGAGGCATACGCGACCTTGCCCGGGTTCTTGCGGGCATAGTCGACCAGTTCGCGCAGGTTCTTCGCCGGAAATGCCGGATTCGTGATGACGAATTGGCCGCTCCGCGCAACTATGGTAATCGGAGTGAAGCTCTTGTCCGGGTCATAGGGAAGCTTGTAGAGGAAGCGGTTATGCACCGTGGTCGTGTCGATGGTCATCATCAGCGTGTAGCCATCGGGCGCCGAATTGGCGACGCGGTCCGCGCCGATGACAGAGCCCGCGCCGGCAGGGTTCTCGACCACCACCGGCTGGCCCCAGACCTTGGTCAGTTCGTTTGCCAGCGCGCGTCCGAGCACGTCGGTGCTGCCGCCGGCCGTCCAGGGGATCACCAGGCGCACCGGTTTGGTCGGAAATTGCTGCGCGAGCGCCGGTACGGAAAACACAACGCACAACATCGTGGCCAACAGCGTGATGGGCAGCAAGCGCCGCTTCATGGGTTTCCCTCCTTGATTTGTAGTGTGAGTGCGGCGATCCAAAATAAACAGGCGATCATCCTAAACCTGTCAAGCGGGTGTCGCCGCGATGCAAGCGGGTGATATTTTAGCCGAAAGCTAGTCGTTCGGGTGATGCGCGCGTGCCCGACCCGCGCTGCGGGATCATCGGCATGGCGAACCCCTGTTGATGGCATGCCCGGGTGATGAGCATGAATTTCCACCAGGAACCGCCCGCGATCGCGGCCAATCCGGCCATGCCGCCGAGGATGGACGCCGCCGGAGCGATCACCAGGCTCAAGGCGAACAGCACCAGCGGCACCGCATGTCCGAGCAGGTGCAGGAGCGGCGATATCGCGGCGAGGTCGCGCCGCGACAACGGGCCGATGCCCGAGGCCCTGGCCGTGGCGCGGTAGCGCCGCCACAGCGCCGCGTTCGCCACGGCGAGGATCATCCCAGCGGGGGCAAGCGCGCTGATCGCGTTCTGATGCCCGCCGGCGAGCGCCAATGCAATCGCTAGCAGGCCGATGCCCTCGAAGACGCCCGTTGCGGCGAACATCCACGGGACCAGCGGCACGCGCCAAGCCGGAATGCCCTTGGACGCATACATCATGCGCGCCTGACAGAGGAGAAATCCCGCCGCCGCGAGCGCCGCGATGAAAGCGAGCGCGGGATGCGGCCAGAGGAAATCCGCGGCAACCGCCGGATAGAATGCGGCGACAAACCAGGTCTCGCGCGTCATCCAGGAGGTCTGCGGCCGCAAGAGCACGCGGATGAAGCGCAGCTTGCGGCCGAGCTTCAGGAAAACGAAGAACAGGCCCACCGCCATGATCGCCGCGGCGGCGACGTGAACCGAGCGCAGGAACTGAAAATCGAAGGCGCCGGCGGCGTAAGCGAGCCAGGCGACCACGGCGAGTCCGGAGGTCATTCCGCCGATGATGAAGTTCATCGCCGCGCGATAGTCCCAGAAGGGCTGGCGCGCGCCGGCGAGCGGATTGGCCGGATCGGACAGCGCCTCGTCGTCCGCGTCCGCCGGTTCGGGCCTGCGCCCGGGCGTACTCCCCGGAACTTCGTAGAGGTAACGGATCTGCGGATTGGTCCCCAGTTCCGCGTGCATCTGGAATGAACGGTGGTCTTTTGCAAGCTGGGAGACTTCGCTCGACGGATCGGCAAAATCGCCGAAGCGGATCGCCTTGGCGATGCAGGCGACCGAACAGGCCGGTGTCACTTCAGCATCCACGCCCGGAGTGAGACCGCGCGCTTCCGCGTCGTCGATGCGTTCGATGCAGAAAGTGCACTTGTTCGCGACGCCGATGCGCTCCTCGTGCGCGATTCTTTGCTCCTGGACCGTCTGCTCGCCGTAGTAGCCCGCCATCTCGTGCACGATGGTGCGCGCCTGGTAGGGACAGGCCACCGCGCACGAGGCGCAGCCGATGCAGGTGTCGTAGTTCATGGTCACCAGGCCGTCGGCTCTCTGGCGCGTCGCGCCCGTCGGACACACCGGAACGCAGGGCGGATCCGCGCAGTGCTGGCACCCCGTGACGAGGAACAGCCGCTCGACGTTGGGAAAGCTGCCGTACTCGACGTCGAGCACGCGGCGCCACTGCACCCCGGGCGGGGTGTCGTTCGCGTGCTTGCACGCGATGGTGCAGGTCTGGCAACCGACGCAGCGGTTGAGGTCTACCACCATGCCGTAGCGCTTCATCGCGCGGCCTCGCGCTTCCCCACATGGCGTGCGCTGTCCTTCCTCACCGAGACCCGGATCAGGTCTGCGCCGCTGCCGGTGGCATCGGTAAGCGACAGGGCGAGCGGCGTCACCGAATTGAGACTGCCAAGCCCGAGGTCCTTGGCATAGGGGGTCGCCCAGTGGTCGAACTGGCCGACGAGCAGCACCGTATCCGGCCGTATCCCCTCGCGCAGCGTCGCGCGCCCGCGGGTCACACCGCTTGCCGACTCGAGCACCACCGGGTCGCCATCGGCGATGCCGAGTTTCCGCGCCGCGCTGCGGTTGATGATGATGCCGTCGTGGCCGGCGACGTTCGCCGCGACTTCATGGATCAGCGGCAGGCCGACATTCGCCCCCCAGGCGTATTGCATGCTGCGCGCGGTGAGCGCCCAGAAGGGAAACTCATCCGGATCGCGCCCGACCTCGGCTGCGTAATGGGTCCAGATGTCGGGAAATGCCTTGTACCCGGGCAGGGCCTCGTACTCCTCGAGCTGGTGGTTCCACCACTCGATGCCGATTTCGTGCAGGCGCCGCGCGAGCTGTTCGCCGTGGCGCTTGATGCGCTCCTGATAGGGCATCTCGAAGCGCAGTCCGTGCTTCTTGATCTCGGGATAAAGATACCAATCGAGCTGCGAAAACGGCCGCAGCATGAAGCCGTGCTCCTTGAACCAGTCGATGCCGTGCACCTCTTCGCCCCCGGAGAGCTCGTGGCTCGCCGCCTTGGCGATCGCGTCCCAAATCTCGTAGCCCGTATGCGGCACGTCGGGGTCGAGCGAATAGTCGTAGGCGTCCGACTTGAGCCGTGTCGCCGCCGAGCCGCGGTTGATCGCCTCGTTGTACTTGCGCAGCAACCCGGCGCGGACGGCGAGCTGCGTCGCAATGTCGGTCATGTCCATGCACTCGCCGATCGGCTCGACCGCCGGCTGGCGGATCGCCCACCCCTGGTGGTGCCAGAACTGCTCGCCGGAGCCGGTGGTTCCGATGCGCGAGAGCTGCAGGCTCTCGATGTCGGTGGCGTCGGGCAAGAGAACATCGGCCATGTAGTTCGATTCGTCCAGCGTGTAGGCAAAGGCGAGCGTGAACGGGAACTCGGCGATGCGCTTGGCGACCTCGGGCGCGTTCCAGGACGAAATCGCGGGATTGGTGCGGTAGCAGATCCACATGTCGGGCAGCGTCTGGCGCGGCCAGGGCTTGGGCGGATCTTTCTGGAACAGCCAGGGAAGGTGCGCGGGGCCGAGGGCCGCCGACCAGGGGGAATTGGCCGACAGCGGCACCAGCATCCGGTAGGCGCTGCGGATGTGGGGTTTGGATTGCCAGGCGTCCTTGGTGGTGGCGTTGAACGGGTAGTCCATGAACCCGTCGGGACCAGGTTTGACGCTCTTCATCCGGTTGTCCGCCGGCCGGTTGAGCCGAACCTTGGTTCCGATGTTGCCGCCGGGCACTTCGAGGGCGCCCACCAGGCACTCGAGCATGGTGCGAGCCCATACCGTCTGGTATCCACCCCAGCCGTTGTTCACGCCCTTGCCGAGCATGATGCCTACCGGCCGGTGCGGCAGCCTCACGCCCTCGATTTCGATCGTGGCGCCTACCTTGGCGTGCGCAACGAATTCGTCCGCGACGCGCCGGATGGCTTCGACCGGGACATCGCACTCCTTGGCCGCCCATTCGGGCGTGTATTGCGCCAGGTGCTCGCGCATCAGCTCGAACGCGGGGCGCGCGCTCGCCGCCGCGTGCTCCCAGCGCTCGCCGTCGGGACCTTCTTCGAAGCCGGCAACGGCGTAGACGCCTTCGAGCGCCGCTCGAGCGCCGGGCCGGTCGCGAAACTCATCGTAGGGTCTCGCCTTGCCCTCCGCGAGGTCCCAGATGAGGGGCTTTCCCGTGGCCGCATCGCGGAGAAAATAGCCGTGCGGACCGACGAGGTAGGGCGAGTTGGTGTCCTCGGCGATAAAGCGCACATCGCACAGCGTGCGCCAGTCGCGCTCCAACACGATACGATGGATGACGCCATAGAGAAACGCCGCATCGGTCTTGGGCCGTATCGGTACCCATTCGGCCGAGAGCGCCCCGGTGACCGAAAGATGCGGCTCGACCTGCACGCGCTTCATGCCGCGCGCGCGCGCGTCGGCTTGGCGCCATACGCCGGTGACCCCCGATGAAGCCTCCTGGTTGTTGCCGCAGTTGATGATGTAATCGGCGTTAGGCGTGTCCACCGTGACCGTAAACGCGCGGTGCCAGAGTTCTCCGTAGAGGTGCTCGGAGTGGTAGCACTTCGCGCCCTGGCCGCGGCCGTAGCCGAGGTCCATCGGGCCCCAGGCGGCGAGAAACGCGGGGAACGATCCCATGTAGCGCGTCGGCGTGCCGCCGCCGCCGAAGCTCGCGGCAAGCCGCGGGTATCCGGCTTCGTCGATGAGGCCCTTGGCGCGGATCTCGTTCAGCTTCGCGCCGACGATGTCGAACGCCTCGTCCCAGGATATCGGCACGAACCCCGGATCGTGCTCGCGCCCCTTCTTCGGGTTGGTGCGCTTCATCGGCCGCGTGATGCGGTTGGGGTTGTAGGTCTTCTGGATCAGCCCGTAGGCCTTGACGCACACTCGGCCGCACGCCGGGTGCGCGTCGCCGATGTCCAGATTGGGCTCGATCCGGAGCGCGACGCCGTCCTTGACCTCGACCTTGAACAGGTCGGGACCGCAAACGCACTGGTTGCAGTAGATGGGCACCTTTTTCGTGCCTTCTTGTTTCGCCGCGGTGTCGGCGCTCATCTAGAAATCCTCTTGAATGACGTCATGCCCGCGAAAGCGGGCATCCAGCCGATTGACCTACTGGATTCCCGCCTTCGCGGGAATGACAAGACGGCCGTCTTCCGGAATTTCGACATCCCTTCGCGTCACTTTTTCATCTGCGCGAGTTTCGCCGCCTTGGCCTCCAGCCGCTCCTTCTGCTTCGCCAGATCGACCACGAAGCGCACGTGCTTTGCCTTGCCCACCAGGTCGAGCGCGTCCCGCACCTCGGCTTCGAAGCTGACCCTGCGTCCGTCGACGCCGGTCACGGTCGCGGTGACTTCCACCCACATGCCGTTCAGCGTCGGCCCGAGGTGATCCAGTTCGACGCGCGCGCCGACCGAGTTCTCTTCCTGCCCGAGGTATTCGCCGAGAAAATCGCGGCAGCAGCGCTCGACCTCGCGCACCATGTAAGGCGTGGCATAGACGCGGAGTTCCTCACCCATGAATCCGATGGTGTTTTCCTTGGTGACTGGGTACCGCTGGGTACGTGACATGCCGCTGGTCAATCCGGGTTTCATGTGCTTGCTCCGTTCTGGTCTTCTTGATGGGAGGGTGGTTGGCGGGGGCGCCGCCGTAGGTGCGGCGCAGATCCTGTTTGATTATCTTGCCGATCGCGGTCTTGGGCAAGGCATCGACAAACGCCATGCGGCGGGGAATCTTGTAGCCGCCGATGCGCGTGCGGCAATGCGCGATCATCTCTTCGACCGAGAGCCTCGCTCCCTGCGCGGGCACGATCACGGCGAACAGCGCTTCGCCATAGCGCTCGTCGGGCACGCCGATCACCGCCGCCTCCTGCACTCCCGGGTGCTGGCAGATCGCCGCTTCGACTTCCGAGGTGTAGACGTTCTCGCCGCCGGTGACGACCATGTCCTTCTTGCGATCGAGAATGAAGAGATAGCCATCGGCGTCCATGCGCCCGATGTCGCCGGTGTGGAACCAGCTGCCGCGGAAGACCTCCGCGTTTTCGCGCGCTCGCTTGTGGTAGCCCTTGGCGATCTGCGGGCCGCGCACCGCCACCTCGCCCGATTCCCCGGAGGGCACTTCGCGCCCTGCGTCATCGAGGATGCGCACGTCCACCCCGGGAAGCGGCCGGCCCACCGATCGGAGCAGCTCCTCGCGACCGTCGAGGGCGCGGCGGTGGTCTTTCTCGTCGAGGATGGCAAGCACCGGCGCGGTCTCGGTCAGCCCGTAGCATTGGTGCAGGTCCACGCCGGGAAGGGCCTCGATGGTCCTGCGTATCCATTCGGGCGCCATCGGCGAAGTGCCGTAGCTCAGGAGCCGCAGGCTGCCGAGGTCGTAGCGGTCAAGCGACCCCTCCTGAAGGACGCGGATGATCATGGTCGGCACCAGGCTCGCGATGGTCACGCGGTGGCGCTCGACGGCCGAGAGCACGTTGGCGGGCGAGAAATCAGAAAGATAAGCGTGAGCGCCGCCCATCATGGAGAGCGCGGTGGCTTTCAAGTCGGTCGAGTGGAACATGGGCGAGACGTGCAGATACACGTCGTGCTCGCCGACGGTCATCGCGCGCGCGAGCTGCAGCGCGTTGGAAGCGATGTTGCGATGGGTGATCCGGACGCCCTTGCCGCGGCTGGTGGTGCCGCCGGTGTAGAGCAGGATGGCGTCGTCGTCTTCGGCCGGCTCGTAGGGCTCTGCGGCGCGCGCTTCCTCGCGCATCGAATCGTAGCGGGGCAGGGCGACGCCGGCGTCGTCGGCCGCAATGGCGAAAGCGCGGCTGCGCCAAGCCTCGAGCGAGGGGTGCCCGAGCAGCTTCGCAAATACATCCTCGACCGCCAACAGGCGGCATTCGGCATCTTCGAGGACAAGGGCGATTTCAGCCGGTGCCAGGCGGTAGTTGAGCGGCACGGGGATCGCCCCCAGCCAGTAGCCGGCGTGGATCAACTCGGCGTGTCGCACGGAATTGCGGCAAAGGATCGCGTAGCGCTCAAAGGGCTTGAGGCCGAGCGAGCGCAGCACGCCGGCCGCGCGCGCGATGCGCTCGACGTAAGCGGCCCAGGTCAGCTCGCCTTCGGCGTCCTGGATCGCGGTATTGGCGCCGAACACGCGCGCGGTGCGCTGCAGCAACGAGGGCATGGTCAGCATGGCTGGCGGGTTCCTGGATCGTCTATGGGGCCCGTGGCAGGCGCCTCCGCCCCCGGCGCGGCACGAGCGCCGCGCGAGTCGATGCGACGGGTTAGTGGACCAGGCGCCGGTAGGAGGTGGGCACGGCGCAAAGCGCCGGCAGCCGGCCGCGCCAGCGCAGCCGAAGCCTGGACGCCAGCGGGCAACGGAAAGCAAAACGCATTACGCCGCGATCTGGCGTTATTCACTGCACATCCTCGACCCGCCGGTTATTGTCGGTGCCACCGGGGCCGCCCGCTTTCCCGGGCGGAGCCTCTTACGTATGATTATCATTATCGCCGAATCCGGCCGCTAGCACAACAGCGGCCATTGCCGCAAGCGCATATGTCACGGAATTCGCTCTTCAAAGCGCCCAGGCTGGAGGCGAATTTCGCGCCGCGGCTTGCTGCCGATTACGGACGTCGGGCATGTTCAGACCGCCGCACTGTCCGCGAGTTCATCCGCGATGAATCGCGGTGCTTGAGGCCGTGCACGCCGGGAATCAAAGCAAGCGGAGACTGTCCCAGGGCTTGGGAACGCAGACACAAATGCCTCGGGAGAGGCGAATTTTGTTAATATTGCGCCCCACAGCGCGCCCGTAGCTCAGTCTGGATAGAGTACTTGGCTACGAACCAAGGGGTCGTGGGTTCAAATCCTGCCGGGCGCGCCATTCATTTCCCTCTGTCGGGAAGGGCATACGAAGCTGGGCACTTCACCCAGCTCCTTTTTTTGCATGAAGCCGATAGCGTCCGCGCGCCGCCGGTGGCTGCCGCGGACGACCAGCTCGTTACCGTCGCCATCGTCGGGTTCGGAGATGCCCGGCGCCCACGAGGGTCCGCTACGCCCTGCAGCCCTTCACCCGCGAGCCGGTTCGGCGCGATCGGCGTGGACTATGACTTCACCGAGCTGCTCGCACAGGCGGAGCACCTCGATACGGTGTTCTTGTGCCAGCGCATGCCTGCCCACGGGAAAGCCGGCTCATCGCTTGCGAGCCTTGCCCAATCGGCGTGGGGGCGCTAGACACCCGCGGTGAGTCGGCATCGAGCTCGGAAGCGTACCGGCGGTATGGATTCAGAGTAGACTTCCGAGTATGGATCTCATCGAGACACTCAAGCTGCCGGAAGGCAAGACGCTGGAATTCAAGCGGGACCTTTCCTCGCCCGCCGGCGTGCTGCGTACGCTCGTTGCCTTCGCCAACACGGCCGGGGGCACGCTGCTCCTTGGCGTGGAGGACGGCACCCGGCACGTGCGCGGCGTGCGCGAGCCGCTGGACCTGGAAGAGCGCCTCGCCAGCCTCGTGAGCGACAGCATCCTCCCGCGTCTCGTCCCGGATCTGGAAGTCCTTCCCTGGCGCCACACGCATATCGTGGCCGTGCGGGTGCACCCCGGCGAGAGCCGGCCGTACCGCCTGAAGAGCGAGGGCCAAGAAAACGGCGTCTATGTGCGGGTAGGCTCCACTAACCGGCACGCGGACCGCGAGCTGATCGAAGAGCTGAAGCGCTTTGCCCGCGGCGAGACCTTCGATGAGCAACCGATGCCTGGCCTCGACTCTGAAGCGCTCGACTTCCGAGCGGCTTCAGAGTCGTTCGCCGCTGTTCGCAAGCTGCGGCGAGCGGACCTCGAGACGCTCCGGATGGTCACTCGTCATCAGGGACGCAAGGTGCCCACCGTCGGCGGCATTCTGCTGTTTGGCCGGGAACGTGCGCGCCACTTTCCTGACGCCTGGATCCAGGCCGGCCGGTTCGCCGGCACAGACAAGACACGGCTTGTGGATCACGTCGAGATTCGGATCTTTTCTGCACAGGCGATCGAAGCCGCCATCGGTTTCGTCCAGAAGCATGCTCTGCACAGCGTGGAGATCGGCGCCGTGCGCCGCACCGAGCGCTGGAACTTGCCGCCAGCGGCGGTGCGCGAAGCCGTGATCAACGCGGTGGCGCACGCCGACTACGCGCAGCGCGGCGCCCCGATTCGCGTGGCGATCTTCGACGACCGGCTAGAAATCGAGAATCCGGGACTACTTCCCTTTGGCCTCACGGTGGACGACCTGCATCGCGGCGTCTCCAAGCTGCGCAACCGCGTCATCGGCCGCGTGTTCCACGAGCTGGGCCTAGTCGAGCAATGGGGCAGCGGCATCGAGCGGATGACGGCGGCGTGTCGCTCGGCCGGCATCGCTGCACCCGAGTTCGAGGAGATCGCCACGCGCTTCCGCGTCACGCTGCGCACAGAGCAAACTGGATCGCCCGTGGTGGATCCGGTGGACGAGACCATTCTGCGCGTGCTTGTTCACGGCAAAGGGCTCTCGACGCAGGAGATCGCACAGGCGATTCACCTTTCCGCGCGCGCCACGCGCACGCGTTTGGCGAGCCTTGTTGAGCGCGGCCTAGTACGCGAGATTGGGACGAGCCCGCAGGATCCGAAACGGCGGTATTTCCGAGCGGGAACGGCATGATGGTCATCAGAAAAAAACTCATTGACGTCGCACCGCCGATAAAAGCGCAGCCGTTCCGGCTGCAGAGCTTGAGCTGCCGAGTCGCGAGCGCCGGAATTCAAGAGCCCCTCGTCCCTTCGGCTCAAGATCTGGAACTGGATACACACGGTTGTTTACGCGGGAGGGCTCGATTCCTTCGTCGCTGTTTCGTCGTGCTCACGGACCGTAAAATGCGGATCAGGCGGTCGTGATCGAAACCGTTTCGCACCAGTGCCCAGATTCATCCCACCGGGCGCGCCACCAGCCCTCGACTTACAAGCGTCGTCGGCAACAGCGTGCGCTCGACGAATAATCCGAACAGAGTCGGGAAGCATGTGGTTCTGGCCTGAAGCCCGCCTGGCGGCGCTCGCGCTCGCCATCGTGGCGGCTGGCGCAGGCGCCCAGCCTGCGCTGCAGCTTCCGCTGCGCTGCCAGCCCGGCCAAGACTGCTGGATCTCGAATCATGTAGACCTCGACCCTGGTCGGGGCGCTCGCGACTACGCCTGCGGCGTGCTCACATACGACGGACACAACGGCACCGACTTGGCCCTTCGTGACCTGCAGGCGATGCGCGAGGGCGTCGCAGTCCTCGCCGCCGCGGGCGGCGTCGTGCGCGCGGTGCGCGACGGGACGGCGGACGCGAGCGTGCGCGAGACGGGACGTGATAGCGTGCGCGACCGCGAATGCGGCAACGGGCTGCGCATCGACCACGGCGACGGCTGGGAGACGCAGTACTGCCATTTGCAGCGCGGCAGCCTGCGCGTGCGCCGGGGCGAGCGCGTCGAGCCCGGGCAGACGCTCGGCCTAGTCGGACTGTCGGGCCTCACGGAGTATCCGCACCTGCACTTCACGCTGCGCCGCCGCCTCGAGGTCGTCGACCCGTTCCGCGGCAGCGACGCGCCAAGCTGCGGCGTCGGCGGGAATCCGCTGTGGGACGCGGCGACGCTCGCCCGCCTTCCTTATGCGCCCGGCGCGATCTACAACTACGGCATCGCGGCATCCTTGCCACGGCCCGACGGCGTCCGCGAAGGCCGCCACCGCAGTCTCATCCTGGAGCGGGAAGCCGCTGCCCTGGTAGTGTGGTTCGAGGCTTTCGGCGTCGCCGCGGGTGACACCGTCCGGCTTAGCGTGCGCGGCCCGGGGTCCCGGCTGCTGTTCGAGGAAAAAATGACCCTGCAGAAACGCCAGGCGCGCGTCCTCCGCGCCGCCGGGCGCAAGCGCGGCACCGAGCCCTGGCCGGCCGGCGCCTACGAGGTCCAGATCGCTCTGCAGCACGCAGGCGAACCGTTTGCGCCGGGCGCAGCCGTTCGCTTATCCTTCGAAGTCCGATAGACAGGAAACCGCGACGGTAGAGGCCAGGCAGTACAGGATCGGGTCCCGAGGCGCGACTTTCCTCCTGACCGTACCTGCAATCGCCCCGATTGATCTTCGATGCCTTCATTGCGTACAATGCAATCATTGATTGCATACTGGAAAAGCCATGGCGAGCATTACGATTCGGAATCTGGACGAGCAAACCAAGGCGCAGCTGCGGGTGCGGGCAGCACATCACAAACGGTCGATGGAAGAAGAAGCCCGCAACATCCTGCGGGAGGCCGTCTCTGCCGGCACGATTACGCGACGCGATCTAGCGGAAGCGATTCGACGGCGCTTTGAACCATTCGGCGGCTGCGACATTGAATTGCCCGCGCGTGCGGCAATGCGCGCGCCACCGATGCCCGGCAAATGATCCTGCTCGACACCAACGTCGTTTCGGAGTTGATGAAAGCGAAGCCGGCCGAGATTGTTGTCACCTGGGTGGCAACTCAGCCGGCATCGAGCCTTTATACGACCAGCATCACCCAGGCCGAGATTCTCCACGGGATTATGCTGTTGCCCTCGGGCAAGCGCCGCCGTGGCATCGAGGCCGCCGCCCAAGCGATGTTCGCGCAGGAGTTCGAGGGCCGTATCCTGGCCTTTGGCAGCGACGCAGCACTGCGCTACGCCCACATCGCCGCCGACCGCCGGCGGGCCGGGCGGCCGATTTCCAGCTTCGATGCCCAGATTGCTGCTATCGCGCGTTCCGTGGGCGCGGTCATCGCGACCCGCAACGTGGCGGATTTTGCGGATTGTCGCGTCGAGGTGGTCGACCCCTGGGACGCTTGATTGGGCGGAGCATATCCGGCCCACCCTCGGCGGCATGTTCATCGTTCACGCTTGACCGCGGTTAAGGTCGCTCCAATGATCCTCATCCGACGGCAATGGACTGCTGCCAGTGCCCAGATTTATCCTGTCGGGCGCGCCACGAATTCGCCCTACCGATCAGGAGGTTGCCACCATGCCGCGGCGACCTCCTCATTTCTTGTTACGCGGCGTCGCGCGAGAATCGCGTAAATCGCGCTCACGCGTCCCTTCGCGGTGGCCGACCGCTGCGTGCAGATGCTCGGCGGCTACGGATACGTCGCCGACTACGGCATGGAGCGTTTCTACCGCGACGTGCGCGTGTTCCGCCTCTACGAAGGCACGAGTCAAATCCACCAGTTGAACACCGCGAAGCGCACGCTGGCCTTGGCCGGCCAGGAGGGCTGAAGTGATGTTCGGCGATAGCGAACGACTGCCCGCGTCGTACGCGATCCGGGTGCCGGCGACACGTGTCAACGACATCGTTAAAATGACGAAGGTCGTGCAGATTTCCGGTGCCAAGGTGGAGTAGAGAGACTTCGCAAATCTGAAAAGGAATCAACTACATGATCGCGCCTTATGAAGTCGCTCTGATTCAACCCGAAACGATCGTTGTGACCAAGGAGCGGATGGGGGAGGCGCATCAGATCATGCGCCGTAACCTCGAGCGGATCCTGCAGCTCATCCGGTGGACGTCCGACCGCTGGGGGAGCATCAAGCTCGCCGTCTTCTCCGAGTACGCGCTCGTCGGCTTCGATCCCCGCCGCACGCTGGAGGACTGGA
>JACPRN010000320.1 GCA_016189945.1 Betaproteobacteria bacterium
ATACGTGTAACCCCTGCCACCCATGCAGCGGGTCCGAACTGCGGCGATCCTCAAACTGACTGCTTGCCTGTTCTCTCTGGCAGCAATATCCCTGAGTCTAGAGGCAGCATTGCCTGTAATCGTTACCACTCCCTCTTTCCCGTTCATGAATTTGAACTCCTCACGTAGTTTGCGTCCTGAAGAAGTTAAGGAGTATTTTCTTGTCACCGGATCAGACGGAGTGTGTCGCCAAGCGCCCGGCGGGCAACGTCGGCATCCGCCGCCAGCCATACCATGGTTGCTCCGCTCCGATAGAAGTAGTGAACCTGCCCCAGCCCTAACGCCGAGTAGACGGTAAATCCGTCTTGCTCTCTGACTCTCAGGTGGGTGAACTTTCCCTCGGCGTTTGAAGCTCCGCTCTCGATGCCGTCGATCATGCGCGAAAACTGCCACATGGCGACTGGCGAAAGATACGCCCGGGAGACGTACAGCATCGCTGCGCTCGCGTTCTGCTCATAATGGGCCACAAAACCGTCACGTGAAGGAATTCGCTTGCGGTGAAGGCGACTGACCTGTTCCAGCGCCTCGTCCCCCTGGAGCGCGTGCGTGAGGGGCAGTTCTCCCATGGATGGCGGAACCGTTGACGGCGCGCCGCAGGCGCTAACAAGGAAAACAAGGATAACGGGCGCCAAGCTCCGTGCGCGTAGCCAAAGAATCACTTCTGCCGATCCCCCTCCCCATGCCCCGACGAAATCACGTTTTCGTCAGCGCCTTCGCCCCCCTTCATCTGCTTGGCGAGCGAAAGAAGCTTCGTCTTTCTCTTGGCGCGCAGCCGCTGGAGCGCTTCGGCAACGGGACGGTCCGACGCGATCCAGATCACATCGGTGCCCCGCCGGTAAAAGTAATGGCCCTGACCCACCCCAAGCGCGGAAAAAACGCTCGTGCCGTTTCGCTCACGCGACCCCGAATTCCTCGCCGCTTCGGTCTTCCTTGAGGGCCCTTCAGCGGGTTCAGCAGCACCCGCCGCGGTCTTGCAAAGTCCGGGCCGCGGACCGCTCTGCGGCTTGCTCTGCCTTCTCATCCCGTTCGGTGTCCGCGATCAGCGCCTTGCTGTCCGTGGCTGCGGGACCGCCGTGCGCGGAGCGGTGCAAACCGCAGCCGCCCGTCATTGCGCCATGCCGAGCGCGAGAGAGCAGCCATAGGAGGCCGACGCCCAATGCAAGCCAGACCCAAAGCCATTGCATGACAAATCTCCTCGAAGATCAGCCCGCGTCGCCGCGGTTGAATACGGGTTGCAAGGCAAGCTCCATCTCCGCGCCTTGCGCTCCGGCCTGCGGGTGTTCCGCCGGGTGCGACAGAATGCCCAGCGATATGCGCTTCAAACGCAGGCTGTTGGTCAGCACAAAAAGGCTCGAGAGCCCCATTGCCGCCCCCGCGAGCACCGGGTTGAGAAGCCAGCCGGTGAACGGATACATGACGCCAGCGGCGACCGGAATCAGGATCACGTTGTAGAAAAATGCCCAGAACAGATTCACGCGGATCGTGCGCAAGGTTTTGCGCGCCACGGCAAGGGCCGCCGGAATACTTTGCGCTTCGCTGTTCATGATCGTGACGTCGGCGGTCTCGATGGCAATGTCGGTACCGCTGCCCATCGCCAGGCCCACGTCGGCCTGGGCAAGCGCCGGTGCATCGTTGATGCCGTCGCCGACGAATGCCGTTTTGCCGACCCGCTGCTGGATTTGAACGACCGCCTGGGCCTTGTCACCGGGCAGAACCTCGGCAAGCACATGGTCGATTGCGAGCTGACGCGCGATGGCGTGCGCAGTGCGCCGGTTGTCGCCGGTGATCATGGCGACCTGCATTCTCATCGCGTGCAGCCGCGCGATCGCTTCCCGCGCGCCGGCCTTGATCGGGTCGGATACCGCAAGCGTCGCGGCGAGCCTTCCGTCAACGGCGGCGTAGAGCGGCGTCTTGGCCTCATCGGCCAGCCGCCGCGCCACCCCGGCAAAAGGAGCCACATCGAGACCCAGCCGCTCCATGTAGCGGTCGGCGCCGACATGCACTTGGCGTCCCATGACCCTCGCCACGACGCCGTATCCGGGAACAGCCTCGAAATCTTCCGCTTCGGGAATCTCGAGGTTTCGCTCGCGCGCGGCCTTGACGATGGCGTGCGCGACGGGGTGCTCGCTCGCGGCTTCGGCGGCGGCAATCCAGAGGCGGACGTCGTTTTCCGCGAACCCTTCGGCGACGAAAAGGTCCGTAAGCTCGGGCCGTCCGCGGGTAAGCGTTCCGGTCTTGTCCAGGACGACAGCCTTCACCCGGCTCAGGGTCTCCAGCGCCTCGCCGCGGCGAAACAGCACGCCGAGCTCCGCCGCGCGGCCTGTCCCGACCATGACCGCCGCAGGCGTGGCGAGCCCCATCGCGCACGGACAGGCGATCACGAGCACCGCCACCGCATTGACCAGTGCGAAGGTCAGGGCCGGTGTCGGGCCGTATGCGAGCCAGATGATCGCGGTGAGCGCGGCGATGACCAGTACGACGGGAGTAAACACGGCAACCACCCGGTCGGCAAGCGACTGGATGGGAAGCTTGGCGCTCTGCGCCCCCTGCACGAGCCGAATGATCTGCGCCAGCACCGTGTCTGCCCCGACCGCTTCGGCTTGGAACCGGAACGCGCCGTTCTGGTTGATGGTCGCCCCGATGACCCTGTCGCCCGGCTGCTTGGCAACCGGAACCGGTTCGCCGGTGATCATCGATTCGTCGACATAGCTGGAACCGCCCGTCACGGTGCCGTCGACCGGTATTTTTTCGCCCGGGCGCACCAGGACCACGTCGCCGGGGCGCACGCTTTCGATGGGTACTTCTTCCTCAACGCCTTCGCGCAGCACCCGGGCGGTGCGCGCCCTCAGTCCAAGCAGCTTGCGGATGGCGTCGCTCGCGCGGCCCTTGGCCATGGCCTCCAGGAACTTGCCCAGGAACACCAGCGTGATGACCACCGCCGCCGCCTCAAAGTAGGTGTGGCGCGCATTTTCCGGAAGCACTTGCGGCGCGAAGGTCACCACCACGCTGTAGAGATAGGCGGCCCCGGTCCCCGTCATGACCAGACTGTTCATGTCCGGCGCCCAATGCCGGTACGCTTTCCAGCCCCCGAGGAAAAAACGCCGCCCCGGCCAGATCATCACCGGGGTTGCGAGCGCGAACAGGACGAGGTTCAAGGCAGGCTCGGCGATCCCCTGCAACTCCAGCCAGCGCATGACCGGCGCATACAGGGAGCCCATCGCCAGTGCGGCAACGGGGATGCTGAGCGCGACTGCCGCCGCGAGCTCGCGACGCATCGATGCGAGTTCGCGCTCCCGTTGCGCGTCGCCCGCGCCGTCGCCGGCGGGTGCGATCTCCGCCGGCACCTCGTAGCCTGCCTCGCCGACCGCCCGGCGAAATTCCGCGGGCCCGGTGCGCGCGGGTGCATATCGCACCCGCGCGCTTTCGGAGGCGAGGTTGACGCTCGCTTCGACCACGCCGGGCAGACCTGCAAGCGCCTTTTCCACCCGGGAGGTGCAGCTCGCGCAGGTCATCCCGCGAACGGGAAACTCGATCGCTTCGACGAGCGGCGTGTAGCCCGCGTCTGCGATCGCCGCGGCGACATCGGCGGCCCGCGCGAGCTTGTCGTCGAATTCGATGCTCGCGGTCTCCGCGGCCAAGTTGACGCGGCTCGAGACCACCCCTGGCCGCCTCTTGAGCGCCTTCTCGATACGCGCTGCGCAGGCGGCGCATGTCATGCCGCTTATGCCGATTTCCAAGGTTTGCATCATGACGGCCGGTCTCCTATATGACCCTCCCGACTGGGCAGGGCGCTTGCCCATCCGATGTTCGGTTCGGCTGCCCCTGCGGCTCGATCGTCGAATCCCCGGGCCGCCGGCCGAGCGTCGTCGTATTTGCGCTCCAATATATACCCCATATGGGTATATGTCAACTACCCTGGCCCGGTTCGCCGGCGGATACGAGGATCGCTTTTCTTCCGGGCGCGGTCATGCCGCGCAAAGTGATTTTCTCTCGGGCGAACATTGTCCTACCACTCATGACTGGCGAAGCGAAGCAGCCTTATGTACTTCTCCGGATTGTCCGCAAATGCCTTCTTGCATCCCGGTTCACAGAAATGATAGATGTTGCCTTTGTGCGCCACTTGGTGGTCCGCCTCGCTTCCGTCGATTACCCGCCGCCCACACACCGGATCTATGACTTTTTCGGCCAGAAACGCCGTTTTGCTCAGATTGCTCATTTCAAGATGTCCTTTCGTAAAGTGAGTTTCCCGTCTCACTGACGAGGTCCCCGGAATGGCCGATCCGCAGCGCATAGATTTCACATCTGCTATCCAAGAAACCAATTCTCCGGGTTCACTGCGCTTCGCCCGCGTCCCGCGGCCGTCCTGCGATGCGCGGCACGAACCGCGGCGTGCCAAGCATGTAGCGCCGATACTCGTCTCCAAACGCCTCCAGCGCATCGCGCTCTTCCCGGAGCGCCAGGCGCACGTACATGAAAGTGAGGACCGGAAACATCGCGAGCGTGACCAGCGTCGGCCACTGCAGCAGGAAGCCCGCCATGATCAGCACGAAACCGACGTATTGCGGATGCCGGATCCGGGCGTAAGGCCCGTGCGTCGC
>JACPRN010000315.1 GCA_016189945.1 Betaproteobacteria bacterium
AGGCCGACGCCGCGGCCGGAGACGTTGGTCACGAAACCAACCGTCGACAGACCCGAGGCGAATATCAGCGAATGGATCTGCGCCGGCGCCATGGCGGCGCGCGTCTCTTCGCTTGCCAAGCCGAGCTTGAGCGCGGCGCGCCTGATCGCCTGCTCGTCCAGCCCGCGCCCGTCGTCGCTCACTTCGATCAGGCCGCTCGACGCGGTCTGGCTTGCGCGGATGCGCACCTGGCCGGCTCGCGGTTTGCCCGCCTGCTCGCGCGCTCCGGGCGATTCGATGCCGTGATGCACGGCGTTGCGCAGCATGTGCATCAGGGGGTCCTTCATCTCCTCGAGGATGCGCTTGTCCGCGTGGGTGTCCTCGCCCTCGATCGCCAGTTCCACCTCCTTTTCCTGCTCCTGCGCGAGGTCGCGCACCAGCCGCGGAAAGAGCCTGAATACGTTGGAGAGCGGCAGCAGCCGAATGAGCCGGATTCCACTCTCCAGCTCTGCGGCGATCGCCTCCAGGCGCGCGCTGTCTTCGCCGTAGCCTGAGCGCAGTTGGCTCAGTTGCGCCTTCACGCTCGCCAGGCGCTCGAGCAAGGATTGCCCGTTCGGCGGCCTCGGCGCGTCCCTCGCCTCGCCGGATTCCCGGTAGGACCCGTATCGGAGCCGCATCTGGCGCGCGGCCTCTTCGCGCTCCCACTCTTCGCAGGAGTCGACGAGCGCATCGAAATCGGCGAGCCGGCGCGCGACGCGGGTCTTGGTCACGGTCAGCTCCCCGGCCTGGGTCATCAGCGCATCGAGCTTTCGCGGATCGACGCGCACCGAATCGATGCGGAAAGGGGCCGCCGGGGCCGGCTGCGCTCCTTCGGGCTGCGCCTGCGGCGTCGCCGCGTCCGGTCTCGCGCCCGAATCGGCGCCTGGCGATGGCGCCGATTCGGGTGCGCTTGCCCTCGATCGGCCGGCAGCGCCGTCGCCGACGGCTTCGGCGACGCGCCGACGGAGTTCGACCAGCTCGCTCGACATGCGCGCGATGAGCGGCGCGTCGAGCGCGCGCGTGCCGCGCCGCGCTGCGTTCAAGCCGTCCTCGAGCCGGTGCGCGATCGCCTGAATGGCGCTCAATCCGAGCATGCGCGCGGCGCCCTTCAAGCTGTGCGCATCGCGGAAAGCCTCTTCCACCAGCGCCGGGTCGCCCGGATTCCTCTCCAGGCCGAGCAACGCGTCGTCCAGATGCTGGAGATGCTCCTCGCTCTCGGTCTTGAACAGATCGCGCAGCGTCTTGTCTTCGATCATGCCTGCATCCGGATGTGCGATGGCGTTCGAGCTACACCATCGCTTTCAGGTCGAGCGCGATGCTGTTCAACTTCTGCACGCCGACCTTGGTCTGCTCGGTGCCGGCGCTCATCTGGCGCGAGCCCGCCGAAAGGCTCTTCATCGCCTCGGTCACCTGGCCGAGGGCGCTCGCCTGCTGCCTGCTGTTCAGGAGCGCGCGCTGCGCGTTCTCGGAAACGCTGTTGGCCGCGGCTGCGATCGCGTCGAACGCTTCCACCGTCTTCTGCGTCATCGCCGCCACTTCCTCGGCGGTGCGGGTGCCCTCTTCGGTCACCATCACCGCCGAATTGGTCGCCTTCTGGATTTCGGCCACCAGGGCGTTGGCGCGCTCGGCCGATTGCTTGCTCTGGTTGGAGAGCTTGCGCACTTCGGAGGCGACCACGGCAAAGCCCTTGCCGTGCTCGCCGGCGCGCGCGGCCTCTACCGCGGCGTTCAACGCCAGCATGTTGGTCTCGTTCGCCAGTTCCCCCACCACCCGGGCGATGCCGCCGATCTGGCCGGCCTGCTCCGAGAGGCGCAGGATCTGCTCGGCGACCGAACCCACCTTGTGCTTCATTTGCGCCATGCTGCGGGAGACCTGGTCGGCAAGAGCCGTGCCCTCGCGGGCCGCGTCGAGCGCCTGTTTGGCGGCGGCGGCGGCCGACTCGGCCTGGCTTTCGGTCTGCCGCGCCGAGGCGCCCAGCTCTTCGACGGTGGTCGTCGTCTCGTTCACCGCGGCGGCCTGCTGGGTCACGGTGCGCTCGTGCTCCTCCACCGTCGCCGCGAATTCGCTGGAGGAAGTGCTCATGCCGGCGATCGCTTCGCCGACCGTTCGGGTGATGCGCGCGGCGATCCACAGTCCGAAAGCCACTGCGAGCAGCAGCGCGAGCGCTGTCGCTCCGACCGCTACCGACGTAAGCTGGGTGAGAGCGTTGTTCTGTTCTTCGTGTCGCGTCTCTACGATCTCCTGCTCCCGCTTCCCCATCTCCGCGGCTACCGCGTCGATTTCCGCAATCAGATTGATGGATCTCCCCGTGCGGAAGCGTTCCGTGGCCTTGGCAGCCTGGCCGGCATCGACCAAATCGAAAAATTGTTGTTCTTCGGCTTCCACGCGTTTGACCAGCGCGGAGAGCCGGCGCAGGTTTTCCTGCTGCTTTGGATCCTTCACTTGCCCGATCACGGTTCGCAACCGCTCTTGGTACTCCGACCGGGCGGCAACGTAATTCTTACGGGAGGTGTCGTTCTTGAAAATGACATAGCCTCGCGTAGATCGTTGCAGTGCGACGAGATTGAGGTGAATCGCCTGCAGGTGTTCCGAAATCCTGCGCGATTGATCCAGTGAATCGGAGATCCGCTGCAGGGTCTGGGTGCTCCAGTACACCGCCACGGCGACCCCCGCCATGAGCACCAGCGGCACCAGGTATCCGAGCAGAATTCG
>JACPRN010000303.1 GCA_016189945.1 Betaproteobacteria bacterium
CTCGCTCAGGCAGGCGTCCGCCACACCTACGAGGAATTCGACGACGACCATTCCGACATCGACTACCGCTTGGACAGGAGCCTGCCGTTTCTCTCCCGGGCGTTGAGGCCCTGAGGACCGCGCGTTGAAGCGCGGCGATGATCGCGTCGCCAACGGCGCAGGCGCAGCAACCGAACATGACGTTCTTTGTCACCAGCGTGGGATCGGGCAAAGGCGCGGACCTGGGCGGTCTGGCGGGTGCGGACAAGCACTGCCAGTCGCTGGCGAGCGCTGCGGGCGCCGGCAAGCGCACCTGGCACGCCTATCTCAGCGCAACCGCGTCGGGGAAAGTGAAGGCGGTCAACGCGCGCGACCGCATCGGCAAGGGCCCCTGGCGCAACGCCAAGGGCGTGGTCGTTGCGCGCAACGTTGAGGAGCTGCACAGCGACAAGAACAACATCAACAAGCAGACTGCGCTCAACGAGAAAGGCGGGGTCGTCAACGGGCGCGGCGACAAGCCGAACATGCACGACATCCTGACCGGCTCGGAGCCCGACGGCAGGGCATTCAACTGGTCCGGAGACACCACCTGCGGCAACTGGACCAAGAGCGGCGAGGGTTCGGCGCAGGTCGGCCATCATGACCGGCAGGGCCTGCGCGACGACCCGCCCTCGAAGTCCTGGAACTCCTCGCACCCCTCGCGCGGCTGCAGCCAGGAGGCGTTGCGATCCTCCGGCGGTGCCGGGCTGCTCTACTGCTTCGCGCTCAAGTAGCGAGACGCTGCGCGGCCGCTCGGGCGCTGCGCGACGATCGCCGCAATCGCCCGACGGCCTACTTGAACTCCTGCCCGCGCTCCTTGAGGATCTCCTCCAGCGTTTCCACGCCGAGCCAAAGCCCCGGCATGCCCCCGGGGATGGCCGCGACCTCGATCGCTTCGAGGACCTCTCGCGGCGTGGCGCCAAGGGTCAGCGCCCGCTGGCTGTGCAGGCGCACGCCGCGCGCGCGGCCCAGGGCGCAGGTGATGCCGACCATGATCAGTTCCTTGGTCTTGCGCGGCAGCGCCCCCTGGCGGCCGAACGTACCGTCGACGTACAGCCCTTTCAGTTTTTCGAAATACTCCGGGTCCAATTTGGCGACCACGTTGTAGGCCTTGTTCTCAGCGCCGAGCGACGCTTTCTCGAATGCTTCCTTGGCCTGATCCGCCATGAAATCCTCCCCTGATTATTGGCTGTACACTGTCTGAAGCCGCTATCGCACGATGCCGGCCGCGATGGGTCCGCGCTCTTTTACCGCCATACGGGCGCGGTTGTCAAATACGATCGCGAATAACCATGGTCACGAGAATCTGCCTTGCCTCAGGCCCCGGGCCTTCAATTGACAAGAAAACCGGGGCTCGGCCCCGGTTTTCGACGGGACTGGGTCCGGCTGACCCCAGCCCGACAACGCGATTCCTCCTATCGCGTTACGGAACGTTCACCCAGAACCCAACGCCCGCTCCCAGAGTCTTGTTGCTGGTTGCAAAATCGAGATATCCCTTGCTTGCCACGTAGCTTGAGAGCGTCCCGTTGGCATCGAGGCCGGGGGCGTACAAATACCATTGCGACAAGGCCGCGTCCCAAGCCCACAACGTCGCGATGTTGACTCCGAGCGCTGTATTGAACTGGCTCGGCGTCAGGCTCTCGCCGACGGAGATCAGATTCCAGCCCTGTGACAGCGCGGTTTGGAATGCCGCCACACCGACCGCGTTCCCGGCGGGAAGGTCGATCGAGAACGGCTGTGCCGCGTTGACCCAGAAGCCTTCACCGCCGTTGACGGTTGCCAAGACATCGTAACCCTTGCTGTTGGCGTAGTCGCCCAACGCCTGTCCGGCGAGAGATGGCGCGAAGAAAGCCCACTTGGCTTGGCTCGGGACCCATTTGAAGACGCTCGCAACTTTGCTCGTGTCCCCAAAGACAGTTGCCACATCCAACGGGGCATTGTTGCTGTTGCCGATCAGGCTCCAGCCCTGCGACAAGTTTATTGCCCCCGGAACTGTCGTGGTCGTGGCAGAGGAGACGGTTGTGGTCGTCGTTACGGCCGCAGTTGTCGTAGTCGTCGTTACCGGCGCAGTGGTCGTCGTCGGCGGCGCAGCCGTGGTTGTCGTCGGCGCTGCCGTAGTGGTTGTCGTTGTCGGCGCGGCGGTGGTCGTGGTGGTCGTTGGCGCGGCGGGATCGGCGAATCCGACGAGGGCTGACGGCGGGTTCTGATTAGTGGCTACCACTATGCCGGCGCCAGGGTTAGTCACGTCGTAAAGTGTATTGGTCGCGCCCGGCGACCAACCCGGCTGGGCGTTCGCTGTGATCTCGCCCACGTTGTTCGTCGCTGAGCCGTCGGAATTCAGCGACTCGATACTCGGGAATGTGTGTCCCGCTGCGGCAAAAGCTTCGCCGAAGGCGTTGAGGTCAGTGCCCCCGCCCGAGGAGTGACAGACGTTGCACCGCGCGCTGCTAGTGGACCACGAGCCGGTCTGTGTGGTGGCCGAGAAGACCGTGGCGGTTGTCGAGGTCGGGTACCGGCTCGTGAACGCCGTATAATACGTACTGAGCGCCAGACTCGGCGTCGATGCGAGCGACAAAACGCTGGCGAGCAGCAACCCCATTACGACTTCGATGAATCGCATTGTTCTCATTTTTTCCTCCCCATAGACCCTTTACGGCCGGTGCGTCGGTTGATCTGACTAGCACCGATCAATCCTGCAAAGTGCAAATGCCGCTGTTGCGGCAATGACAGTGGCATATAACACAGGAGGTTGTTTTCTTTTGCCAGCCGTTGCTGTGACGCAATGTGACATAAGCCACAA
>JACPRN010000305.1 GCA_016189945.1 Betaproteobacteria bacterium
AGCGCGCCATGCCGAACTCGAGCAGCGGCAGCCCGATGCGAGCGGCCAGGCAATGGGCGAAAGCGAGCGTCGGCAGGGTATGGACGGTGATGTCGACCTCCTCCACAACCCGGAAGCCGTTTCGTTCCAGCGCTTGCCGAAAAACGGCGAGGAGATGGCCCGAGCGGTTGTAGGCGTTCTCGCGCAACCGGTAGTAGTCGACGATGATCCACCTGCCGCCGGGCTTGAGCACCTCGCGGATGTTGCGCAGTCCGGGATCGAGCGGAACGTTGTGGAAGGATTCGGTGCTCACCACGACATCGAAGGCCTGCCGATGGGGCGTCAAGTCCAGTTGCTCGAAGCTGCCGACGATGACCGGGATGTCCGGATTGCGCCGTCGTATGTACTCGGCGTGCGCGCGGCTCGGCGTGAGGCCGGTGGGGCTCAGCCCGGCATCGCGCATCTGGCGCAGCAGGCCGCCAAGACCGCAGCCGACGTCGAGCACGCTCCGCGCCGGCGCAAGGCGCTCCAGCACGAGATCGGCGTAGGCCTGCATCGCCTCCTTGAGGTCCTTGAGGCTGATCGCTTCGGGCTCCTGCGGGATGTTGCGGAAGTAGCCGGCGTGCAGGAAGTCGCTTTGCAGCATGCCCGCATAAAGCTGCAGTTCGGCCTCGACGCCCACGTCGTGGCGCTTGAGCCGCGCCGAACGCAGGTGCGAAAGCATGGCCTTGAGATTCAAGGCGCGAAGCACAACCGATGCGATCATGGCGCTTTATCCATCGTTTCGGTCATGCCTTTTTTTGCCCCCGAAGTGCTTTCTCCACGTTCTCCTTCTCTTAGAGCTTCACTGGCCGTAATAACTCCGATACCACGCGACGAATTTCGCAATGCCCTCGGCGATCGGGGTGCGCGGCCGAAACCCCGTGGCGCGCTCCAGATCCGTGGTGTCGGCGCAGGTCTTCTCGACATCGCCCGGCTGCATCGGCTGCAATTCAGTCATGGCCTTGCGCCCGAGCGCCGATTCGAGCGTTTCCATGAACTGCGCCAGCGCCACCGGCTGGCTGTTGCCGATGTTGTACAGGCGAAAAGGGGCCAGGGCGGTCGCGGGCGACCCTAGCGCTTCGGGCCCGCTGCGCTCGGGCGCGCGGTCCATGACGCGCACGACGCCTTCGACGATGTCGTCGATGTAGGTGAAATCGCGCATCATATCGCCGCGATTGAAAAGCGGGATCGTCCCGCCCGCAAGGATCTTGCGCGTGAAGCTGAAATAGGCCATGTCCGGGCGCCCCCAGGGGCCGTAGACCGTGAAAAAGCGCAGCCCCGTCGCCGGCAGCCCGTAGAGGTGCGCATAGGTGTGCGCCATGAGTTCGTTCGCGCGCTTGGTCGCCGCGTAGAGCGAGATGGGGTGATCGACCGCGTCGTGCTCGGAATACGGAATCCTGTTGTTCGCGCCGTAGACCGAACTGGACGAAGCGAACACCAGGTGCTTCACCTGCTGCTGGCGGCAACCTTCGAGGACGTTGCCGAAACCGACCAGGTTCGAGTCGACGTAGGCGCTCGGATTGACGAGCGAATGGCGCACCCCGGGCTGTGCCGCAAGGTTCGCGACCGCGTCGAACCACTCCAGCGCGAACAATTCCTTCATCGCCAATCGGTCGGCGATGTCCAGGCGGTGAAAGCGGAATCGGGGCTGCCCCTCGATCTGCCGCAGCCGCGCCTGCTTGAGCGACACCTCGTAATAGTCGTTCAGGTTGTCGACGCCGGTGACCTCGTCGCCGCGGCGGAGCAGCGCCCGAACGAGGTGAAATCCGATGAAACCGGCGGCCCCCGTGACCAGGATCTTCATTCCCTCTCCGAACGGCGGTCAAATGGCAAGATGCGCAGTATAGCCGCGACTCTTATTCCCGCTCCAGCCAGATGAGGCTCGCCATGCGTCCGGTGGCGCCGTCGCGGCGGAAGGAAAAGAACCTCTCGCCATCCGCATAGGTGCAGTGCGCGCCGCCGTGAACCCGGGGAACTCCGAGCCGCTTGAGGCGCTGGCGTGCCAGCATCCCGAGATCGGCGAGAAACTTGCCTTGCCCGCGCGCGCGGAACGCCTGCGCCGCGTCGGCGCTGCAATCCGCGAAAGCCGCGCGCACTTCGGGCCCCACTTCGTAGGCCCTAGCGCCGATTGCCGGCCCGAGGTACGCGAGCAGGCGCTCGGGCGCCACACGCATCGCCGCGACTGCGCTTTCGATCACGCCGGCGGCGAGTCCGCGCCAGCCGGCGTGGGCAATACCGACCACCGTGCCCGCATCATCGCAAAGGAGGACCGGCAGGCAATCGGCGGTGAGCGCGGCCAGAACCCGGCCGCGGCAGCGCGTGACCGCCGCATCGGCCTCGGTTTCTTCGGTCTCGCCATCGGCGTCGATTGCGCGCGCGCCATGCACTTGCCGCAGCCACAGCGGCTCCTCTGGAAGATAGCGCCGCAGCTCGCGCCGGTTGTGCGCTACCGCCGCGTCATCGTCGCCGACATGCGCGCCGAGATTGAAGCTCGCGAACGCGCCGCGGCTCCCTCCGCCTCGTCGCGTGGTAATGACCGAACGGACCCGCGCCGGCGCGGGCCAGTCCGGTGCAATCCACCGCGACGGGATTCTGGCTGACGCCGCGCTCATTCGAGCCGCTCGATCAGCTCGCGCATATCGGCCGGAAGCGGCGATTCGAAGCGCATTCTGGTCCCGCTCACCGGGTGGACAAACGCAAGGCGCGTCGCGTGCAGCGCCTGGCGGGCGATGGCGGCTGGCTGCTGCACGGCCGCGCCGCGTCCGGCAAGGCGATAGATCGGATCGCCCACCAGCGGGTGTCCAAGCGAGTGCATGTGGACGCGGATCTGGTGCGTGCGTCCGGTTGCCAGGCTGCATTCGAGCAGCGTTGCGTTCGCAAAGCGGCGCAACACGTGGAAACTGGTGCGCGCGGGCTTGCCGCCCGAGACGACTGCCATCCTGATGCGATTGCGCGGATCGCGCCCGATCGGCGCATCGACTGCGCCGTCGCCCTCGATGCGCCCATGGACGAGCGCAAGATAACCGCGCTCAACGCTGCGCGCCTGAAGTTGGCGTACCAGGTGCGTGTGGGCCGCCAACGTCTTTGCCACCACCAGCAATCCGCTCGTGTCCTTGTCCAGGCGGTGGACAATGCCGGCGCGCGGAAGAGCGGCGAGCCGCGGCTCGTGATGCAGCAGCGCGTTCAGCATGGTGCCCTGCCAGTTGCCGCTCCCGGGGTGCACGACCAGGCCCGCCGGCTTGTCCAGGACCAGGATCGCATCGTCCTCGAAGACGATATCGAGGCCGATCGCCTCGGCGCGCGCGGCCAGTTCGGACTCATCGGGCTGCGGCCGAACGCTGACGCGTTCGCCGCCCCAGATGCGCTCACTCGGCTTCGCCGCGCGCGAGTCGAGCTCGATGTGGCCATCGCGCAGCCAGGCCGCGAGGCGGCTGCGCGAATGTTCCGGAAACATGCGCGCCAGGGCCTGGTCGAGCCGCCGGCCGGCCAGCTCTTGGGGAACAGTGCGGAGGACGGAATGGTCCTTCTGCGGGATATAATCCCCAGTCTGCCCTTTCATCGCCGAACCATTCATGAAACGTAGTGTAGCTTTATTCGCTTTGCTCCTGCTCGCGGGCTGCGGCATCTTCGGCGCAAAAGACGATCCCACCGCCGGCTGGTCGGCGAACAAGCTTTACCGGGAGGCGAAAGACGAGCTGCAAAGCGGCAACTATGAGCTGGCGATCAAGTATTACGAAACCCTGGAATCGCGCTACCCGTTCGGCCGCTATGCGCAGCAGGCCCAGATGGAGGTTGCCTACGCCTATTACAAGCAGGGCGAAGCAACCTCGGCCATTGCTGCCGCCGACCGGTTCCTGAAGCTGCACCCCAACCACCCGAACGTCGACTACATGCTGTACCTCAAGGGGATCATCTGGTTCAACGAAGACTTGGGGTTGTTCGGCAGCATCGCGAACCAGGATCAGACCGAGCGCGACCCCAAGGCCGCACGCGACTCCTTCGACGCGTTCAAGGAATTGGCGAACCGGTTCTCGGAGAGCAAGTACACGCCGGATGCGCTGGCCCGAATGAAGTATCTGGTGAATGCGCTGGCGGCCCATGAAGTGCACGTCGCGCGCTATTACATGAAGCGCACCGCGTTCGTCGCCGCCGCCAACCGCGCCCAGTACGCGGTCAAGAATTATCCGCAGGCCCCCGCGGTCGAGGAAGCCCTCTTCATCATGGTGAAGGCCTACGATGCGCTCGGCGTGGCCGAGTTGCGCGACGACGCCGAGCGCGTCATGCGCAAGAACTTTCCCGATAGTCCGTATTTCCGCGGCACCATGGACAAGAAAGAACCCTGGTGGAAGTTCTGGTGAGTTGAGCGCGTCGGAAGCATCGGTGTTGCTCTTGTCTTTATTCGATCTCCACGTTTTCGTGCGGTTGCATGCAACCGCACGAAAACGTGGAGACGCATTGAAGAACAAATCCTCGCCGATGCCGTCGACACCCGCCCGAAAAGCTCCTATTTCGCGCTCGCTGCTTCCGCAGATCTCGCAAAGAACTCCACCACCTCCCGCTCCAGGCGCGTGAGGCGCATCGGCGGCAGGCTGGGCAGGATGCGGCGGCCGTAGCTGCGCGAGAACAACCGCGTGTCGCAGATCATCAGTACGCCGCGATCGTTTTCGTCGCGGATCAGGCGGCCGGCTCCCTGCTTGAGCGCGATGACCGATTGCGGAAGCTGGTATTCCAGGAAGGGATTGCGGCCCTCTTCCTGCATCCGCTCCAGCCGCGCCTGAAGGACCGGATCGTCCGGCGGGGCAAACGGGAGCTTGTCGATCACCACCAGCGACAGCGCCTCGCCGCGGACATCCACCCCCTCCCAGAAGCTGCTCGAACCGACCAGCACGGCGTTGCCCAGACGCCGAAAGCGCTCCAGCAGCTCGGTTCGCGAGCCCTCGCCCTGGAGGAGCAGCGGGAAATCGAGCCGCTCGCGAGCGAACGCTTCGCGCAGCAGCTCGTGCGCGCGGCGCATGCCGCGCAGCGTCGTGAACAGCAGGAAGGCGCGGCCCTTGCTCGCGCGAATCACCGGCAGCGACGCCCCGACGACCGCCTGCGTGTGCTCAGCGCTCGCCGGCTCGGGGAGGCCGCGCGGTATGTACAGCAGCGCGTGTGCGCCGTAATCGAACGGGCTCTGCCAGCACGCGGTGCGCGCGCCGTCCAATCCCATCTCGCCGCAGTAATGGGCAAAATCGCCGCTCACGGCAAGCGTGGCGGAGGTGAAAACCCACGCGCGCGGCCGGCCCTCGAGTTCGCGGCGAAAGATCGAAGCAACCGAAAGCGGCGTGGCGTGAAGCTGGAGCCGGTGCGGGAACACTTCGGCCCAGCGCACCAGCCCCTCGCGCCCCTCCCCGCTCCAACTTCGCAGGCGTTCGAGGCACTCGGCCGAGCGGCGCTCGAGCTGGGCGAGTTCCTCGGCGCGCTCGGCGATCGATTCCAGCGCTTTCCCCAGGGCTGCCAGCGCGGCATCGAGCACCCCCAGCGCGGGCGCAAACTCGGACCGGCCGCGGACCTGATTGAGCGCGAGCCGCCCCGCATCCATCGGCAGGGACAGGCGCAGGTCGCGCGCGGCCTTGTCCAATTGCATCGCCAGGCGCGGCAGATCGGGCATGTCGCGCGCACTCGTCGCCGCCTCGACGCGCACGTCGTGCGCAAGCTCGATCAGTTGCGCGGTCGAGATCGTCTCGCCGAAGAACAGCGACGCGGTCTGCGGGAGCTGATGCGCCTCGTCGAAAATGACCGTGTTGCACGCGGGAAGGAGTTCCGCCGCACCCTCGTCCTTCAACATCAGGTCGGCAAAGAACAGGTGGTGGTTGACGACCACCACGTCGGCGGCGAGCGCCTCGCGGCGCGCGGCCATGACAAAGCAATCGTCGTAGCGGCTGCATTTCTGGCCGAGGCAGTTCTCGCGCGTCGAAGTCGCTAGCGCCCAGGCGGGCGCGTCCTCCGGCACCTCGCCGAGTTCCCCTCGGTCGCCGCTCCGGCTGGTGCGCGCAAAGCGCGCGATGCGCCGCAGGTCGGCCGCATCGGCGCGGCTCTCGAGCCGTGCTTCGCCGAGACTGCGCTCCAAGTGATGCAGGCAAACGTAATTGGCGCGCCCTTTCAGGAGTGCCGTGGAGACCGGCACGCCGAGGGCCTCGCGCGCCAGCGGCAGATCGCGGTGGAAAAGCTGGTCCTGGAGCGTCTTCGTGCCGGTGGAGATGATGACCTTGCCGCCCGAGAGCAGCGACGGAACCAGATAGGCCACGGTCTTGCCCGTTCCCGTGCCGGCCTCGCAAACCAGAATCGAGCATTCCCGGATCGCCGTGGCGACCGCAAGCCCCATTTCCACCTGCTGCGGCCGGAGGCGGTAGGCGGGGATCTTATGCGAGAGCGTTCCGCCGGCGCCGAACACGCTCTCCAGCGCGCCGTCGCCTGCAATGTATCCCTTGGTCGATTTCTTCAATGTTGACCCAGTCGCCTGTCCACTTGCACTCTAACGTGGCTGCCTTTCTTCGGACTACGGCAAATTGCGCGAGGTCCTTTACTTCCGCCCGCTTTTCTCTTAAATTACTTGAATGGCGAAGGCCAATCAATTGATTTTTTTGTATTTCATGCTTGCGATGCTCAGCGGATGCGCCAGCGTTTCACCCTCGCGCAATCCGGTGGCGGTCGTCGTCGACGCGAAAAGAGCCGGCGTCATGGCCAGGTCGCCGGCAATTGCGCCGGCCCCGCAATTGCCCGCGCGGGCGCCTTCTTCCGGGCATGACGCTGATCTGCTCTTCCAGGCCATTGCCGCAGCGGGTGTCGAGTACCGCAACGGCGGGCACAGTTATGCGACGGGGTTTGACTGCAGCGGGCTGGTGGCGTTCGTCTTTCGCCAAGCCTACGGCCTGGAACTGCCGCACAACTCGCGGGCCCAGAGTACCTTCGGCGAGGCGGTGGATGCGCAGAATCTGCAGGCTGGCGACCTGGTGTTCTTCAATACTCAGGGCGAACCCTACTCGCACGTAGGCATCTATCTGGGCGAGGACAAGTTCATTCACGCACCCCGGACCGGGAGCCCGGTGCGAACCGAAAACATGCGCGCGCGATACTGGGCGACGCGCTTCGATGGCGCGCGGAGGATTGCGCCGGCGATCGTTCCGGTCGATTACGCGCCGGCGCCGAAGAAACCCCACGTTACCTACCCCTGAGCCGGACGAGCGGGAATCAGCGACGCTGGTTTTGCCGTTAGACGTCGCTAAAAGCCAAATTATCGCCAAGCTCGTCAACACTTCTCTGACAAGAGTGCAATCATCGCCGGATTCTCGCCAGCAGCCCCGGCATGATCTGCGCCGCGGCGCGCTCACCCTCGAGGATCGCCCTGTGCTTCGCCTGGAAATCGGCGCCGCCGACGGCGCCGACATTGGGCCTGACCAAAAAATCGGCCTGCGGCAATTCACCGCTTGCGATCCTGTGGCCCATGATGTTGAACGCCTGCAGCAGCACGTCGACCGAACTCTTCGTCGGGGCCGCTTGCGGACTGATCGAGATGTCGACCGCAATGACGATATCGGCGCCAAGACTGCGCGCGACGCGCACCGGCACCGGGCTGACGAGCGCCCCGTCGACATAGTCGCGGCCGTTGATGCGCACCGGCTGAAACAGACCCGGCACGCTGCTTGAGGCGCGCACCGCCATGCCGGTGTCGCCGGCGCGAAAGACGACCTCCTCTCCCGACTGCAAGTCGGTGGCGACGATCGCAAGCGTCTTCATCAGCTTTTCGATCGGCCGGTGCGAAAGCGTCGAATTGACGTAATTCTGCAGCGCTTCGCCCCTGATGACGCCACGGTCAGGGAGCGACCAGTCGGCGAGCGTGCTGTCCTCCATCGCGAGGGCCAAGCGCTGCAACTCGAACCCGCTGTAGCCCCCGGCGTAGAGCGCCCCGACTAGGCTGCCGGCGCTGCTGCCGGCGATGATCTCCGGATGAATTCCCTGGGCCTCGAGCGCCTTGATGACCCCGACATGGGCAAACCCCCGCGCCGCACCGCCCCCCAGCGCGAGCGCGATCCGCGGCGGCGCGGCCGAGGGCGCGACCGCGGCCGGTTTAGGCGGCGTGCTGCATCCGGCCAGAAGGAGCAGCAGAACGGCGGGCAGCAGGACACGGCGGGACATGGTTGGCTAGATGGCGTGATCGGGGGAGCGGATTGTAGCGGATCTTGACCCGCGCGCCGCTCGGGGATCAGGCGATCAAGTCGCGCTTGTCAATGAGAAGCATTCCTATTAGAATAACCATAATTCCAACCACGTTGATTAAGAAGAAGCCCATGACCCGCCTCTCCCGTTGCATCGCCACGGCGCTCCTCGCCCTCGCAATCGGAACCGCCTGGCCCGCGCAGGCGCAGGATAAGGTGCTCAATCTGTACACGGCGCGCCATTACCAGACCGACGAGGCGCTGTACGCAAACTTCAGCAAGCAGACCGGAATCCGCATCAACCGCATCGAAGGCGGCGAAGACGCCCTGTTCGAACGCATAAAAAGCGAAGGGGCCAACAGCCCCGCGGACGTCTTCATCACCGTCGACGTGGGGCGCCTCTGGCGCGCCGAGCAGGCGGGAATATTCGCCAAGATCAAATCGCCGCTGCTGGAGAGCCGAATTCCGGCCGCCTACCGGAACCCCGAGGGCCAGTGGTTCGGGTTCTCGGCGCGGGCGCGCGTCATCGCCTACAACAAGAACACGGTCAAGCCCGGCGAGTTGAAGGAGTACGAGGATCTCGCCAATCCGAAATGGAAGGGCCGCATCTGCATCCGCTCCTCCAGCCACCCTTACAACCTTTCACTCACCGGAAGCATGATCGCTCACCTCGGCGAAGCGAAGGCCGAGCAATGGGTGCGCGGGTTGGCCGCCAACCTGGCGCGCAATCCGCAGGGCGGGGACACCGACCAACTGAAGGCGGCAGCCGCAGGCGAATGCGACATCGCGGTCGCCAACACCTATTACTTCGTGCGCCTGATGCGCTCGGCCAAGGCGGAGGACAAGGCGGTGGCGCAGAAGCTCGGCGTAGTGTTTCCGAATCAGCAAAACCGGGGCGTGCACATGAACATTTCCGGCGGCGGCGTGCTCAGGAACGCCCCGCACCGGGACGCTGCGGTGCGCTTTCTCGAATACCTGGCGAGCGACCAGGCGCAGAGCTACTTCGCCAACGGCAACAACGAGTGGCCGGTCGCCGCGGGCGTCAGGACCAACAACCCCGAGCTCGAATCGCTGGGCAAGTTCAAGGCCGACGCGATCAACGTCGGGTTGCTGGGCAAGAACCAGCCGCTCGCGCAGCGGATCGCCGATCGCGCCGGCTTCAAGTGAGAAGCGGCGTTCGGCAGCCGCTTCGTCTCAGGCCGAGGCAACGCGGCCGCGCGTGATCGCGTACGAGAGGACATAGAGCGGGATCAGGCCGGCGGCGATGATCACCAGCGAGGCCGCCGCCGCCTCGGCGAGCCGCTCGTCCTTGGCCATGTTGTACGCCTGCACCGCGAGCGTATCGAAGTTGAACGGGCGCATGGCGAAGGTCGCCGGCAACTCTTTCATCACGTCCACGAATACGATCAGCGCGGCAGTGAGGACGCTCCCGCGCATGATCGGCGCATGCACGCGCACCAGCGTGCGCGCGGGCGAGCAGCCCAGACTCCTCGCCGCGTCCTCCATGCTTGGCTTGATCTTGCCCAGCCCGGCCTCGACCGTCTGCAGGGCGACGGCGAGAAAGCGCACCAGGTAGGCATATACCAGCGCCGCGATGCTGCCGGTGAACAGCAGACCCGGATTCACGCCAAACTGCGCGCGCGCCCAGTCGGCGATCAGGTTGTCAATGCGGCCAAGGGGCAGCAGGACGCCGACGGCGATGACCGCCCCGGGGATCGCGTAGCCGAGCGAAACCGCCCGGTTGGCAAAAGCGACCGCGGGGCTCGCCGAGAGCCGCGCGGCGTAGGACATCAGCACGGCGAGCGAAGCGGCGATGAGCGCCGTGATGCCGGCAAGCGTAAGGGTGTTCAGCGTAAGGTCGAAAAAGCGCGCGGTAAACTGCGAGTCGGGGTCGGTGATCACGATGCGCAGCAGGATCCCGAGCGGCGCAAAGAAACCCAACAGCAGCGGCACTGCGCAAACAAACGCCGCGGCTGCGCCGGCCCCGCCGCTCAGAAAGTGCGGCCGCCCCTGGCCGTGGGCAGACATGCCGTAGAAACGCGCTGCCCCCCGGTTCCACTGCTCAAAGAGCAGAATCGCGGCGACGAACAGCATCAACAAGGCGGAAAGCTGCGCGGCGGCAACGCTGTCTCCCATCGACAGCCAGGCGCGAAAGATGCCGGTGGTGAAAGTCTGCACGGCGAAATACGAGACGGCACCGTAGTCGGCCAGGGTTTCCATCAGCGCGAGGGATGCGCCGGCGGCGATCGCGGGCCGCGCAAGAGGAAGCGCGACACGGAAGAAAGTCCCCCACGCGCCGCGGCCGAGCAGTTTGCCGGCCTCGAGCAGATTGCGCGATTGCTGCAGGAAAGCGGCCCGCGCCAGCATGTACACGTACGGATAGAAAACCAGCGAGAACATCGCGATGGCCCCGCCGAGCGAACGGATCTCCGGAAAGAAGTACTCGCGCGCGCGCCAGCCGGTGAGGCCCCGGATCCAGGTCTGCAGCGGACCGGAAAATTGCAGCGCGTCGGTGTACGCATAGGCGATCACGTAGGCAGGCATCGCCAACGGGAGAACGAGCGCCCACTCGAACAGGCGCTGCCCCGGAAACCGGTACGCCGTCACCAGCCACGCCGCGGGCACCCCGAGGACGAGCACCCCGGCCATGACACCCAGGACCAGAATCGCGGTACTGCGCAGATAGTCCGGGAGCACGCTCGCCGCCAAGTGCGCCCACGCCCCTTCGCCGGTCGCGAACACGTTGGCGAGAACCATCGCCATCGGGACCAGCAACAGTGCGGCCGTCGCGATGGACACCACGCCCAGCCGACCGATGGGGCGGCGGGGCCGGATGAACGCGCTCGATTCGGCAGCAGACATTGGCAAAGAAAAGTGACGTGGGCTGCTCACACCCGCCGAACAGCCATTCCTAATCAAGAATGATTCTTGTTTTGCCGCGTGTAAGCTCGCGTATAATAAGACATATGAACGCCCGGGCCCAACTCAGCGAAGCGAACAACGAAGCGGTGCTCGCGCTCAAGGGCGTGCGCCAGGCCTTCGGCGATGTGCAGGTCGTCCGCGGGCTTTCGTTTTCGCTCGCGCGCGGCGCTATCGGGTGTCTTCTGGGTCCGAGCGGGTGCGGCAAGACCACGGTCCTGCGCTGCATCGCCGGATTGGAGCCGCTGCGCTCGGGTGAAATCAGGCTCGAGGGCGCGCTGGTCAGCGCGGCCGGCTTGCTCGTGGCGCCGGAACGCCGCGGTGTCGGCATGGTTTTTCAGGACTACGCGCTGTTCCCGCACTTGAGCGTGGCCGACAACATCGCTTTCGGGCTGCGCGATCTGCCGCGCGCGGCGCGCTCGCGGCGCGTCGCCGAATGCATCGGAACTGTCGGCCTGGCGGACCTTGCCCGCAAGTATCCGCACGAGCTTTCCGGCGGACAGCAGCAGCGCGTCGCGCTCGCGCGCGCCATCGCCCCGCGCCCGCAACTGCTGCTTCTGGATGAGCCGTTTTCGAATCTCGACGTCGATCTGCGCGAGCGCTTGAGCCAGGAAACGCGCGATCTCATCAAGCGCCTCGGCATCACCGCGGTTCTGGTCACGCACGATCAGCACGAAGCTTTTGCCGTGGCCGACGAAATCGGCATCATGCATGAAGGCGAAATCCAGCAGTGGGACAACCCCTACAACCTGTACCACAAGCCGGCGAACCGGTTCATCGCCGACTTCGTCGGGCAGGGGGTTTTCCTTCCCGGCACCGTGCTTTCGGCGCGCCAGGTGAGCATCGAGCTCGGGACGCTGAAGGGTGAGATTCCCCTGGCCTGCTCACCGGGCTGCGCGGCGTGCGGCAAGGGCTGCCAGGTGGACGTCCTGCTGCGTCCTGACGACGTCATTCACGACGACCGCAGCAAGTTGCGCGCCGAAGTCATGCAGAAGGCGTTCCGCGGCGCCGAGATCCTCTACACGCTCCGGCTCGACAGCGGCCACAAGGTGCTGGCGCTGGTGCCGAGCCACCACAACCACGCCCTGGGCGAGCGCATCGGCATCCGCCTGGATGTCGATCACGTGGTCACATTCCCGCCGCACGCAGACGCCGTAACGGCTGATTCGACAAACGGCCCCAGCGCCGAAGCAAGGTCCTGAATCAGCAGCGCTGGTTTTGCTGTTTATCAATCTCCACTGTTTGGTGCAGTTGCAAGCAACTGCACCAAACAGTGGAGACTTATTGAAGAACAAATTCTCGCCACCTTCGTAAACACTCGCCCAATATCCGCCTCCCCCTGGATACCCGATCCTGCCTTCTCATCCCGTCTGCAAATCGAAAATTACCGGTATGTCGACGGTGAACTCGCGGCCTCGCAGCGACTGGGGGATGGGGGCGAGCGGCTTTGCTTTCCTGATCATGTCCAGCGCTTCCTTGTCGAGGATCTCGTAGCCGCTCGAAATCTTGATCGACGTTTTCTGCGTCGAACCGTTGGCGCCTATGACCAGCCGCACTTCGACTCTCCCCTGCCAGCCGTTTTCCATGGCCCGCACCGGATAGCGCTTGTAGTGCCTGGCAACCCCGATCAATGCCAGCCGATATTGATCCAGCGTCACGGCATCGGCAGCAGCCGCAGGCCGCGACGGCGGCTGCCTGGACACGCGGGAGGGCGCAGGTGTGTCCCGCACTTGTGGCGCCGCAAGCGACGCCGTGGTCGCTCCGGCCGGTGCCGGAACACCCTCCGCTGCCACAGCCGGCAGGTTCGGCCGAGCCTCGGAGGCCGGCTGTGCTTCGGGCTCTGGCGCGGCAAGCGCGCTCTGTGCGGCCGGCTGCTGCCGTGAAAGCTCGGGGCGGCGCTTCTGCGCAACTCGTGCAGGAAAAGGGTCAGGTTCAGCGGCGCGCGGCGCAGGAGCTGGCTCGGGCACAGCCGCGCTCGGGGTCAATCGCGCCGTGAGGATCCGGGTGCTCGCCGCGCCGGGCGCATGGAGCCGCATTTCGGGAAACAGCAACAGCACCGCGACGTGCAGGGCGAGTGAAACGGTCACGCTTGCGAGCAGCGCGTGGCTTTCCGGGGCCATCGATCGAAACGGCGTGGGGGCCATCGTCGCCAAGAATCTCGTCACCGGCCGGATCTTGCCTGCAGAGCGATTTGCGCGGGGTTTCGATTATAGTCCCGCGCGAAACCCCGGGGCGGCACGCGGCGGGCCGGCTCCTGGGGCGAGCCCCAGAGCCGCGCGCCCGGCGATATCCCGGATCTATTCTCGAAACGGGACTGCTTTCGCCGCGGCGCCGCAGTCTACAAATTGAAGTACATCTTGTACTCGAACGGATGCGGCATGGTGCCGATCGAGGTGATTTCCTCGCGTTTGATTCTCACCCACTGGTTGAGCAGCTCGTCGCTGAAGGTATCGCCGCGCTTGAGGAAGTCGTGGTCGGCTGCCAGCGCGTCCAGGGCCTCGTTGAGGTTTCGCGGAAGAAAATGGATTCCTTCCGCGCCCGTCTCGAGGAAATTCCCCTCGAAGGGCCCGTAGCCCTCCTTGACCGGGTCGATCCGGTTCGCCACGCCGTCGATTCCTGCGAGCAGCATCGCCACCAGGCACAGATAGGGATGCGCGGTCGCGTCCGGCGGCCGGTATTCGAATCGGGTTTCCTCGGGATTGATGACGTACTTCGGGATCCTGACCGCCGATACGCGGTTGCCCTGCCCGAACGTGAGCGCCACCGGGGCTTCGAAACCGGGAACCAGGCGCTTGTAGCTGTTGGTGCTGGGATTGGTGAACGCGCTCAGAGCGGGACCGTGCTTGAGCATCCCGCCGATGAAGAATCTCCCCAGCTCGCTGATGTTTCCGTATTCGCCTTTCTGGTAGAAGAGATTCTTTCCATCCCGGGTCAAATACAGGTGCAGGTGCATGCCGTTGCCCGCCTGCTGATACATGGGCTTGGGCATGAAAGTGATGAACAGATTCTTTTGCCGCGCCAGGTTGAACAGGGCGTATTTCGTCGAGACGATGTTGTCGCCGGTCGCCAGCAGATCGCTGAAATAGGTTTCGATTTCCTGCTGGCCGCGCTCGCCTACTTCGTGATGATGGTATTTCACCTTGATGCCGAAGCGATCGAGGATCTTGCAGGCTTCGTCCCTGAAATCGTCGTAGACATCGAGCGGATTGGCCGCATGATAGGCTTTCTTGTAGAACTCCTCGGCATGTTCGACTTTATAGAAGGACGCGGAGGTCCTGGTGTCGTATTCGACGTTGGAAAAAATATAGAACTCGAACTCCGGGCCCCACAGCGAACGATCGGCCCCGGTGACTTCCTTGAGCAGCCGCTCCGCGTGTTTCGCGAGATGCCTGCCATCCTGCGAGAAGGGCGAGCGCTTTTCATCGGTCAAGACGATTTGCGCGTAGAAGCTCAGGGTGGGCGCGTCGCGGAAAGGGTCGATGACAGCGGTTTCCAGATCGGGAATCATGATCATGTCGCTGTTCTCGACCTTCAGGAAACCATAGCTTGAGCCGTCGAAGCCGACGCCTTCGGCGATCAGGTGCTCGAGTATGGTGTCGTTGACGGGCAGGGAAATATGATGGAGCCGTCCGCTGAGATCGAGCGCCTTCAGGTCAATGAACTCAATATTGTGCTTGCGGATCAGGCTGTTGCAGAACTGAAGCTGGCTGGATGTCATGGCGAATTTCTTGCTATTGGGGAAAACCCTAACATTATACGCGAGCCCTCCCTGCCGAGTGCCGTCACGGGGATTCTTCAGCCGCGATCGATGCTGAAGAGCATCTTCTCCAGCGGCCTGCTGTCGCGCACCAGGTCTTCCAGCGTGTAGGTGTCCAGAACGGCGTAAAACGACTTCACCGCTTCATCGAGCACGCCCTTCAGGCGGCATGCGCGCCAAAAGGGAAACGCTACATCCCCAGATAGGCCTGCTTGACGCGCTCGTCGGCGAGCAACTCGCGGCCGCGCCCGGAAATCACCGTGCGGCCGGTTTCCAGAACGTAGCCGAAGTCGGCAATGGAGAGCGCCGCGTAGGCGTTTTGCTCCACCAGAAGCATGGTGGTGCCGCTGCGCGCAAGCTCGACAACGGTGCTGAATATCTCGGCGACGAGCTGCGGGGCGAGGCCCATGCTCGGCTCGTCGAGTAGCAGCAGCCGCGGCTCAGCCATCAGCGCGCGGCCGATGGAGAGCATCTGCTGCTGCCCGCCCGAGAGAGTGCCGGCGGGCTGCGCGCGGCGCTCCTTCAACACCGGGAACATCGCATAGACGCGCTCGATCGCGCTTTCGCCCTGCGCGCGTGTGCGTGTATAGGCACCGAGGAAAAGGTTGTCCTCGACCGACATCGGGCCGAACATCTGGCGCCCCTCGGGCACCTGCGCAATGCCGAGCTGCACTCGGGCGTGCGAACGCAGCCGCGTGATGTCCGCGCCGGCAAAGCGTATCGCGCCGCCGCTGGCTTCCTGCACCCCGGAGATGGTCCTCAAGAGCGTGGTCTTCCCTGCCCCGTTTGCCCCGACGAGGGCCACCAGCGAACCGCGCGGCACGGCGAGGCTCACCTCGCGCAGCGCCTGGATGCGGCCGTAATGCGTGCAAAGACGTTCGATTTCGAGCAGAGGCTCGTTCACGCCCGTCACCGTTCCTGCGACTCCGAGAGCGTGCCAAGGTAGGCCGCGATCACCTCGGGATTGGCGCGCACTTCGCGCGCGCTGCCCTCGGCGAGCTTCCTGCCGTAGTCGAGCACGAGGATGTGATCGGAGATCCCCATCACCAGCCTCATGTCGTGCTCGACCAGCACCACGGTCGTGCCCGAGGCCGCGACTTTCTGGATCAACTCGTCGATCTCGTGCGTCTCGGTCGGATTGAGTCCGGCAGCGGGCTCATCGAGCAGCAGCAGCCTCGGGCGAGCAGCCAAGGCGCGCGCAATCTCCAAGCGCTTCAGCGCCCCGTAGGGCATGGCATGCGCCTCGGCGCCGGCGTACTTGCCCACCCCGGCAAAATGCATCAGCTCGACCGCCTCGTCGCGGCAGCGCGTGTCGCCGCGTTTCACGGCCGGCAAGCGCAGCATGCAGCCGAGCAGCCGCTGGTCGAGCCGAAGATGCGCCCCTACCATGACGTTTTCCACCGCGCTCATATTGAAGCAGATCTGCAGGTTCTGGAACGTGCGGCTCATTCCGCGTCGGGCCAGCTCGTGCGCATCCCTGCCGGTGACTTCTTCGCCATCGAATACGACCCGCCCCGTGCTCGGCTTGTAGAGCCCCGTGAGCAGGTTGAACACCGTGGTCTTGCCGGCGCCGTTTGGTCCGATGATCGAATGGATCTTGCCCTGCTCGATTTCGAACGAAAGGTCCTGGACAGCGTGCACGCCGCCGAACGACTTGGACAGCGCTTCGACCGCAAGCAGGCTCACGAGCGCCGCCACCTGGCCGCGATCGTCGGCAGCAGCCCGCGCGGCAGGAAGATCATGGTAAGCATGAGTATGGCGCCGAAGGCGATCATCTCATAGCCCTCGAAGCGCGACAGCACTTGCGGCAGCATGGTGAGGATCGCCGCGCCGACAACCGCCCCGTAGGTCGAGGCCATGCCGCCCACGACCACCATGGTCACCAGTTCGATCGAGTGAAAGAATCCCGATACCTGGGGCGTAATGAAGCCCACGTAATGCGCCATCATGCTGCCCACCACGCTCGCAAACACCGCCGACACTACGAAGACCCGGACCTTGTAGCGGGTGGTGTCTACGCCTGCGACTTGCGCTGCAACCTCGGAGCCGTGCAGGGCGCGAAGCGCTCGGCCGAGCGGCGAATCGACGATGTTGTTGGCCACCCAGATCGCCACGAGCAGGACCGCGCCGGTCGCCCAATACCAGGCGCGCTCGTTTGCAAGCGTGGCGCCAAACAAGGTAAACGGCGGCACCTGCATGCCGTCGTTGCCGCCGGTCAGGGACGATTCGTTCACCAGCACCATGTAGATGATGATGCCGAGGCCGAGCGTCGCCATGGCCAGATAATGGCCCCTGAGCCTCAGGATCGGACGCGCAACCAGGAAAGCGATGGCGCCGACGCAGGCCATGGCAAGGAGCATCGCCGCCACCGGCGGCCAGCCGTACCGGCTGGTGAGAATCGCCGAGGCGTAGCCGCCCAGGCCGACGAATCCGGCGTGTCCGAGGCTGATTTGCCCGGCGTAGCCGATCAGCAGGTTCAATCCGACCACCATGGCCGCATTCATGCCGATGCGGATGGCAACGTCGTAGTAGTAGTTGTTGGGCAGCGCCAAGGGCAGCAGCGCGATCACCGCCGCAGTGATCAGCATGCCCCGATGGCGTGCCAGCGCTTTCAAACCCGCTCCGTCACCCGCTCGCCGAACAGCCCGCGCGGCATGAAAAAGAGAATCAGGATGATGAGCACGAACGGCACCGCATCCTTGTATGCGGAGGAGACGTAGCCGGCCACCAGCGCTTCCATCAGTCCGAGGATGAGGCCGCCCACCACCGCGCCCGCGCCGCTGCCCAGGCCGCCCAGGGTCGCGGCGACAAACCCTTTCAAGCCGACCATGATGCCGGTGTCGTAGGAAGTGAGCGTGATCGGCGCCGAGACCACGCCCGCGACCCCTCCGACCAGCGCCGAGAGCACGAAGCTCACGGCGAGAACGTGGCGCGTGTTGATGCCGACGAGCTGCGCGGCCAGCCGGTTGTGCGCGGTCGCGAGCACCGCTTTTCCGAGCCTCGTGCGGCCGAAGAACCAGGCGAGCATCAGCACGATGAGCGCGCCGGTGCCGATCATCCACAGGCTCTGCGGCAGGAGCGACGCGCTGCCGAAAAGAATCGGCTTATCGCCGGTGAAGGGAGGCAGGGCCCTCTGGCCCTTGCCGAACACGACCTGCACCACTCCCTGGATGAAAATCGAGGCGCCGATGGTGATGATGATCAGGGTAACGACCTCGGCGTTGCCGGCGGGCTCGATGGCGAGCTTTTCGAGCAACAGGCCGACGATGCCTGCGACGGCCACGGCGATCGCGATGGCAAGCGGCAGGGGAACGCCCGCGTCGGTGAGCATCACGGCAACGACGCCGCCGACCATGATGAATTCGCCCTGGGCGAAATTGATGACGCCGCTCGAGTTGTAGATGATGGTGAAACCGATCGCTGCAAGCGCGTAGATCGCGCCGCTGGTCAGGCCGGAAAAGAAGAACTGCAGGGCTTGGGAGAGCATGGGGCCGTCGGTTGCGCTCAGCCTCACTACCAGCGGTCAATGCGGGGAACGAAACGGCGAAGCGATCTCTTCGCGCGAAGAAACCGCTTCGCCCGCAATAACGCGGCCGGCGGCGCCGGCCCGCGGGTCATTTCGCCAGCGTCCAACCCCCGTTGCGGATTTCGAGCATTCGGAACGCGCTCAGGTCGAGGCCCATGTGGTCCTTGGCCGACATGTTGACCACGCCGCCGGTGCCGATGAAGCCCTTGGTCTGCTCGATCGCGTCGCGCACTTTCGCCTTGTCGGTGCTCTTGGCACGCTTGATCGCCTCCACAGCAATCATCAGCCCGTCATAGGCATGACCGCCGAAGGTCGAGACCTCCGACTTGAATCGGTCGCGGTAGGCCTTGGAGTAGCCGACCACCACCGGCTTCTGCGGATCGGTTTTCGGGAGCACGTCGGCCACCAGCAGCGCCGCCGCGGGCAGGCGCACGCCCTCGGCCGCCTTGCCCGAGAGCTTGATGTACTCGGCCGAGGCGACACCGTGCGACTGGTACAGCGGCAGTTTCAGGCTGAGCTGGCCGTAGTTCTTGGTCACCACCGCGGGTCCCTGACCGAAACCGAAGACGAGGATCGCCTGAACGCCGGGGGTGTTCCTGATCTTGGTGAGCTGGGTCGTCACGTCGGCGTCCTTGGGTCCGTACATCTCGTCGGCGACGATCTGGATGCCGTATTTGGCCGCCACGGCGTGCGACTCCTTCTTGCCCGACTGGCCGAAACCGGAGTTTTCCGCCAGTAGCCCGATCTTCGAGAAGCCGCGTTTCTTCATGTCCTCGTAGACTTTTTCCGCGGCCATGCGGTCGGTATGCGGTGTCTTGAACACCCACTTCTTGGTCGGCTCGATGATCACCACCGCGCCGGCGAGCGAAATGAACGGGATCTCGGCCTTTTCGACCAGCGGCACCATCGCCATGGTCGAACCGGTGGTCGTGCCGCCAACGATGATGTCGACCTTGTCTTCCTCGATCAGGCGCTTGGTGAAACTGTTGGCCCTGTTCGCGTCCGAGCCGTCGTCGAAGCTGTAAAGCTCGATCTTCCTGCCGAGCACGCCGCCCGCGGCGTTGATTTTCTCGATGTAGAGCTGCAGCGTCTTGATCTCGGGATCGCCGAGGAAAGCCGCAGGTCCGGTGATCGACAGCACCGTACCGATCTTGATCGGCGCCTGCGCCTGGGCGCCGAACGCCGTTGCCAGCGCCGCGACGGCGGCCATTCGTACCCAATGTTTGAGCATGTTGCGTTTCCTCCTCTGCGTTGATTTTGCGCCCCGGCTCGCGCCCGGGCGCCCCTACCGTCAGGATGGTTGCGTGACCAGGAGTCTTTTATACCTGAAACCACCGCAGGGCGTCTATGCCCCGCGTCAAACGCGCGCCTCCGGGGCGGGTGGAATCGCTCTTCGGTTCAGGCCGGGACGCTGCGGTCCGCGCCGGCGGCAGCGAAACGGGGATAGTAGCCGCCGCGGCAGGCGCCGGAGCGCACCGCGGCGATGAAGGACGGCATATCGGTCACCGGCAGGCGAAATTCGGTGGCGCAGCGGCCGACCGCGCCCGCCTTGTGGCAATCGCTTCCGCCCAGGGTGGGCAGCGCAAGCTGCGCCGCGGCTGCTCGGGCCAGATCGTTGTCGCCGTCGCTGTTGTTGCCGTTGTGGGTTTCGACCGCGGCGATGCCTTCCAGATCGAAAAGCCCGTCCAGCAGGCTCGCGACCCCGATTTCGCGGTACGGATGGGCCGGCACGCAGATGCCGCCCAGCGCGGCGACGCGCTCGATCACCTTCTCCATCGGCAAATAGGTGTCGCGGCCCCAGATGTTCCAGCCGTCGTCTTCGACGCCGTAAGCGAGAAGGTGCCCCTTGTCGGTGGAAATCTCGACTCCGCGCAGCACCAGCAGCCCTTCTTCGCGCCCGATGCGCGCGAGCGGCGCTGAGGCATCGAAGGAATGATGCTCGGTGATGCAAACGCCGGCAAGGCCGAGGCTGCGCGCGCGCCGGACAAGGTCAAGCGGCTCGAGCCAATTGTCGTAGGAGAACTTGGTGTGACAGTGGGCGTCGATCCACATCGTCAGGGCAGCGTCAACTCCAGATTGATGCGCTTCGAGGGCACGAACCTGTGGCGGGAGAAGAAACGCTCCAGCGCAAAGTCGTCCCAGTTCACCAGCGTATAGATCTTGTTCACGCCGGCCGCTTTCATGTTCATGATGAACTGGTCCATCAGGTCGCTGGCGATGCCGTGATGCTGTATCTTGGGCTCGACGCCCAGGGTGTCGATGGTGGCGCTGGTCTCCGGAATGCCGAACTCGCCGAAGTAGATGTCGCCCATGATGAATCCGACCACCTTGCCGTCGACTTCGGCCACCAGCGAGGAATTGATGGTGTGGCGCGGATCGAGCAGCGCCGCGAGCTTGCGTTCGTAATACTCGCGCCGGTTCTGCCGCGATGTCTGCTCATCGATCCTGAGGAGCGCATCGAGGTCCGATGACTTCATCACGCGCATCTTGGGTTGCTGAGCCATTCGCTTTTCTCCCGTTTTTTCCGCGGCAAAGCGCGCGCTTTGCGATCAAAACAGCTCGTCGTGCCCGTTCGCCGCGCCCGGCTTCTTCCGCAGCCAGATGTCGGCGTAGAACCGGACATCCTGCGTGCCCGCATCGAAGCAGGTGCCGCAGGAGTCCGATTCGCTTCGATGCTCGATCACCTCGACCTCGTAGCCGAGCGCCCTGTAGGTTTCGATCAGTTCCGAAAGGCGCGGCTCGTCGATGGTGGTCCGCTTCGCCCACCCCTGGGCGAGGAGCTGCGCCTCGCGCTCCCCGCGCGCGCTCTTGAGCTCGATGATCTTCGCCGCCATGCTCTACCAGGAGTGCTTGATCGCGCCGGGCGTGCACGCCGAGGTGCACGGAAGCGCGCCGTAGCCGCCCGAGGGCTTGCACCCGGTGCAGTCGTAGGCAAGGGTCTTGCGGTGCGACTGCTTCACCGCGGCGACCACGTCGTCGTAGTCGTCGGTCATGATCTCGAACATGCTCTTCGGACACGCTCGGGTACAGGCCCGGTCCACCGGACACTGGATGCACTTGTCGGTGTCGATCGAAATATAGTACTCGCCCGAACCGTCCTTGTAACCGTAGTTCGCAATCATCCGTTCGTCCTTTCCGCCCGCAGCGGAGTCGATTCTACGCCGCCGCCTTGATCGGCGCCGCCGCTCCCTGCTTCATCACCAGCGTGTTCGCAAACAGCGCCGCACCGAGCGCGCCGGCGATCTGGCTGTCGTACTTGGTCTTTGCCACCTCGATCTTGAGGATGCGCTCGATGCGCTTCACGACGCCCGGGTTCTTGGCGATGCCGCCGGTGATGAAGAATTCCTTTTCCACCCCGATGCGCTCGAGCAGCGACACCACGCGCTCGGCCATCGCCTGGCAGTAGGCGGCCACCACCTTGTTCTTGGTCCATCCCGACTTCAAGAGCCCGAGCGCCTCGGACTTGGCGAACACGACGCACACCGAGGACACCGCCGCCGGTTCCTGGTCGACATCGAAGGAGCGCGGCCCAAGTTCCGCGATCGGGATCTGCATCAGGTCCGCGATCACCTCCATGCCGCGGCCGGTTCCGGCGGCGCACTTGTCGTTCATGAGGAAGTTGGTAACCTTGCCTTTCTCGTCGCAGTGGATCGCCTTGCAGTCCTGGCCGCCCATGTCGAGGATGGTGCGGATGGCCGATCCGCCCATGTAATTCGCGCCGCGCGCGTGGCAGGCGATCTCGGTGATCGCCTTGTGCGCGAAGGGGACGTTCACGCGGCCGTAGCCGGTGCCGACCACGAAGTGGATATTGTCGAGCGTCATGCCGCACTTTTCCATCACGCCCTTGATGGCGTTGTTGGCCGAGTCCGGGCTGTTGTTGCCGGTGCGCATGTTCGTAAACCCATAAAGCTCGCCGTCGCAGACGATCACCGCTTGCGAGGATACCGATCCCACGTCGATCCCGGCGGCGACGATCTTGGCCGAACGCCAGTCCTTCGCCTCGTCCACCCAGGCGTTTTCCTCCCAGCGCCAGTACTCCTTTTTCTCTCCGAGCGTCATGTGCTCCTCCTTACCATTCGATCGCAAAACAGGGCGAGGTCAAATCATTTCGGTGGTGGTTTTGCCTTTAACCCATCTCCGCATTGTGCAGTGCAATTGCGA
>JACPRN010000309.1 GCA_016189945.1 Betaproteobacteria bacterium
CAGATAGCGGTATATAGCTCGACCATGGCAATCCCTTCCTCTAATAACGTTGCGCCGTCATTGCGGCTGGATCCCCGCAGTCTTTATGACCTTGGCCCATTTCCCGATCTCGGCGACCATGATTTGGCGCATTTCGGCCGGTGAGTTCGGCGTGCTTTCGAAGCCGATGCCGGCAAAACGCTCGCGCACGTCCGCCAGATCGTTCCCGCCGCCTGGCGTGACCGCCACGATGATGCGGATCGGCCGGGACGGGAAACTCTGCGCCGACGCTGATGCGGCAGCGGCCGCGAGCATGGCGCCGGCGAGCAATTTGGCGAACAATCCCTTTCTCATGAAACACCTCCTCTGGTCACAAGCATAGACTCAAGCCGAAACTGTCACCGCGTTGCCCGCCTCGGCCGGAAGTGCTCGGCCCCTGACGAGATCCGATGCCCGCTCGGCGATCGCGAGCACGCAGGCGTTGATGTTCGAGCTGACGAGGTCCGGCATGACCGAAGCGTCGGCGACCCGCAGGCGCTCCACGCCGCGCACGCGCAGTTGCGCATCGACGACCGCAAGCTCGTCTCGTAAGTCCAGTCTGAAAGGCCTGAGCGCGCCCAGCGCGCGTAGTCGCTGCGGTTGCCCCGGTTGTGGCCCATGAAGTTGATCGAGGACGAGCCGCCGAGCACCTTGCCGCGCATCACCTCGATCGCGCGATTGTCGAGGTTGGGCTCGGGTTCGGTGTCGTAGCCCCAGTCGTGCAGACGCAGTTGCCACATTTTTCCGACGCCGAGCGGAATGTGAATCAGCGGGTCCCAGTCGGCGCCGCCCGCCTCGAGCAGCAGCACGCGCGCCTCGGGCTCTTCGCTCAGCCGGTGGGCAAGCACGCATCCGGCCGTGCCCGCTCCCACGATCACGAAATCGTACGATTCCGACTTCACCTGCCCCCTCCCCGTGTGACCTCAAGCGGTGGATTTGTGCCCATCCCACCCGCCTTGCGCGCCGCGCCATGCTTCGATCGAACTGATCGTAGCACTGCGCTGGCGGTAAAGGTATTCGGGCCGGCGCTGCAAAAAGCTGTGGCCGCGTCTAAGCGCTTGATCCAAGCCGCTGCCCGTTCATTGCGTCCGCCATCTTTTCGGCGATCATGATCGTGGTGAGATGCGTTGGCGCGCGCGTGATGGAGGGCATGATCGAGGCATCGGCGATCCGCAGTCCGGCGACGCCGCGCACGCGGCCGCTGGAATCGACGACCGCGTACGGGTCGCTTTCCGCGCCCATCCTGCAGGAGCCCACGGGGTGGAAGTACCCGCTCGCGTGACGGAGCAACCAAGCATCGAGCAGGCGCTCGTCGCCCATGAGGCGGTCGAGCGAGTACCCCGGGCTCACCAGCGCATTGAGTATTCGGCCGCGAAACGGGCCGGCGCAATCCAGCACCGCGGCGAGCGCCGCTGTCTTTGCCCAGTTGCCCCAGTTGACCTGGTTGATGCGATGCACCCGGGGCGAAAAATTCGCCGCGAATATCTCATGGAACAGCCCTTGCACCGGTGCGCTGGACATGATGCCGTGTACAAAGCGGAACCCGTCGCGCAGGCGGGCGAGGTCGGAATCGTTCTTGAGGAGGTTGTACTCGAAGCTTGGCGCCAGCGATTCCCCGTTGCCCGCGAGGCTGACCTTGCCCCGCGAGCGCACCCCGTAGAGGGCCACGATCATGCCGGCCAGGCGTCTGCCCAGGGGATGCCAGCCCATCTTGCCCGCCACTCCGAGATTCAGGTCGGATGGAAACCGGTCTTCGGTCCTTGAAGAATGGCGTCCGACGACGCAATTCGCAGAGCGCAGCGCGCCGGATTGCCTGGCATGGCGTTTGAGATAACCGGCGATCGCGACGAACGGATGATCGTGCAGGTTCTCGCCCACGCCCGCTACGTCGGCGGCAACCTGGACGCCAAGCGGCCGCAGCTCCCGGGCGTTGCCGACGCCTGAGCGCATCAGCAGCACCGGTGTTTGCAGCGCGCCGCAGGAGAGGACGACCTCTCCGGTAAAAAAATCCTGGGTGCTTCCGTCGACCTGCGTCCTGACCCCCACGGCGCGTCCGGCATCGATGAGGATGCGCGATGCCGTCCGGCGTCCGATGATCCTCAGGTTGGGCCTGGCCCTGACCTCGGCGTTGAGGTAAGCCATCGCCATCGTGACACGGCTCTGCGGCGTATTGTTGTGCGGAAACGGGAACACGCCGTCGCCGTGGGCGGCGTTCATGTCGGGGCTGAAGACCAGGCCGCGCGCCTGCAGGGACTCGGCGACCGCGCGCGAGAAGGCCGGCCAGGAAGATTCGGGAATGCGACGGATCGCCACGGGACCGTCACGGCCGTGCAGCGGCCCGTCAAAATCGGTGTCGCGCTCCAGTTTCCGAAAATAGGGCAATACGTCCGACCACGCCCACCCTTGAGCGCCCGCTCGCGCCCACGAGTCGTAATCATCGGGCAGACCGCGTATCGCGATCATGCCGTTGATGCTCGATCCTCCGCCGATCACTCTTGCCTGCAGGTGGGGGGCGAGGCGCGAATACGGCTTCTCGCGCGGGTGCCAGCGCACCATGAGCCCTGGCCAGACGTTGTCCTGGTAATAGAGCGCGACGGAAAACGTGTCGAGGATGTTGGCCGGTTCTGCGCCGGGCGGATCGTCGCGGCCGGCTTCAAGAAGCAACACCTTGCGCGCGGGATCCGCCGACAGGCGGTTGGCCAGCACACAGCCGGCCGAACCGCCGCCGACGATGATAGTGTCGAACCGTTCCACCCCTCCTCCCGCCCGACAGCCCGCTACTGAGGAACCAATCCGGCCGCTTTGGCGATCCCGGCGTTGCGCGCGAGTTCCGCCCGAATATAGGCGTTGAACTGCTCGATGGTCATGGGCTCCATGGGTTCGCCGCCGATTCCCGACATCGCATTTCGGAACTCGGCGGATGCGGAGATCTTGCGCGCTTCGCGATAGAGCCTCTCGACGATATCGCGCGGCGTTTTCGCCGGGGCGAAAAGGCCGACCCAGAAATCGAAATCGGCGTTCGGGTAGCCGGCTTCGGCGAAGGTCGGCACGTTCGGCAGCTTGGAGGGGCGATTGCGGCTGGTCGTCGCGAGCGCATCGACCCTGCCTTCGGTGATCAACGATTGGGTGGCCGTGAGCGGCGAAAAATAGAATCCGAGCCGATCCGTCATCACCTCGGTCAAGGCCTCGGGCGTGCCGCGGTACGCGACCGGTTGGCCCTGGAATCCCGCGCCGAGGCGGAAGCGCTCCGTTGCAAAATGCGACGCGGAGCCATGGCCGTTGATCCCATAGCTGATCGGATTCTTCCCGGCCTTGGCGGCGGCCACCATGTCGCCGACGGTCTTGTACTTGCCGCGCGGCGTCACCAGGATCAGCGGCGTGTTTGTGAAAGGAGCGACCGCGACGAAGTCGCGCGCCACATCGTAGCTGAGCTTGGCGATGGTGGAGGGCGTCGTGGTCAGCGCAGGAGACGCGAAGAGCAACGTGTAGCCGTCGGGCGCTGCGCTCGCGACCACGGCGGCGCCGATCGTGGTCCCCGCGCCGGCGCGATTTTCGATCACCAAGGGCTGTCCCAACTCCTTGGCCAATCGCTGGGACGCCGCGCGACCCACGATATCGATGCCGCTGCCCGCGGAGACCGGAACGATCACCCGCACCGGCTTTGAGGGCCAAGTCTGGGCTTGGCCCACACTGCTGATGCAAGACAGGATGAAGAATGCAAGCCAGAAAAATCGTGTCGTCGTCATCGCCTTTCCCCCTTTTCTCATTTCCGGAAAGAACCGCTGTCTGCCGCTAGACGTCAGCCTGCGGCAGCGGCGTCCGCCCGAGGATCATGTCGGAGGCTTTCTCCGCAATCATCATGACCGGGCCGTTGGTCGCTCCGGCGATCAAGTCCGGCATGACCGAGGTATCGACCACGCGCAGCCCTTCGGCGCCGATCACGCGCAGTTCGCCGTCGACCACCGCCATTTCGTCGGATGCCGGACCCATCATGCAGGTGCCCACCGGATGGTGCACGGTGCCCATGGTCGAGCGCACATACGCCTCGATGTCGCGGTCGGAGGCGCAGGCCGATCCGGGGGACAGTTCGCCGGCGACGAACGGCGCGAGCGGCGGCTGCCGGGCGATATCGCGGATCATGTGCACGCCGGTGCGGATCACGCGCCATTCATCCTCCCTGCCGAGAAAATTCTGCTGAATGCGCGGCGCCTGGGCCGGATCGGCGGAGGCCAGGCCGACGGAACCGCGGCTTGTGGGCCGCATCGGCATGGCGCGGCATGAGAAGCTGTCGGTAAACGCCTTCTTGAACGGCGGCAGATAAGGCGCGGCGGTGGTGGTCGCCCCCATCCAGAAAAGGAGCTGGACGTCGGGCACCGGCTCCTGCTCGCGGGTCTTGAGAAACGCGGTAATCCCGAACGGAAGATCCGAGGCAAAGCCCTTGCCGAACAAATACGCCTGCGCAAGCGCAAGCGCGATGCGGTCAAGCCGCATATGGCGCTGAAACGGGCCGGCGGGTTCTTTGCGGCGGAAGCTCACGATCGCCGAGGTGTGATCGAGCAGGCCCTTGCCCACTCCTTTCAGCGCGACGCGGGGCGCAATGCCGTGCGGCTTCAGTTCGTCGGGATGGCCGATCCCGGAAAGCAGCAGCAGTTGCGGCGAATTGATCGGGCCGCCGGAGAGGATGACCTCCCTTTCGGCGCGGGCAACATGCTTCTCCCCGCCCTGCACATACTCGACGCCGACGGCGCGCGAGCCTTCCATCACGACCCGGGTGGCGAGCGCCTTCACTTCGACCGTCAGATTGGCGCGCGCCATCGCCGGTCGAAGATACGCGACCGCCGCGCTGCAGCGCCGCCCGTTTCGCAGCGTCATTTGAATGGGCGCGAAACCTTCCTGCCTGGGGCCGTTGTAGTCGTCGGTGACCGGATGCCCCGCCGCTTTGCCGGCTTCGATGAATGCGTCGCACAAGGGGTCGCGGAAGCGGCAGTATTGCGTGGTGAGCGGGCCGTCGCCGCCGCGATAGGTGCTGGCGCCGCCTTCCCAGGCCTCCCCGCGGCGGAAATACGGCAGCACGTGCGCGTAGGACCACTGCGGCAGGCCCTTCGCCGCCCAGCGCTCATAGTCGCCGCGGTGACCGTGATAGTACGCCATCGCGTTGACCGATGAGGAACCGCCGACGACCTTACCGCGGGCGCATTCGATGCGCCGGCTGTCCATGGTGGCCGAGGGCTCGGCAAAATAGAGCCAGTCGTGCGCACGTTTCTGGAAGATGCGGCCCCATCCGAGCGGAATGTGGATCCAGGGATCCCGATCCCAGCCGCCGGCCTCGAGCAGCAGCACGCGCACTTTGGGATCCGCGCTCAGCCGGCTGGCAAGCACGCAGCCGGCCGATCCGGCTCCAGCGATCACAAAATCGTACGACTCTGATTTCACCTGACCCCTCGCGATGACTTCAAGAGGTGGATCTCTGCCGATTCCACCTGTCTTGCGCGCCGTGTCGGCGTCGATCGAGGGAATCGTAGCATTACGGTGAAGCCAGTGCACGGATCGCCCCGAATGCATTCGTCATTGCTGCGCGGCTCTGCGGCGCCCAACGGTTCGGCGCCAGGCGCCGCAGCGTGTTATCCTTTCTTTAGGTGACTCGTCTTTTCGTTGGCGGGGGAGGAGCTGGCAATGAGAGCGATAGCGATACGCGTTGGCGCAGGCTTGTTCGCTGCCGCCGTGGCGATGGCAGCACAGGCTTCATGGCCCGAGCGGCTAGTCACGATCGTAGTACCTTTTCCTGCAGGCGGCACCGGCGACAGCGTCGGGCGCCTCACCGCGGAGTGGCTCACCAAGGGGCTAAAGCAGAAATTTGTCGTTGAGAACCGCGCTGGCGCGACCGGCACAATCGCGGCCGAATTCGTCGCGCGCGCCCCTGCGGACGGCTACACCTTGTTTCTCGCGTCAGCCGGGGTAATGGAGATCGTCCCGCATATGCAGAAGGTCCGTTACGACACGTTCAAGAGTTTCGCGCCGATTTCGGTCGTCGGCTCCAATGCGCAGGCACTTGCAGCAAATCCGAACTTTCCGGTCAAGACGCTTACTGAACTCGTCGCTCACGCCAAGGAGCGCTCGGTCCAGGTGCCGTACGCCTCGGGAGGCGCCGGTACGCTCGCTCATCTCACCATGGTGCTGCTTTTGAAGCGAGCGGGAATCGCCATGTCTCATGTCGCCTACAAGGGCAACGCTCCCGCGCTAACCGACGTTCTGGGTGGACACGTGCCGCTCTACATCGGCGGCGTATACGAAACGCTGCTGCATCACAAGAACGGCAAGATCAGGGTTATTGCGGTCTCCACCGACAAGCGCGTGGGCCAACTGCCCGAGGTGCCGACAGTGGCCGAGCAGGGATACCCGGGATTTTCGACCGCGACATGGAACGGCCTGATGGCGCCCGCCGGAACGCCGAAGGACGTGATCTCGATCGTCGCCAATGCACTCAGGCCTGCCTGTCAGGATGCCGGATTCAGCGCCAAGCTGGAGGCAACCGGCGTCGATGCGATGTGCAATTCGCCGGAGCAATTCGCGGATATGCTGAAAGCGAATTGGCTAATGTGGCAGGAGGCGGTGAAGGCGGCCGGCGTGGCCGCGCAATGAGCGGGACGGAATGGCGGAAGGTGTGAGATTCGAACTCACGAGGAGCTTGCGCCCCTGCCGGTTTTCAAGACCGGTGCCTTAAACCGCTCGGCCAACCTTCCCCTGGCGCTAACCTACTGAAGAC
>JACPRN010000312.1 GCA_016189945.1 Betaproteobacteria bacterium
ATGGGAACGCCCCGCCCCGCGTCGAAAAGCAGTTTTTGGTCACCCGCCTCGACCAGCGTGCTCGGTCCAAAGCGCTCGATGTTCGGCGGCGGCGCGCCCGTTCCGAGCAGCGTGATCTTGAAATCACACTCAGCGCTCATAATCAGATTCCGATCTCACATGTCCTCCTTCCTGAACACCACGGGCGGCTTCGGAGTTTCATCGACTATCAGCCGGAATACGTCCGGGCGCGCGTAGTGCCCCACGGCATCGAAGTCGAACTTGCCGCGCGCAATTTCCCCCAGGTCGAGATCGGCCGTCAGGATGCATTCGCCCTCGTAATTCGGCCCGGCGAGAAACTCTCCCAGCGGACTGATGATGCAGCTTCCGCCGCGAGAGAGCACCCTGGACGCGTTCTCGCCCGCAGCTTCGGCGCGCTCCGGATAGTCCGATGCGCGCGCGAACTGGTTGCACGAGAGCACGAAGCACCTTCCCTCCACGGCGATGTGCCGCACCGTTGCGAGCCAGGTATCGCGGCCGTCGGCAGTGGGCGCAAGATAGATCTGGATGCCTTTCGCATAATGCGCGGCGCGCACGAGCGGCATATAGTTCTCCCAGCAGATCACCGCGCCCATTCTTCCGAGCGGGGTGTCGAATACCGGCATCGTCGACCCGTCGCCAAAGCCCCACACCAGGCGCTCCGACCCGGTCGGCATGAGCTTGCGATGCTTGCCGAGAAACCGTCCATCGGGCGCGAAAAACACGACGGTGCAATAGAGCGTTCCCCCGTCGCGCTCGATCACGCCAGCCACCAGGTACACGCGGTTCTCCTTGGCGATCGCGCCCAGCCGTGCCGTGGCCGGGCCGGGCACCTCGATGGCGGCCTCCCAGTAAGCGCGGAACTCATTCCGTCCCTCCTCGGTGCGGTTCCCGACGGTGGCGCCAAAAGAAAGTCCGCGCGGATAGGCGCCGATAAACGCCTCCGGAAAGAGCACGAGGCGCGCGCCGCCGCTTGCGGCCTCCTGCGTCAGGGATTCCGTCTTGCCGAGCGTCGCTGCAAGGTCATAGCCGACCGGCGCCGCCTGCACCACCGCTACTCGATGCTTGTCTGTCGTCATAGAGGAGATCGATAATAATGCTCACGCTGGCTTTGAACGCCGGTCGATTGTATACGGTATTCCCGCCACGCAGAGCAGGCGAACGCGCGCCGGATCGGGCGTTTCTTCACCGAGGAGGAAATATGCTGGTCGACAACTGGAAAAACTCCGTCCCGTTTGTGGCGCCGGAGAAATCGGACGCCTTGCTCGAGTGCGATGACGCGGTGGTGAAGTGCCTCCACATCGACCCGGGCGAGCAGGCGAAGCCGCACAGCCATCAAAACACGGTGGACATCATGGTGATCGTTCAGGGCCGCGGCACCGCGACGATCGACGGCAAGGAGAGACCCGTGGGACCGGGGGACGTGATCCTGAACCCCCGCGGCACGCTGCACGGTATCCGCAATGACGGGAGCGAACGGATCGTATGGCTCGTCGTGCAATCGCCGCCGCCCGGCCGCGCACCAAAAGCGCGGGACGGGACGCAGCCACCGGCTACCTACCGGGCAGGTTGACCAGCACGATCCCCGCCGCGACCATCGCGGCAGCACCGAGGAATGCGGCCGAGATCGGCTCGCCGAGAACCAGGTGCGCCGATACAACGCCGAACATCGGCGACAGGAACACGATCGCCTTCAGCCGCGCGGCGAGGTATTTCGTCAGCAGCCAGAACCAGGCGAGGTAACTCGCAAAAGCGACGATCGCGCCCTGGTAGACGACGATCACGGCCACCGCGGCGGTCATGCTGACGAATCCCGGCTCGCCCATCGCGACCGACACCGCGGGCAGCATGACGGCGGACACGGCGAGTTGATAGAACAGCGTCTTCTCCGCACTCACGGCAGCGAGTTTCGTGGTGCGGATGAGCACCGTGGTCGCAGCCCACAGCAGCGCGCTCGCCAGCCCGAAGGCATCGCCGAGGAGACCCGCCTTGCCTGGCGCGGCGAAGCCGTCGGCGAATGCGAGTGCGACCCCCGAGAAGGCCATCAAGATGCCCATCCAGCGGCGCAGCCCGAGGCGCTCTTCCGGAATGAAAGCGGCGAGCCCGAGCGCCGTCAGGCACGGCGCCGTGTTTATGAACACCGTCATGCGCGCAGCGCCGGTGTACTGGAGCCCCGCGTAGGTGAAAAAGAACTCCCAACCGAACAGCAATCCCGCCAGCAGGCCGCTTCCCAGGGTGCCGTCGCGGCGAAACAGCGCGATCCCGCGCAGCCTTGCCCAGAGGAGAAGCAGCAGCGTGGCCACGATTGAGCGGACGCCCGCCTGCATCACCAGCGAAATGTGCGGCGCTGCCAGCTTCATCGTGACGTGCTGGAAGCCCCATAGCATGCAGATCAAGATCATCATGCCGAACGCAAGCGCATCGACAGGCTTGCGCTCGGCGCTCACGGCTTGCAGCGCATCGCTTCGCGCAGGGTTCGGGCGCACACGCACGCGAATTCCGAGGCTAGGCCTGTGCGCGGTACGAGATCTGTTTTCGCTCCCGGGCTGCGCACAAGGATGCTTATGTTCACACCAGACTCCTCCCCCACAGAAGATTGTCGGGATTTCGAGCGGCTTGAAACGGTATTAGTGATCAACAGGCGGCTGCATTCACACCATGGTTTGGGGGCCCTTGGATCGCGCTGAACTGGTGGTCAGTTCGTCCGTGTGGGGCGGTGGGAACTGGTGACGATCATTCAGCAGCGATTCTGGCTTCTTTGATAACCCGCGCCCACTTGGCGGTTTCCGCTTTCATGTAGGCCGTGAATTCCTCCGGCGTGCTCGGCCAGGGCTCGAGCGCAACCGCGGTCATGCGCTCGCGCACTTCCTGGAGTTGCATCACCGCGACCGTATCCCTGTTGAGCCGGGAAATGATCGGGGCAGGGGCGCCCGCCGGCGCGAGAAATCCGAACCAGCCGATCGATTCGTAACCGGGGAGCCCGGTTTCCGCGAGGGTCGGTATGTCGGGCGCAAGGGCGGAGCGCTCCTTGCTCAGCACGCCTATGGTCTTCACGCGGCCCGCCTTCATCAGCGACAAGGCGGAGGTTATGTCGGCAAATGCGAGCGAAGTCTGGCCGCTTGCCGCAGCGGCGACTGCAGGATTGCTTCCCTTGTACGGAATGTGAAGGATGTCCGTTCCGCTCATCAGCTTGAACAATTCGCCCGACAGATGCATCGCCGTGCCGTTGCCGCCGGAAGCATAGGTCAACCGCCCCGGCCTGGCCTTCGCAAGCGCGATGACCTCGCGCGCGCTGGCGGCGGGCAGCGACGGATCGGCAACCAGCAGGAAGGGGCTGGTTCCGATCAAGGTGATGGGGACGAGGTCCTTGAGCGGGTCAAAACTCGGGCTTTTCACCAGGCTGCCACTGATGGTAAGCGCGCCCGCGGCGGCCAGGACGATCGTATAACCGTCCGGTGCGGCCTTGGTTGCGAGCTCGACCCCGAGACTGCCGCCTGCTCCCGGACGGTTGTCGATGATCACCGGCTGGCCGAGTCGCTCGCCAAGCTTGGGTCCCAGCACTCGCGCCACGGTATCGGTGCTGCCTCCCGGCGGGAAAGGCACTATCAGGCGGACCGGCTTTGCCGGATAGCCAGGGGCCTGTGCCGGCGCGCTTCCGATCCAGAATCCCAGCGCCGCGACTGCCGCAAGATGAAGCATCGATCGCATGGTCGTTCCTCCTCCTTGAAACGCGTGTTCCAGACGCGCTAGCTTGCACCAAGCGCGTCAGCTTTGCACGGTGTGCCCGTGCTTCGCAGCCAGTTTCCTGAGCTCGGTCTTCAGCACTTTGCCGACCGAGGTCTTAGGCAGGCTATCGACGAAGAATACATGCCCGGGCTTCTTGTAGCCTGCGAGTTCCGTGCGGCAATGCTCGATCAGTTGCTGAGCGGTGGGACGCGTTCCCGGGCGCGCAACGACAAATGCGGCGACGGCCTCGCCGAACAGCTCATCGGGCACGC
>JACPRN010000313.1 GCA_016189945.1 Betaproteobacteria bacterium
ATCTTCCGCCGATCAAGTTGATCCGGAACGTTCCCAAGGAAGAATACTATGTGCCCGGGCACCGCACCTGCGCCGGTTGCGGCCCATCCCTGCAATACAAGCTGGTGGCCAAGGCGGCCGGTCCGAATACCATCTTTGTCGGCCCCACCGGCTGCATGTACGTCGCCAACGCGAGCTACCTGTGCACCCCGTACGCGGTGCCCTGGATGCACACCCAGATCACCAGCGGCGGTGCGGTGGCCTCCGGAATAGAAGCGGCCTACCGCGTGTTGTTGCGTAAAGGAAAGCGGGAAGGCGAAATGCCCAACATAATCGTGATGGCGGGTGACGGCGGCTCGGTGGACATCGGCCTGCAGGCCATGTCGGCGATGATGTACCGCGGGCACGACGCGCTGTTCATCTGCTATGACAACGAAGCCTACGCCAACACCGGCATCCAGACCTCGCCCACCACGCCCTATGGAAGCAATACCACCTTCACGCCCCCGGGGGCCGCGATTCCAGAAGGCAAGACCTTGTTTCCCAAGGACCCGCCGCAACTCGTGATCGGCGGCCATCCGGCGGTGAAGTACGTCGCCACGGCCTCGGTCGCGTATCCGGTCGACTTGATCAACAAGGTGCGCAAAGGTCTCAACATGCAGGGTCCGGCCTTCATGCACATCCACGCACCCTGCCCCAAGGGGTGGGGATTCGACTCCTCCAAGACGGTGGAAATCGCCAGGCTCGCGATCGACACCGGCATGTGGAACATGTACGAGTGGGAAAACGGCGAGTACCGCTACCAGTTCAAGCCCAAACGGTATAAACCGGTGCGCGAGTACGTGAAGCTGCAGGCGCGGTTTGCGCATCTGACGGACGCCCACATCGCCAAGCTGCAGGCCTTCGTGGATGCGAAAGTGAAGGCGCCCGGCATCCCGGTGGAGGTTCCGGCGCCGCAGCCGCGGGCGCATTGACTCCAGCGGGGAGAGCGACCGGTGAACCCGAGCATATCGCTGCCGGACAACGGCCGGTTTTTCGAGATCCGGTTCGAATCGATCGGGGGCCTGGGCGCCCATGCGGCGGGGCAGGTGCTGGCGACGGCGGCGGTGCTGAAGATGGGGCTGAACGGCGCGCATTTTTCCTCCTACGGCTCGGAGAAGAAGGGCTCGCTCGTGCGCTCCTTCGTGCGCTTGGGTCCCGCGCAACGGCCGATCCGCACCAGCGCGCCGGTCGAGACCCCCGATGCGATCGTGGTCTTCCATGCGGCCTTGCTGCGCAACGGCGCGACCTTTGCCGGGCTCTATCGGGACGGCACGTTCATTTACAACGCGCCGGCGCGCTCTGTCCCGAAGGAACTCGCGCAACTGCCGAGTTCGGCGCGGGCGATCGGCGTCGACGCCCTGGGGATCGCGCTGAAAGAGCAGTCGCGTCCCAACGCGGTGCTCCTGGGGACGCTGTGCGGGGCATTTCCTTTTCTCGATGCCGAGAAGGTGCTCGAGGCGCTCGCCGAGGAGTTTGCGGGCAGGCATCCGGAGGCCCTTGCCGCCAACGAGCGCGCGTTCCGGCGCGGCGCCGAGGAGTTCGAGACGCTCAAGGGCGTGGGCCGCGCCGAGGGCGACCTTCCGGTGGCCCGCGCGGAGCCGGCGTGGGGCTTCGAGACGCAGCCCGTCGGCGGAATCATTCCCGAACCAGGCAACACGGTGTGGAACGACCTCTCGGCCTCGCGCGCCGGCTTCGTGCCGGTCTTCAACCGGGAGCGCTGCATCCACTGTGGACTATGCGACCTGGTGTGCCCGGATTTTTGCCTGGTTTGGGAAGACGGGGAGCAGGGCAGCAGGTTCGAGCGCGAGTTGGTGGGGGTGGACTACCGTTACTGCAAGGGCTGCCTGCGCTGCGTGGAGTCCTGCCCGGCGAGCGCGATGACCAAGAAGACGGAAACCCCGGGCCTGGCCGACCGGCTGCGCGTGCCGCTTTTCCCAGAGCTCGTCGCATGAGGTTACACTGAGCGCCGGATACCACGCTATCGCGGAGGGTGCAAAAGAGGGTTTTTTGGACAACCACGATTGGAGGAAATGAGATGGAACCGTTTGCTTTGTCTTTCCGCGTTGGAGTCTTCCTTCTGTCCTGTGCGGCGCTCTACGGCGCCGCCGCGGGTCCATTGATGGCCCAGCAGTCCTGGCAGCCCAGCAAGACGGTCGAGTTCATCGTCCCGGCCGGAACGGGCGGGGGTGCCGACCAGATGTCACGCGCCATCCAGGGCATCGTCGCCAAGTACAAACTGATGAAGCAGTCGATGGTCGTGATCAACAAGGCGGGCGGTGCCGGTTCCGAGGGCTTCCTGGACGTCAAGAACTCCAAGGGCGACCCGCACAAGATCATCATCACGCTTTCGAACCTGTTCACCACGCCGCTTGCGACCAATACGCCTTTCAATTGGCGCGACCTCACCCCGGTGCAGATGCTCGCCCTCGACCAGTTCGTGCTCTGGGTCAATGCGGATTCTCCGTACAAGAGCGCAAAGGAGTACATAGAGGCGGCGAAAAAGGCCGGCCCGAACAAGTTCAAGATGGCGGGCACCGGCGCCAAGCAGGAGGATCAGATCATCACCGCGGCGATCGAGCAGAAGACCGGCGCCAAGTTCATCTACGTTCCGTTCAAGGGCGGCGGCGACGTCGCGGTGCAGCTGGTGGGCAAGCACGCGGATTCGACGGTGAACAACCCGATCGAGGCGATGGCGCACTGGCGCGGAGGCAAGCTGCGCCCGCTTTGCGTATTCGATCCCAAACGCATGCCGTACAAGACCAAGGTGACCGACAAGATGGCCTGGGGCGACATCCCGACCTGCAAGGAAGGGGGCCTCGACGTCGACTACCTGATGCTGCGCGGCATCTTCATGCCGGCGGACGTGAAACCGGAGCATGTCGCCTTCTATATCGACCTGTTCAAGAAAGTCCGCGCGACCCCGGAATGGCAGGACCTGATGGCGCGCGGCGCGTTTAACCAGACGGCGCTTACCGGCAAGGAATACGCCGACTGGGTGGCGCGGGAAGAGGCGCGGCACGTGGCGCTCATGAAGGCCGCGGGGTTCATCGCCAAGTAAGGCCGATGTCAGCGTGCGCGGCGGGGCTCAGGCCCTACCGCGCTTGTGGGTCGAAGCCCAGGGAGGGGAGAGAATGTCCGCGGGATCGGGCGGCCGCGCCGCGTTCAGCCACAAGACCGCAGAGATCGCCGTCGCGGCGTTGTTGCTGCTGCTTGGCGCGATCGCCATTTTCGACAGCGCGCGGCTCGGCTTCGCCTGGGGCGAGGACGGCCCGCAGCCGGGCTATTTTCCGTTCTACGTCGCGCTGATCATCTGCGTGTCTTCGCTGGTCAACCTGGTTCGCGCGCTGGTGGCCGGGCCGGGAAAGAGCAAGACCTTCGTCGAGATCGGCCAGCTCAAGCTGGTGCTGGCAGTGCTCGTGCCGACTGCCATTTACGCCGCCCTGATCGGCTGGGTCGGCATCTACGTGGCGTCGGTCCTTTTCGTGGGCTTCTTCATGCGTTGGCTGGGCAAGTACCCCTGGTGGAAAGTGCTTGCGGTGTCGGCCGGCAACAGCGTGGTCTTTTTCCTGATCTTCGAGATCTGGTTCGTCATTCCGCTGCCCAAGGGCCCGATCGAAGCGTTGCTCGGATTGAACTAGGACGATGGACGAGATCCAGTCCCTGCTGCACGGCTTCGCAGTCGCCCTGAGTTTCAAGAACTTCGCCCTCATGTTCGTGGGCGTGATCCTCGGCGTCATCATCGGCGTGCTGCCCGGCCTGGGCGGGGCGAACGGCGTCGCGATCCTCCTTCCGCTCACTTTTGCCATGGCGCAGACCCCGGGCGGCACCACCTCGGCGATCATCCTGCTTTCCTGCATCTACTGGGGCGCGCTTTTCGGCGGCGCCATTACGAGCATCCTGTTCAACATTCCGGGGGAGCCGTGGTCGGTGGCGACCACCTTCGACGGCTATCCGCTCGGCCAGAAGGGGCGCGCGGGCGAGGCGCTCACCGCGGCGTTCACCTCGTCGTTCGTCGGCGCGCTCGTAGCCGTCGTCGTGATCACGTTCCTCTCGCCTATCGTGGCGCGCTTTGCCCTCGCGTTCGGCCCCCCCGAGTTTTTCGCCGTCTATCTGCTGACCTTCTGCGCTTTCGTCGGCACGAGCAAGGAACCGGTGTTCAAGACCCTGGCCTCGATGATGTTGGGTTTCGCGCTGGCGTCCGTCGGCAGCGACCCCGTGACCGGGACGCTGCGGTTGACCTTCGGTTCGACGCACATGCTCGCCGGGTTCGACTTTCTCATCGCTGTGATCGGACTGTTCGGGATCGGCGAGATTCTGCTCACCCTGGAGGAGGGGCTTGCATTCAAGGGGGCATCCGCGAAGATCAACTTCAGGGTGGTCCTCGAGACTTGGAGGCGGCTGCCTACGTACTGGAAGACCTCGATGCGCTCCTCCGCGGTCGGCTGCTTCATGGGTATCGTCCCGGGCGGCGCGACACCCGCTTCTTTCATGAGCTACGGCGTGGCGCGGCGTTTCTCGAAGGACGGCGAAAAGTTCGGCACCGGCCAGTTGGAGGGCGTGGTGGCGCCGGAGACCGCGGCTCACGCCGCGGGAACCTCGGCCCTGTTGCCGATGCTGACCCTCGGCGTGCCCGGCTCACCGACCGCCGCAGTGCTCCTGGGCGGGCTGCTGATCTGGGGACTGCAGCCCGGCCCGCTGCTGTTTGTCGAGCAGAAAGACTTCGTCTGGGGCCTGATCGCGAGCATGTATCTGGGCAACATTGCGGGATTGATCGTGGTGTTGACCTGCGTGCCGCTGTTCGCCGCCATCCTGCGCATCCCGTTCTCGGTCATCGCGCCCATCATCATGGTGGTCTGCGCGATCGGCGCCTATACCGTGCACAACGCGATTTTCGACGTCTGGATGATGGTGGTGTTCGGCGTCACCGGATACGTGTTCAAGAAGCTCTCCTATCCCCTCGCGCCCATGGTGCTTGCAATCGTGCTCGGCGACCGCGCCGAATCTTCGTTCCGGCAGGCGATGCTGGTATCGCAGGGCGAATTGAACGTGTTCTTCTCCAACGCGCTGGTGGGGTCGATGACGGCGCTCTCGCTGTTCCTGCTCCTGTGGCCCATCGTTTCGGCCGCCATCGCCTGGGTGCGGGGCAAGCGCTCCGGCTAGAGGACCTCACCGCGCTTCCTCTTGAGGCGCGACAGGGTCTCCGGAGTCAGGTTGAGGTACGCCGCCAGTTCCTTTTTCGGGATGCGCCCGACCAGGTCCTGGTGCTTGCGCATGAAGCGCGCAAGCCGCCCCGGTGCGTCGAGCAGGTGCAGCGTGATCGTGTGCGCCATGACCTCGGACATGAGCCGCATCACCTCGTATTCGAAGCGCAGTTTCACTTCGGGATGCCGGTCGAGGAACTCGACCCAGTGCGGCATGGACAGGCGCGCCACGCGTACCTTGGTCACGGCGACGATGCTGTAGGGAATCGGCGTCTTCAGCCGCCAGGCCGCGTAGGACGTGTCCATATCGGTCTCGGCGGCGAAGCGCAGAATCATTTCCTTGCCCTGGGGATTGCTCACCACGCGCTTGAGAATCCCGTCGAGAATGAAGAACTGCTCCATGCTGGTCGTTCCCTGGCGGACCAGCACCTCGCCTTTCCTGTACTCGGTGATGTCTAGCTCGCGTTCGAGATCCTCGAACGCGCGCGCGGGCATTTCGCGCAGGATGAGGTTTTGTTTGAGCTGCAGCCGGATGGTGTTGCGCTGCGGATGCGCGGCGATGGAAGACATACCCGGTAGGATACTAGAACGCGCGAACAATTGACCTCGGTCAATGCTCTAAGTAGCTGGGATTCCTAAAATCGGCACCCTTGCGGCGGGCGGCCCGCGGCCCGCAATGCAAATGCCGCTGACGCAACGAAACTGGGGGTGTGAAATGGGCAGTCTTGAACCTCAAGTGGCCACCGCTGGGACCGGTGCACCGGTGACCGACGGCTTTCATCTGGTCATCGATGCCCTCAAGCTGAACGGCATCGACACGATCTTCGGTTTGCCCGGGATCCCGATCACGGACCTCACCCGCATGGCACAGGCAGCAGGCATGCGCGTGATTTCCTTCCGCCACGAGCAGAACGCCGGCAATGCCGCCGCCATTGCCGGCTTCATGACGCAAAAGCCGGGCATCTGCCTGACGGTGTCGGCCCCCGGTTTCCTCAACGGCCTGACCGCGCTTGCCAACGCCACCACGAATTGCTTCCCGATGATCCTCATCAGCGGGTCGAGCGAGCGCGAAATCGTCGACCTGCAGCAGGGCGACTACGAGGAGATGGACCAGCTCGCGATCGCCAGGCCGCTCGCCAAGGCCGCCTTCCGCGTGCTGCACGCCGGGGATATCGGCGTGGGCATCGCACGCGCCATCCGCGCCGCGCTCTCCGGCCGTCCCGGCGGCGTGTACCTGGACCTGCCGGCGAAGCTGTTCGCCCAGACCATGGATGCCGAGGCCGGCAACAAGTCCCTCATCAAGGTCGTCGATCCGGCGCCGAAGCAGATCCCGGGCGCCGACGCTGTCAAGCGCGCCGTCGACCTGCTCAAGGGCGCGAAGAAGCCGCTAATCGTGCTGGGCAAGGGCGCCGCGTATGCGCAGGCCGATGCCGAGATCCGCTCTTTCATCGAGAAGACCGGCATCCCCTATCTGCCCATGTCCATGGCCAAGGGCCTGCTGCCCGACTCGCACGAGCAGTCCGCTGCTCCCGCCCGCTCCTACGTGCTGGCCGAGGCTGACGTGGTGATGCTGGTCGGCGCCCGCCTGAACTGGCTGCTCTCGCACGGCAAGGGCAAGACCTGGGGCGGCAAGGACCACAAGGACTGGGG
>JACPRN010000314.1 GCA_016189945.1 Betaproteobacteria bacterium
CGAAAAGGTGATACGCGCGGCGAACATCCGCGCCGATTGACGCGCGAGCCACTGGCCGGCAGCAAGCGGTGCGACGAAACAAGAAGATCCATCGGCTTGCCTCGCTCCGGAAAGCGAAGAAGCTGACCAGATGTCGCGAAACGCTATCTTCCGGCCGGCAGCAGGCGCGACACGATCGGCTCCCAGTGAACGGTCATCCCGGAAAGGACGCCCACCGCGCTTTCCCCCGAAAGTTCCTGAATGACGGGCTTGCCATAGCCAGCCGCGCCGAGCCGGTATACGGTAAGCACACGGTCGGTGGGATGGATAAGCCAGTATTCGCGCACACCGGCGCGCTCGTAGGCGGCGAGCTTGATCGTCTGGTCATGGCTCGCGGAACTCGGGGAGAGCACCTCCACGGCCCAGTCCGGCGCGCCGCGCACGCCGCGCAGGGTGACCTTGGCCGGATCGCAGACAACGAGCATGTCGGGTTGGAGAACAGTGTCGACTTCGTCGTCGCTTTCCGTACCGCGCGGCAAAAGGACGTCGACCGGCGCGATCAAGACCCGGCAGGGAGCACCTTCCAGGGCGGAGCGCACCTGGAGTGCAAGTTCGAGCAGCAAGGTTTGGTGATCCGTGGTCGGTGCCGGAGCCATCAGGTAAGCGACACCGTCGATCAGCTCATAGCGCGCGTCATCGGGCCAGCGGCGATAGTCGCCGTACCGATAGCGCCGCTCGTCCCGCAGTGCGTAGCTCATCGATCTTTCTCCGCCGTCCCGGAAAATCAATTATCCGTGCGCGGCAGCGCTGAAGCAAGCCAGCGCTTGCGCTCCTCCGGCGAACGTTTGCGACTTACGCTTCGCGGCAGTTGCCCGTAGAATGCGCGCGAGTTCCCGCCCCATGCCGATATCGCGCACCGCCATCGTGCTGATCTGCGTCGCGGTCCTGACCATGACCTCGATCGCGATCAGCACGTTCCCCGTCTTTCTCCCGCCCATCGAGAGGGAGTTCGGCTGGTCGCGCGCCACGGTCACCTTGCCCTACGTGATCGCCATGATCGGCTGGGCCGTGGGAGCGGTCCTGTTCGGGAAGCTCGCCGATGATTTCGGCGCGCACGGCGTGATCCTGGCGGGAATCGTCCTCATGGCGCTCGGATTCCTCGGCATGGGCTTGTCGCAGAACCTGTGGCAGATCATGCTTTCCTACGGCGTGCTGGTCGGGTTGGCTATGGGGGCCTGCGGCCCGGCGATGGTCTCGCTGCTGGTATCCAAGCATTTCGATGCCGCCGGGCGCGGGTTCGCGGTGAGCATGACGCAGACCGCGCCGTCGTTCAGCGCCTTGCTGTTTGCGCCTGTCTTCTACTTCCTGATCCAGACCTTCGAATGGCGCGCGGCGGCCCTGGCCGGCGGCGCGATGCTCGGCCTCGTGGCATTGCCGCTGGCGCGGATCGGCACCCGCGATCCGCAACCGAGTTCCGCACTCGAGGACCGCCGCGCCGACTGGGGAGCTTGCCTGCCCCACCTGCGCAGCCGCTCGATGCTCCTGCTTTTCCTCGCGCGTTTGTCCTGCGGCGTGGCGTTTTTCCAGATTGCCCATCTGGTCGCGCTCACCATGAGCAAGGGCTTTGATTTGGCCTCCGGCGCCACCGCCGTGAGCGTATACGGCGCCACCGCCGTCGTCGCGGCGCTCGCCTTCGGCTGGCTCTCCGACCGTCACGGGCGCGCCAGCATGCTCGCCTTGAGCTATTTGGTGCGGGGCATCGGCACGCTGTTCCTCGCGCTGGGGTTTACGAACGAGATCTACTTCTACGCCGCGGTTGCGGTGGCGATCGGTCCGACGTTCGGCACGGTGGCCGTGCAAAACGTGATGTTCTATGAGATGGTCGGGCCGAGGCTGGCGGGGATGGTGCTGGGCCTGAGCTTCATCGTTCACCAGATCGGCTCCGCGACCGGCCCGATGATCGCCAGCATCGCCTTTGACCGCACCGGCAGCTACGACGGATTCATGCTGGTGATGGCGGCGATATTGGTGGTTTCGAGCGTGCTGGTCTACAAGGCCGCGGACACCGACGCCGGCCTGGGCGAGCGGCTCCGGGCCGGGAGGCCATCCGCGTAGTTTCCAAGGAAGCATCTCCCGCTCGGCATTATTTCATCAGGCCCGGTAAGAAGAGCGCGATTTGCGGGAAGATCATCAAGATGACGATGCCGATCGCCATCACCGCAACGAAAGGCATGATCCCCTTGAATATGGTTTCCATCGGCACGTCCTTGGCGACACCGGCGATGGCATACACATTGGCGCCGACGGGAGGGGTAATCAACCCTATTTCAACCATGATGACCACCAGCACCCCGAACCATATCGGGTCGAAGCCTAAAGCGGTCACGGTCGGGAAAATGATCGGCGTCAGGAGCACCACTACGGGCAGCGTCGGCATGATGCAACCAAGAACCAAGAAGATGAGCAAGAAGAAAGTGATGACAACGAAGGGCGGGACGCTGAGGGCAGCCGCCCATTCCGACATCATGAAAGGCAGCCGGCTCTGGGCAAAGAAAACGCTGAGAAACTCCGCTCCGATGAACAGGAACATTATCATGCTCGTAGTCTCAATAGTCTTGAGAACGGCCCCAGCCAGTTTTTTCCAGGTGAAGCGTCCCATCATTAGGCCGATAACGAGGGCGCTCGTAGCCCCGATGCCGCCACCCTCGGTCGGACTGAATACGCCCGCATAGAGGCCGCCAATGACCAACAAGAACAGTACCAGCACGGGCACCGCGTGCCTCAGCGATAGCATCTTCTCGCGCAAGCTAACGGTTGGCCCGACCCCGGCGGGCGCAATATCAGGCCGAAAACGGGCATGAACGAAGATGTAGGCCATCATCATGACCGCCAGCATGATTCCCGGGAGGATTCCGGCGATGAAGAGCTTGCTGATGGACTGTTCGGTAAGCACCCCGTAGACGACAAACGTTATGCTCGGTGGTATCAGGATTCCCAGAGTGCCCCCGGCAGCCACCACTCCGGCGGCCAGCGCGGGAGAGTACTTGTACCGCATCATCTCGGGTATCGCGACGACGCCGATCGCCACGGCGCAGGCGATGCTGGCGCCGGTGACCGCCGCGAAAGCCGCGCAGCCGCCCACGGTTGCCATCGCCAGACCGCCCGGCAGGTGCCCCATCCACTTGTCGAGAGAAGAATAGACGTCTTTGCCAATCTCGAAATACAGGCAAAGGTAGCCCATGAGAACAAACAGCGGTACGACGCTCAATGTATAGGAGGCGGCGGTCAAATAGGGCCGCTTGGTCAATACTTCGAAGC
>JACPRN010000319.1 GCA_016189945.1 Betaproteobacteria bacterium
GCCCGAGCGGTGCGCCGCCGGTATCCGCGCATTGAACCGGGAGAGTTTGCCTGCGAACCCGGCTTGCGCCGTGCGTTGATCTTGTATGTAGCACGTCCTACAATAACGGCATGAAGCAACATATCAGCCTGCGCCAGGCAAATCAGAATTTTTCGCGGTACATCGAAGAGGTCGAGCGCGGCCGGGAATTCATCGTTACGCGCCGCGGCAAGCCGGTGGCTGTCATCTCGCCGGCGCCGCGTCGGGGCGGACGCCGGCTCAGCTCGGCGCAGAAATCGGCCTTGAAGCGGTTCTTTGGGGCCGCCCGTCCGCTGGGAATCGGGAAGTGGCGACGCGAGGATCTTTACGAAGATGTCTAGGCTTTCGCTCGATGCCAACGTCCTCATCTACGGTGTTGACGCGGGGGACGCCTCGAAGCACCGGACCGCGCGACGCGTCATCACGTTCGCGGCGGAGCGGGATTGCGTCTTGACGCTGCAGGCGCTCGCCGAGTTTTATTTCGTCGCCACGAGGAAGGGAAAGCTGGGCGCCATGCAGGTGAAGATGCAGATCAATGAGCTTCGCTCGGTATTCCCGATGGCATTGCCGAGCAGTCGCACGCTCGGCCTGGCCATTGATGCCTCCGAGCAGCATCGAATCGGTTTCTGGGATGGAATGCTGATCGCCGTTACCCACGAAGCCGGTGTCGGGATTCTATTGACTGAGGATCTCCAGGACGGCCAAGTCTACCAAGGCGTGCGGTGCCTGAATCCCTTCACTCGCACAGCCGTGCAGCTCGCCAAACTCATCCGCTCGTTATGACGGAGTCACCCGTCACAGACGTTTTCGCCGGCCCCGGCGCAATGAGTTGGGGAAGATGAAACCTACCGCCCACATCGATACTTTCACGCGCGACAACCTGCCGCCGCGGACGCGCTGGCCGGAGCTCGTCTTCGATCTGCCCGAGCTGCGCTACCCTCCGCGGCTCAATTGCGGCGCGGAGCTGCTCGACCGCACGGTGGCCCGTGGCGATGGCGATCGCGTCGCGCTGCGCACACTCGAAGGCGAGTGCACCTACGCGCAGCTCCTGGCGCAGGCGAACCGCATCGCGAACGTGCTGGTGCGCGAGATGGGGCTCAAGCCGGGAAACCGGGTGCTTTTGAGAGGCCCGAACAACCCGATGATGGCCGCGAGCTGGCTCGCAGTGATGAAGGCGGGCGGGGTCTGCGTCGCCACAATGCCGCTGCTGCGCGCGAAGGAGCTGACCGACATCATCACCAAGGCCGAAGTGAGCCACGCGCTCGCCGACAGGCGGCTGGACGCGGAGCTGAAGGCCGCGCTCCCGGCGTGCCCCACACTCAAGGAGATCCGCTACTGGTACGACGACGGCGCCGACTCGCTCGATTCGCTTTGCGCCCGGCAGCCGATCACGTTTGACAACGCGGATACCTTGGCCGAGGACGTGGCGCTGATCGCGTTCACCTCCGGGACCACGGGAAAGCCCAAGGGCACGATGCACTTTCACCGCGACGTGATCGCGATGTGCGACTGCTTTCCGCGCTCCTGCCTCGAGGTCTCCTGCGACGACATTTTCTGCGGCACGCCGCCGCTTGCGTTCACCTTCGGGCTGGGAGGGCTGCTCTGCTTCCCGATGCGCTACGGCGCTTCCGCCGTGCTCATCGAGAAATCCACCCCGGAAACGCTCATCGAGGCCGTGCGCAAGTTCAGCGCCACGACGCTGTTCACGGCGCCGACCGTGTACCGCGCGATCGCCGGGATGGCGGGGCGCGGCGATTTATCGAGCCTGAAACAGTGCGTCTCGGCGGGCGAGGCGCTGCCCGATGCGACGCGCCAGCTCTTCAAGCAGGCGAGCGGGATCGAGATCATCGACGGCATCGGCTCGACCGAGATGATCCACATCTTCATTTCGCACACGCCGGAACGCGTGCGCCGCGGCGCGACCGGCTACGCGATTCCGGGATACCGGGCGAGCGTGCTCGACGCGGAAGGCCGACCCTGCGCGCCGGGCGCGGTCGGGCGGCTCGCGGTCAAGGGCCCCACCGGATGCCGCTATCTCGCCGATGAGCGGCAGAAGGAGTATGTCTTCGACGGCTGGAACCTCACCGGCGACGCCTACGCTATGGACGAGGACGGGTACTTCTTCTTCCAGGCGCGCACCGACGACATGATCATCTCGGCCGGATACAACATCGCCGGGCCTGAAGTCGAAGACGCGCTGCTCGCGCATCCCGCGGTCGCCGAATGCGGCGTGGTCGGCTGGCCGGACGAGGAGCGCGGCTCGATCGTCAAGGCGTTCGTCGTCCTTCGTCCGGGTCACGAGCGCAGCGACGCGACCGCCAGCGCGCTCCGGGAGCACGTGAAGAAGGCGATCGCGCCCTACAAGTATCCGCGCGCCATCGAATTCCGCGAATCTCTGCCGCGCACCGAGACCGGAAAACTGCAACGCTTCAGACTGAGGAAGCCGGCATGAAAGTCACCATCGTCGGCGGCGGACCCGGCGGGCTCTATTTCGCGCTGCTCGCGAAGAAGGCCTGGCCCGACTGGGACATCGCCGTCTTCGAGCGCAACGGGCCGGAGGACACCTTCGGCTTCGGCGTGGTCTTTTCCGACCAGACGCTCGACACGTTCAAGGCCTACGACGTGCCC
>JACPRN010000325.1 GCA_016189945.1 Betaproteobacteria bacterium
AAACAAGACTGCCCGCTTCACGGTGCTGATCGATCCGCGGAAGAAGCAGATATTCGAAGAGATCTGCGCCGCGCAAGATCTGACGCCCTCCCAGGTGGTGCGCCAACTGATCCGCGAGTACATCATCGAACACGCCGGCAGCCGCGAGCTGCCGAGCTGGCTCCTGAAAGCCGCAAGCAAGAAACCCGCACCCCGGTGATGCGCTCGTCGATCTTGAGTCGCGCGGTGCAGAGCGCGCCGGCGCCAGCATAGAATGGATTTCCTGCCATCCCCGCTTTCCGGTGCGCTCGCCGCCGCCGTTTCCTGGTTGGTCATCGCCCTGGCCTCGCTTGCGCCGGGGCGCAACGCCTTGGTCGTACGCCGGCTCGCATTTCCGCTCGGTGCCCTGGCGGGCCTTGCGCTGGCCGCGTTCGGACTGCAGGCGATGTGGCTGCCGGCAGCGCAGATGACCCTGCCCCTGGGGTTGCCGGACCTTCCGTTTCACCTGCGCATCGATCCGCTGGCGGGCTTTTTCCTCATGCTGCTCGGGGCCGTGTCGGCCGGCGTGTGCGTCTACGCCGCCGGGTACTTCCGCGACGAGTCGGGCGAACGCCTGACGCTGATCGGTCTCCAGTACCACGTGTTTCTCGCCAGCATGGCCTTCGTCATCGTCGCCGACGACGCCTATCTTTTCATGGTCGCCTGGGAGACGATGGCGCTCTCATCGTACTTTCTGGTCACCACGGACCACAAGCTTCCCGCCGTCCGCGGGGCCGGCTTCCTTTATCTGCTGGTTGCGCACCTGGGCGCGATCGCGATCCTGCTCTGTTTCGGCGTCATGAGCGGAGGCCAAGGCGACTACACTTTCGACGCCCTGCGCGCCGCGGAACTGAAGCCGCTGTGGGCCACGGTGGCGTTCCTGCTCGCCTTCTTCGGCTTCGGGGCCAAGGCCGGGATGATTCCGCTGCACGCGTGGCTGCCCGAGGCGCATCCGGCCGCGCCCTCCCCGGTCTCGGCGCTGATGAGCGGCATCATGATCAAGACCGCGATCTACGGCATGGTGCGCGTGATCTACGACCTGATCGGCGGGGTGCGCTGGGAATGGGGCGTGCTCGTGCTTGCGATCGGCGCGGCTACGACCCTCTTCGGCGTGCTCTACGCCCTCATGCAGCACGACCTGAAGCGGCTGCTCGCCTACCATTCGGTCGAGAATATCGGCATCATTCTGCTCGGGCTCGGCGCTTCCATGGTCTTCCTCGGCTTCGGCCATTCGGCGGCCGGGGCCCTCGGCCTGATCGCCGCGCTCTACCACACCCTGAACCACGCCGTATTCAAAGGGCTGCTGTTCCTCGGCGCGGGCTCGATCCTGCACGCCACCGGACTGCGCAACCTGAACGACATGGGCGGGCTGATCCACAAGATGCCCAAGACCGCGTTCTATTTCTTGATCGGCGCGCTCGCCATCTCGGCGCTCCCGCCGCTCAACGGCTTTGTCTCCGAATGGCTCACCTTCCAGGCGGCGCTGCAGGCCCCGCTGCTCGCGAACGGCGTGGTGCGGAGCGTGCTTCCGCTTTTCGCCGCCACCTTGGCGCTTGCCGGAGCCCTCACGGCGATGTGCTTCGTCAAGGTATACGGGATCGCGTTTCTCGGACAGCCGCGTGAACCGCGACATGCGCCGCAACCGAAGGCGCCCGCCGCAGGCCGCGACGCCGGGACGCTGGAGCAGTACGGCATGGCCTGGCTAGCGGCCGGGTGCTTCGTCCTGGGACTTTTTCCGACCTCGTTCCTGCTGATGCTCAACCGCGTCGCCACCTCCCTTACCGGCAAGGGACTTTCGCGGGCAGCGCTCGAATCCAACTGGCTGTGGCTGATCCCGTCCTCCTCGGTGCAGGCAAGCTACTCGCCGGGGATTTTCCTGATCGTGATCGTCGCCGTGACGCTGCTCACTTTCCTCCTGGTGCGCCGTTTCTACCATGGGCGCGTGCGCTACGCCGACCCCTGGGACTGCGGCTACCCGGGGCAGACTCCGCGCATGCAGGACACCGCCGACGCGTTCGGCCAGCCGATCCGCCACGTGTTCGGGCCGGTGTACCTGATGAAGCGGCACCTGCCCGGGCCCGACGACCCGGCGCCCAAGTTCACGCTCAAGATCGAGGACCGCCACTGGTACTGGCTGTACCTGCCCCTGGCGCGCCTGACCAATTACGTCTCCTCGAAGATCGCGCTGCTGCAGCAGGGAAGGATCAGCATCTACCTGCTCTACAGCTTCCTCACCTTGATCGCGCTGCTGGTTTTCGTGCGCTAAAGCCATGGCAGACACCCCCGGCATCGCCTTCCAGATCCTGCAATCAGTGTTCGTCGTGCTTGCAGCGCCGCTGCTGCTCGGCTGGGCGAACCAGTGCCGCGCTTGGCTGCAGAACCGCTCGGCGCCGAGCATCCTGCTGCCCTACCGCACGCTGGCGAAGCTCTTTCACAAGGATGCGGTGATCGCGAAGAACGCCTCGGCGCTCTTCCGCCTCACTCCCTATGTCGTGTTCGGCTGCATGTGGCTTGCCGCGGGCATCGTGCCGGTGCTCGCCACCGACCTGCCGTTCGCGCCGGCTGCGGACATCATCGCGCTGGTGGCCGTATTCGCCCTGGCGCGGGTATTCTCGGCGCTCGCGGCGATGGACATCGGCACCTCCTTCGGCGGCCTGGGGGCGCGGCGCGAGATGCTGATCGGATTTCTCGCCGAGCCGGCGATGCTGATGACGCTCTTTACCGCGGCCTTCATCAGCGGCTCGACCCAGTTCAATACCATCGTCGAGACCCTCGGCAACCGCGAATTCGCGATCGATCCGAGCCTCGCCTTCGCGGCGGCCGCCTTCCTCATGGTGGCACTCGCCGAAAACGCGCGCATCCCGATAGACAACCCGACGACGCACCTGGAACTCACCATGATCCACGAGGCGATGATCCTGGAGTATTCCGCGCGCCATCTGGCCCTGATCGAGTGGGCGGTGGCGATCAAGCTTTTCGCCTACGTGAGCATCGGCATTGCGCTGTTTGCGCCGTGGGGAATCGCGGAGGCGGGCAACTGGTCGGCGCTGCCGCTGGCGTTTGCCGCACTGGCGGTGAAGCTCACGCTCGCCGGCGCGGGGCTGGCGCTTGTGGAAACCCTGCTCGCCAAATTGAGGCTTTTCCTCGCGCCCGAATTCCTCTCCACGGCGTTCCTGCTCGCGGTACTGGGGATGCTGACCCACTTCCTGACGCAGGGCTGAGCCGATGATCCGGAATCAGCGATGTTGTTTGTTGCTTTGTTCGATCTCAACGTTCTTGTGCAATTGCTTGCAATTGCACAAGAACGTTGAGAAGTATTTGGAAACCGAATCCCCGCCACCGCCGTCAACACCCATCCGATAAGCGCCCAAGATGGATCAGACGTTTTCCGGCCAGCTCGTCAATCTGTTTGCGGCGTTCCTGCTGCTGATCGCCTTCGCCATGCTGTCGCAGCGGCGCGTGCTGACGCTGATCCGACTGTTCGCCTGGCAGGGCGCGGCCCTTGCCGCCTCGACGCTGATCGTGGCCTACTCGACCGGCCAGACCCATCTTTATTTCTCCGCCGCCCTGGCAGTGCTGCTCAAGGTCATGCTGATCCCCTGGGTCCTGCACCGCCTGATCGACCGGCTCCAGGTGCGCTGGGACGTCGAGACCCTGATCAACATCCCGGCCACGATGCTGATCGGAATCGGCCTGGTGATCTTCGCTTTCGCGCTGGCTGCGCCGATCTCGGAGATGGCCAACACCGTGACGCGCTCGACCCTGGGGATCGCCAACGCGAGCGTGCTGCTCTCGTTCCTGATGATGATCGTGCGCCGCAAAGCGGTGCCGCAGGTGATCGGCTTCCTGGCGATGGAAAACGGCCTGTTCTTCGCGGCCACCTCGGCCACCTACGGCATGCCGCTGGTGGTGGAGCTTGGGGTGGCCCTCGACGTGCTGGTCGGCACTTTCATTTTCGGCATCTTCTTCTTTCATATCCGCGAGCAGTTCGACAGCCTGGACATCCGGCATATGGAAAAGCTGAAGGAAGATTGAAGTGGAGATCACGCTCATTCTCGGCACCCCGCTCGCCGGCGCTCTGCTGCTCGCCCTGGTAGGGCACAAGCGCTGGGCGCCGGAATTGAACGCGCTGATGAGCCTGGTGACCCTGGGCGCGGCGGGTCTGTTGACCGCGCGGGTCATCTCCGAGGGTCCGATCACCGCGCTGCAGGAGCAGTTCTTCGTCGATCCGTTCAACGTGTTCCTGGTCGCCCTGACCGCCTTTGTCGGCTTCACCACGGCGCTTTTTTCGCGGCCCTACATGCGCATCGAGGAACACCACGGGCGCGTGAACCCGGCGCGGCTGCGCCTCTACCACAGCATGTACCAGCTCTTCTCCTTCACCATGGTGCTGTGCCTGCTGTCGAACAACGTCGGCATCCTGTGGGTGGCGCTCGAAGGCGCGACGCTCTCCACGGTGCTGCTGGTAAGCCTGTACCGCACGCCGGCGAGCCTGGAGGCGGCATGGAAGTATTTCATCCTGTGCTCGGTCGGCATCGCCCAGGCCCTGTTCGGGGTCATCTTGCTGTACTTCGCCGCGGAGAAGGTGCTGGGCGCCGGTGGCACGGCGCTGCTGTGGACGCACCTGTACGAGGTGCGCACCCAGCTCGAGCCCACGGTGCTCTCGCTTGCGTTCGTCTTCCTGCTGGTGGGATTCGGCACCAAAGTGGGCCTGGTGCCGCTGCACAACTGGCTGCCGGATGCGCACGCGGAAGGGCCGACCCCGATCTCGGCAGTGCTCTCGGGACTGCTCTTGAACGTCGCGCTGTACGCCGTGGTGCGCAGCAAAGTCCTGGTCGACGGGGCGCTCGAGCGCAATTTCTCCGGCGCCCTGATGATGGGCTTCGGGCTGCTCTCGGTCGTGATCGCCGCGTTCTTTCTCTCGCGGCAGAAGGACATCAAGCGCATGTTCGCCTACTCGTCCATCGAGCACATGGGCATCATGACCTTCGCCTTCGGCATGGGGGGCCCGGTGGCCGCGTTCGCCGGGCTGCTGCACATGAGCGTGCATTCGCTCACCAAGAGCGCCATCTTCTTTACCGTGGGACACGCCACGCAGACGACCGGAACGCAGAACATGGCCGACATCCGCGGCCTGATCGAGCAAAGCCCCACCATCGGCTGGGGACTGGCGCTGGGAACGCTGGCGATCCTCGGCATGCCGCCGTTCGGCGTGTTCACCAGCGAGTTCATGGTGCTCACCACGGCCATGCACGAGCACCCGTGGGCGACGCCGTTCCTGCTGGTCGCCCTCGGGGTCGCTTTTGCCGCGATCTTCGGCAAGGTCCAGCCGATGGTCTTCGGCGAGGCGAGCGCGCGCCGCCTCCCGCACCCGCCGGCGCTCGTTCCCGTGTTTGCGCATCTGGCGATCGTGCTCGTGCTCGGCCTCTACATCCCGCCCTATCTGGTCGGCTGGTACCGGCAGGCGGCCGCTTTCATCGGCTAGGCGCTTATCAGGCAAGTGGTGACGAATTTGACTTCTAATTCCTTCTCCACGTCTTGCGCAGTTGCAGGCAACTGCGCAAGACGTGGAGATTTGATAACACCAAGAGCATCACCGGTGATTCCGATGCGCTTGGCTTGGTGGACATCGTGAGAAAAAGCGAACGGGGGCCGCTGGATTTGAAAGATCTGGCGCTCGATCTCAAACCGGTCGCCGGCGCCATGCCCGCTTCGCACGCCGTGGTCCGGGCAGAGGAACTGCGCCGCGTGTGCGAGCGCGCGCGCGAGGGCTACGCGCGCCTGGTCGCGCTGTGGGGCTCCGACGAAACCGCCCGCGGCGCCGGCTTCGCGCTGCACCTGGCGCTCGCGTTTCCCTCCGGGATCCTGTGGGCGAGCGTGCCGCTTGCGCGAGAGCACCCGCGCTATCCCGGCATTGCCGACATCTATCCGTGCGCGAACCGCATGCAGCGCGCGGCCTACGACCTGCTCGGCATCCACGCGCAGGACAGCCCCGATCGCCGCAAATGGGTGCGCCACCGCGCCTGGCCCGGCGGCGTATTTCCGCTGCGCAAGGAATTCGACATCGCCAGCCGCTTCCCTCCCGCCGACGACCAGTATCCGTTCGTGAAAGTGTCCGGGGAAGGCGTGCACGAAATCCCCGTGGGGCCGGTGCATGCCGGCATCATCGAACCGGGGCACTTCCGCTTTTCGATCGTGGGCGAGAAGATCCTGAGACTGGAAGAGCGCCTGTGCTACAAGCACAAGGGCATCGAAAAGCGCTTCGAGGCCTTGACCCCGGAACAAGGCGCGCGCCTTGCGGGGCGCGTGAGCGGCGATTCGACAGTGGCCTACGCCTGGGCCTACGCGATGGCGCTCGAGGGCATCGGCGGCACCGAGCCGCCGGTTCGGGCGCTTGCGCTGCGCGGGATCCTGCTCGAGATGGAGCGCATCGCCAACCACCTGGGCGATCTCGGCTACATCGGCAACGACGTCGCCCTCGCCTTCGGGTTTTTCCAGTTCTGGCGCCTGAAGGAAGCGCTGCTGCGGCTGAATTCGGAACTGTTCGGCCATCGCTACCTGATGGACCTCGTCACCCCCGGCGGCGTCGCGCGCGATCTGCAACGGCGCCAGGCCGAGCGCCTCATCGCACGGCTGGAGGCGATCGGCGCCGAAGTCGCGGCCCTGAAATCGATCTACGACGAGCACGCCGGCGCGCAGGACCGCTTCATCATGACCGGGCAGATCGCACCCGAACTGGCCGAGAAAATGGACCTCGCCGGGTTCGCCGGCCGCGCCAGCGGGATCCGCCACGACCTGCGGGTCGACTATCCGGCAGCGCCCTGGCAGCAGATCGGCGTGCAGATGGCCTCGCACACGCGCGGCGATGTCGCCGCCAGGGTTTCGGTGCGTTTCGACGAGCTGTTCGAATCCATACGGCTGGTGCAAGCGCTTGCCGCGCAGCTCCCTCCGGGGGAGATTCGCGTCCCCCTGGCAGCTTGCCCGGCGGGAGGCCGCGGCGTCGGCTGGGTCGAGGGCTGGCGCGGCGAGGTCCTGGTCGCGGTCGAGACCGCCGGCGAGAATCGCATTCACCGGGTGCACCCGCACGATCCTTCATGGCAGAATTGGCCGCTTCTGGAGCGCGCAGTGCTCGGCAACATCGTTCCGGATTTTCCGCTGATCAACAAGTCGTTCAATTTGAGCTATAGCGGGCAGGACTTGTAGGGGCGGGGTTCGGGATTTGGCCACTGCCAGAGGTACGTTGACGGCAGTGGCGAGAATTTGCTTTTATTGAGATGGAATAAGGGCAAAACCAGCGCCGCTGTTTAGGATTCGGAGTTAGGGAAGGTCGGGATGTATCAGCTTCTGAAGCAAATCGCCAAGACGGGAATCGTCACCGAGCCGCCGCCGCAGAGCGACGAGAGCCTGCGCCAGATCGAACAGCGGCTTCCCGAAGCGATTCTCAAACACATCGGCAGGGCGCTGGCGATCCGCCACGTCGACGCAGGCTCGTGCAACGGCTGCGAGCTGGAAATCCATGCCTGCAACGGCCCGCACTACAACCTCGAGCGGCTCGGCATCAAATTCGTCGCCAGTCCCCGCCATGCCGACATGCTGCTGGTGACCGGTCCGGTATCGCGCAACATGGAAGTGGCACTCAGGCGCACCTTCGAGGCCACCCCGGATCCCAAGCTCGTGGTCGCGATCGGCGATTGCGGCTGCGACGGGGGGATTTTCGGCGAATCGTATGCCGCCTGCGGGCGCGTCGCGAACGTGATCCCGGTCGATGTCGCCGTTCCCGGCTGCCCGCCTGAGCCCAAGGCGATCCTGCAGGGCATTCTCACCGCGATCAGCTCGGGCAAGCGGCCGGCCCCGACCGCGGACCGAGCCTGAATGCAACCGCTGTCGCTTGCCTTCAGCGGCTGGTTCTTCGCCCTGTTTTCCGCGGCGGCGCTGGTGATCGGCATCTCGCTGATCGGCTGGCTGTACCGCGCCGGAAAACTGAGCGCGCGCTACCTCGAAGGCCATCTCTGGAACGATCTGCTGCTCGCGCTGATCTGGAACCTGGGGCTCGCCGGCGGCGTCGGCGTGATCCTGCGCCAAACCTGGGGACGCTACCTGCTCGCGCTGTTCTGCTGGATCATGATCGCGCTGGTGGTTCTCTCGGCCGCCAACCGCTTGTGGGCGCTGCGCGAAGTGTGCCGCGAAAATCCGGCGGCCAACTGGACCAGGGCGATTTCCGGTGCTCTGGTGCTCCTGCTGCCGGTGCTTGCGCTGTGCGGCGCCACGATCATGACGCTCACCAACGAGGCCGCCTGGCGCGCGTTCGTCGGCGGCTAGCGCCGCCTGCGCCGGTTTGCGCCGGCCTCGCGCGAGCCAGAACCCGGGAGTTCAGACCGCCAGCGGCGTTCCGGTCCCCTTCAAGCGCGAAAGGTGATTGCAGTCCGGGCCGCTTTCGAATATAAACACAGCGTTCTTTGCTGCATGGGTCGAGGGGCGGAATTGAACGCGCACAAGAAATATTTCAGGTTTCAGGGAAGAATGCTCATGGTCGGTTTCGGCGCCGTCGGCCAGGGCTCCCTGCCGCTGATCCTGCGCCATATCGACCTCAAGGCCGAACAGATCACCATCGTCACGGCCGACGAATCGGGCCGGAATGTCGCCTCCGAGTACGGCGTGAAGTTCCGGGTCGAGCCGTTGACCCCCGCCAACTACAAAGCGGTTCTCGGCCGCGAGCTCGGCCGGGGCGATTTTCTGGTCAACGCCTCCTTCGATGTCTCGAGCACCGCGGTGATCGAGTGGTGCCAGCAGAACGGGGTGCTCTATATCGATGCGTGCCTCGAGCCCTGGCAGGGAGGCCACAGCGACCTTTCGGTGCCCGTCGAGCGCCGCTCCAACTACGCCCATCGCGAGGCCGCTCTCGCGTTGCGCGGCAAGTATCCCGCCGGCCCCACCTGCATACTGATGCACGGGGCGAATCCCGGCCTGGTGTCGCACCTGGTGAAGCAGGCGATGCTCGATCTCGCCGCAGGTCTGGGCATGCAGGCCGCCGTGCCGCGCGATCGCGCGGAGTGGGCCCGGCTCGCCATGCGGCTCGAAGTGAAAGTCATTCACGTCGCCGAGCGCGACCACCAGACCAGCCGCGTGCGCAAGCGCAATGACGAGTTCGTCAACACCTGGTCGAGCGAGGCCTTCTGCGGCGAATCGCTGCAGCCAGCCGAACTGGGCTGGGGCACGCACGAAAACAACTGGCCGCACGACGGCCGCGAGTTCAATTTCGGCTGCCGCGCCGCGATCTACCTCAACCAGCCGGGCGTCGCCACGCAGGTGCGCTCCTGGGCGCCGTTCGAGGGGCCGTTCCACGGCTGGCTGATCTCCCACGGCGAAGCGATTTCCATCCCGGACTACCTGACGGTGCGCGAAAACGGAAAGGCGCTCTACCGGCCCACCTGCCATTACGCCTATCACCCGTGCGACGACGCGGTTCTGTCGCTGCACGAATTTTCCGGCAACGGCTGGCGTTTCCCGCCGCGGCAGCGGCTGCTGCGCGAGGAGATCGATGCGGGATTCGACGAGTTGGGGGTGCTGCTGATGGGGCACAGGAAAGGCGCCTACTGGTACGGCTCGCAGTTGAGCATCGAGGAGGCGCGCAAGCTTTGCCCGCACAACAACGCCACCAGCCTGCAGGTGAACGCGCCCTACGTGGCTGCGATCATCTGGGCGCTCCAGAACCCGCGCGCGGGCATCCTCGAGCCCGACGAGATCGATTTTCGGGCCATCCTCGAGATCTCAAAACCGTATCTGGGCACACTGGTCGGCGTCTATACCGACTGGACGCCGCTCGGCGGCCGCGGCAAACTCTACCCCGAGGACATCGATGCGTCCGACCCCTGGCAGTTCAGGAATTTTCGCGTGTGTTAGGTGCTGGGCGGGCGAGCGTTGGCGAAGGTGGCGAGAACTTGCTTTTAATTACTTCGAGATCGATAAACGGCAAAACCATCCTCGCAGCTTCCGCCTTGCTCGGGCTTAGGGCGTAACGGCGCCCGCATCACACGCACTCGTCACGATGGCAAAACGTCTGCGCATCACCGGCCGGGTTCAGGGCATCGGCTTTCGCTTTTCGATGTGGCGCAAGGCCGAGGAGCTGGGGGTGACCGGCTGGGTGCGCAATTGCCGCGACGGCAGCGTCGAAGCGGTGGTCGATGGCAGCGACCAAGCGCTGCAGAGCATCATCGCCTGGGCGCGCATCGGCCCGCGTTCGGCCCGTGTCGACGCCGTCGAGGTGAGCGAGGCCGCTGGCTCCTTCGCAAGCTTCGAGCAATGGCCGAACAGTTGAATGCTTCACTCGCGGAACAAGCGCTCAAGTGACGCCAGGTATGCGCCGGCGCCTTCGCTGTACTCCGCCGGCGCCCAGGGCGCCAGCTCCGCCTCGCGAAGCGGCACGAACGGCCCGCCTTTGGCCTCGAAGAAGACCGATCCGCCCGCAAGCGCCACCAGCGTGTGATAAGTGCCATGCGGCACGTCGACCACGCAGCAGCCGGCGCCCGCATCGAGCACCTTCGCCAGCGTCACGCGTCCCGCCTGGTCGAAAACGAGGAAGCCGAAGCGCCCGCGCACGACGACGAAAGTCTCGTCCTTGGCGGGATCGAGATGCCGGTGCGGGCGGACATAGGAACTGGGTTCGACCGCGTTCAGCAGCCGGTTGCAGGCATCCGACTCGCTGGCATGAAAATTGAAATTCTTGCGCCTGCGGGGCGCCGCACGCGCTTCGGCGGACAGCGCATCGAGGAACGATTTGTCGATGATGCGCGCCGCGCTCACGCGTACAGGACCTCGACGTTCTCCGGCTGCAGCCATTCGGCCAGCGACGCGAGCAGGCGCTCGTCGAGCGTGACGCGCCACTCGTCCCCCAGCCGCATCTCGACGCTCGCCTCGCCGCTGGCGTAAATGATCGCCACCGGGCACGGCCCGCTGCGATACGGCTCGAGCAGCGACTTCAACTTCGCCGCGGCCGCGGGAGCGGCCGCCGCGCCGTTGAGCGACAGGCGCATCAGGCGCGCAAAGCGCCCGCGCGCTGCGGCGAGATCGAGGACGCTCTCGGCGGTGACGCGCAGAAAGACCGATTCGCCGTCCTCCTCGGCGGCGCGGCGCACCTGGCGCACTTTCACCTCGAACACGAGCAGCGCGTCTTCCTTGACCAGGTCGCGGTACTTTTCAAACACCTCCGGATAGACCGACACTTCCTGGCGCGCCAGGCCATCGCCCAGCTCGACGATCATCATGCGCCCGCTAGCAGAGCGCTGCGCGCGCACCGATTCGACCACGCCGGCGATGAGCTGGGTGCGCGCGGGGTCCTCGCCCTCGCCCGGCGCGGCGAGGCTTCGCAAATCGCCGCGGATGAAGCCGCGGAGCTGCTCGCGCCAGGCATTGAACGGGTGGCCGCTGAAGTAATAGCCCAGCACGGCCTTTTCCTGCTGCAGGCGCTCGGCCTCGCTCCAGCGCGGCGCCGCGATCAGCCCGGGTCGATGCGCGAGCGCATCCTCGTCCGCGGCGAACAGGCTCGTCTGGCGCGCGTCGCGCTCGGCCTGCTCGGCGGCCTCCAGTGCAATGCCGACCGACGCAAGCAGGCTTGCGCGGTGATCGTCGAGCGAATCGAATGCGCCTGCCCGGATCAGGGCCTCGATCACGCGCCGGTTGACGATGCGCTTGTCCACGCGCGCGCAGAAGTCGAACAGGTCGCGAAACGGTCCGTCGGCCTTTCCTGCGCCGCCGCCTCGCACGGCGACGATGTTGGCGATCGCCGATTCGCCGGTGCCTTTGAGCGCGCCCAGGCCGTAGCGGACCGTCTTCTCGTCCACGGGCACGAAGCGGTAGTCGCCCGAGTTGACGTCCGGCGCAAGCACTTTCAAGCCGTTGGCGAGGGCGTCCGCCTGGAACTGGCGCACCTTGTCGGTGTCGTCCATCACCGCGGAGAGGTTCGCGGCCATGAACGCCGCGCAGTGGTGCGCCTTGAGGTACGCCGTCTGGTAGGCCACGAGCGCGTAGGCGGCGGCGTGCGATTTGTTGAAACCGTAGCCGGCGAACTTCTCCATCAGGTTGAACAGCTCGTTCGCGGTGTGGTTGGCGACGCCGCTTGCCATCGCGCCGTCGACGAAAATCGAGCGCTGGCGCGCCATCTCCTCGGGGAGCTTCTTGCCCATGGCGCGGCGCAGCAGGTCGGCCGCGCCGAGCGAATAGCCGCCGATCACCTGCGCGATCTGCATCACCTGCTCCTGGTACACCATCACGCCGTAGGTGGGGCCGAGAATGGGCGCAAGACGCGCATCGAGGTACTGCACCGCCTGGCGGCCGTTCTTTCTCTCGATGAAGTCCGGAATCAGGTCCATGGGCCCTGGGCGGTAGAGCGCGACCAGGGCGATGATGTCCTCGAAGCGGTCGGGCCGGGCGCGCTTCAGGAGGTCGCGCATGCCGCGCGATTCGAACTGGAACACGGCCGTGGTGTTGGAGCTGGAGAAGACCGCGTAGGCGGCCGGATCGTCGAGCGGCAGCCGCTCAAGCGACACCTCGCAGCGGCCCGACTCGCGCAGGGTGCGCAGGGTCCAGTCGATGACGGTGAGCGTGGTCAGGCCGAGAAAATCGAACTTCACGAGGCCTACCTGCTCAATGTCCTTCATGTCGAACTGCGACACCACGTTGCCTGCGCCCTGCGCAGCGTACAGCGGGCAGAAATCGGTGAGCTTGCCCGGGGCGATCAGAACGCCGCCCGCGTGCATGCCGACGTTGCGCGCCAGGCCCTCGAGCTGCTCGGCAAGCGCGAGAAGCTCGCGCGTATCCTCCTCGGCCTGCTCGCGCTCGCGGAGCCTAGGCTCCATGTCCCTCGCCATGGCGAGCGTGATCAGCTTGCCGGGCTGGAAGGGGATGAGTTTGGCCAACTCGTCGGCTCGGCTGTAACCCCATTCCATGACCCGAGCGACATCGCGCACCACGGCCTTCGCGGCCATGGTGCCGAAAGTCGCGATCTGCGACACCGAGTCTTTGCCGTATTTCTGCTTGACGTAGTCGATCACCCGGTCGCGGCCGTCCTGGCAGAAATCGATGTCGAAGTCGGGCATCGACACCCGCTCCGGATTGAGGAAGCGCTCGAACAGAAGATCGTAGCGGATCGGGTCGAGATCGGTGATGCCCAGCGCGTAGGCCGCGAGCGACCCGGCCCCCGAGCCGCGTCCCGGTCCCACGGGAACCTCATGGCCCTTGGCCCAGCTTATGAAGTCGGCGACGATCAGAAAATACCCGGCAAAGCCCATCTGGATGATGGTCGCCAGCTCGAATTCCAGGCGCACGCGATAGCGCGCCGATTCGCGTTCGCGCGCTGCGCCTTCCGGGAACAGGACCTGCAGGCGCCGCTCGAGGCCTTCGTGCGCCTGGGAAGCGAGATAGTCCTCGAGACTCGTGCCTTGGGGCGTGGGAAAGCGCGGCAGCTTGCTCTTTCCCAGTTCCAGCTCCAGGCTGCAGCGCTTGGCGATTTCCACCGAATTTGCGAGCGCCTCGGGCAGATCGGCAAAGAGGGATGCCATTTCCGCCTGGCTGGTAAAGTAGCTCTGCTCGGTGAACAGGCGCGGCCGGCGCTTGTCGGAAAGCACGTAGCCCTCGGCGATGCAGACGCGCGCTTCGTGCGCGGCGAAATCGCCGCGACGCATGAATTGCACCGGGTGCGTCGCGACGACCGGGAGGCCGAGCTTGCCGGCAAGGCTCACCGCGCCCTGGAGATGAACCTCTGTCTGCGGCGCGCCGGCGCGCTGCACGTCGAGGTAGAAGCGCCCGGGGAACAGGCGCGCCCATTCGGCAGCGTGCCGCTCGGCGCTTTCGGGTTGGTCCTGCAACAGCGCCAGGCCCACATCGCCCGCCATCGCCCCGGAGAGCGCGATCAGGCCATCGGTGCCGCCTTGGGCGAACCAGTCCTTGCGCATTTCCGCCCGGCCGCGATACGTGTTCTCCAGCCATGCGCGCGACAGAAGCTCCGAGAGACGCAGATACCCGGCGCGCGACTGCACCAGGAGCAGGAGCCGGTGCGGCTTGTCGCGCTCGGTTTCGTTTTGGATCCACAGGTCGCAGCCGATGAGGGGCTTCACGCCGCGCTCGCGCGCGGCCTTGTAGAACTTGACCATCCCGAACAGGTTGGCGAGGTCGGTGATGGCAAGCGCGGGCATCGCGTCTTCTGCAGCCCGGGCGACGGCGTCTTCGATGCGGACGATGCCGTCGGTGATCGAGAATTCGCTGTGCAGCCTGAGGTGGATGAACTGGGTCATGGGCAGCGCGGGGTCCGGAAAATTCTACACCCCTCGGCGATCGCCCAGCGCGCTTGAATCGGGCTATCGACTATCCATGGCGAGAAATCATGTGCTCGACGGACTCGCGCGCATGGGCCCGGACGCAGCGCAAGGGAATCAGCGTAAAATGAGCAGTGTATGGGCGACGCAGCGCAACATCTGCTGAAAAGTTTTGACGCACTGCCTGAAACCGAGCGGCGCGAGGTTTTGGAGGCGTTGCTTCGCCGTGCCGCGGATCTGCCATATTCGTTTCCATCGGATGACGAATTGCTGCGCGCCGCCGATCACGTATTCCAAGAACTTGATCGCCGCGAGGCCGGAGGGTGAAGGCACCGCTTCGCGGCGAGGTTTACATGGTGGACCTCAGATTGGCCGCGAAGATCCGCCCCTGCGTGGTCCTCAGCGTCCCGCTTCAGGAAGCCGATCGCTCTCTCGTTACAGTTCTGTCATCACATTCTTCTCGATCCACGCTTCAGGTAAGCCCACATGACCGCTTTGCAACGCTATCTCCCGCTTGCAGGCCGCCTTTTGCTTGCGCTTATTTTCGTGCTTTCCGGATTCGAGAAAATCACCGGTTTCTCCGGCACCGTCGGCTACATTACGGCCAAGGGACTGCCGCTGCCGCAACTCGCTGCCATCGGCGCCATCGTCTTCGAACTGGCGGGCAGCATCATGCTCGTCCTCGGCTGGAAGGCGCGCTGGGGGGCGCTCCTGCTATTCGTCTTCACCGCGCTCGCAACGATTTTCTTCCACAATTTCTGGGCGGTACCTGCGGATCAGTCGACCAACCAGATGATCCACTTCATGAAGAACCTCGCCATCATGGGCGGCCTGCTCTACGTCATGGCCTACGGCAGCGGGGCGATAAGCCTGGATGACGAGAAATCGGCTTGAGCCATAAAGCCGCTGCGGAGCGGCGCGCCTACCGCAGCCTCACCTTCGGCGCGCTCCTGCTCGGCGGGGTCGCGATCGCCTTTTCGCCCATTTTCGTCCGCGTGGCCGAGGTGGGGCCGATGGCAAGTGCGTTCTGGCGCGTGGCGCTTGCCGCGCCGTTTCTTGCCGCCTGGTCGCTGTGGGACCGCCAGAAAAGCGAAGCGGGCGCGGCGCGCCTCGCACCGATTGCCGCCGCGGGCGTGTGCTTCGCCTGCGATCTCGCCTTCTGGCACCTCTCGATCGTCTATACCTCGGTCGCCAATGCGACCCTGCTCTCCAACTTCGCCCCGCTCTTCGTCACCCTCGGCGCCTGGCTGCTCTACCGTCAGCGCGTGACGCGATCGTTCCTGCTCGCCATGGCCGTCGCGATTGCAGGCGCGGCGCTCCTCGCCGGTCCGAATTTTTCCCGCGGCGGCACCCAGTTCGCCGGCGACATGTTCGGAATCGTCACCGCCGTGTTCTACGGCAGCTACATGCTCGCCATCTGGAGGGCGCGCAACACCGGCGCCACTTCGCGCATCATGGCGATGAGCACTTCGATCACCGCGGTATTGCTCCTGCCCGTTGCGCTTGCCTTCGAGCCGACCTTGCTGCCGGCGACCTCGAGGGGCTGGCTGATGCTCATCGGGCTGGCGCTCGTGTGCCAGGTCGCAGGACAGAGCTTGATCGCCTACGCCATGGCGCACCTGCCTGCGTCGCTGTCTGCGCTCAGCCTCCTGATTCAGCCGGTGTGCGCAGCCGCCTATGCCTGGATATTGCTCGGGGAGTCGATAAGCGCGATGCAATTTGCCGGCGGCGCGATCGTGCTTGCAGGTATTTACCTCGCCCGGCGCAGCAGCTAGACGACGACGGTTCGCGGCTCTTCGGCGCTGCGCGCCTGCACCGTGCCGATGCGATAGACCTTTTCACCCGCGCTCGAGAGCGAGCGCATGGCGGCCTCAGCGAATTCGGGCGCAACGACCACCACCATGCCGATGCCGCAGTTGAATACCCGGTGCATCTCGGCATCAACGATCGCGCCTTCGCGCTGCAGCCATTGGAAAAGAGCCGGGAGCGGCCAGCGCGAACGATCGAGAACCGCCTTCAGGCCCTCGGGAAGTACGCGCGGGATGTTCTCGATCAGCCCGCCCCCGGTGATGTGCGCGAGCCCCTTGACCTCGATCGTCTTCATCAGCGCCAGAAGCGGCTTCACGTAAATGCGCGTGGGCGCAAGGAGCGCCTCTCCCAGCGTGCGGCCGTCGAACCCGGCTCTGAGGTCCGCCTGGGCGCGCTCCAGGACCCTGCGGATGAGCGAATAGCCGTTCGAATGCGCGCCGCTCGAGGCAAGGCCGAGGAGCGCGTCTCCCGGCGCGATTCCCCGCCCGTCGATGATGCGGGATTTCTCCACCACCCCGACCGCGAATCCGGCCAGATCGTACTCGCCTTCCGGATACATTCCCGGCATCTCCGCGGTCTCCCCGCCGATCAGCGCGCAGCCGGCCTGTTCGCAGCCGCGCGCGATGCCGCGAATGACCTCCGCGGCGACGCCGACCTCGAGCTTGCCGCAGGCAAAGTAGTCGAGAAAAAAAAGCGGCTCGGCGCCCTGCACCAGGATGTCGTTTGCGCTCATCGCCACCAGATCGATGCCGACCGTGTCATGGCGCGCGAGCTGGAACGCGAGCTTCAGCTTGGTGCCCACGCCGTCGGTTCCCGACACCAGCACCGGCTCGCGGTAATTCCTGGAAAGCTCGAACAGCGCGCCGAAGCCCCCGAGGCCCGCCAGCACTTCGGGACGCATGGTGCGCTTGGCGAAGGGCCTGATCGCCTCGACCAGCGCGTCGCCGGCGTCGATATCGACGCCGGCCTTGCGGTAGGAAAGCGGTTCGCGCGACGGGTTCAAGTTGAGCAGCCGCAGGGATGCAAGTAAAGTGGCGGATCTTCCTCACGATTGTAATCGAAATGACACCCGGCAACCCGCACCTGCGCACGCTCTGGTGGCTCGCAGCCGCGGCGCTGCTGCTCGCGCTCCTGTATGGGCTCGCGCCGGTGCTGATGCCGTTTTTTCTCGCCGCCATACTCGGCTACATTTGCCAGCCGCTCGTCGCGTGGCTCGGCCGGCGGCGCCTGCCGCGCACCGCCTCGGTCCTGCTGGTGATGCTGCTTGAGTTCGTGCTGCTCGCGCTCGCCGCGCTCCTCGTCGTGCCGCTCGCGGTCAAGGAAATCTCCTTGCTCGTGCAGCAGTTTCCGGGGTTCCTGGACTGGCTGAACCGAACGGTCGCGCCGAAGCTCGCCGAATACGCCGGCATATCGGCGAGCTTCGACGCCGAAAGCCTGAAAGCGGCGCTCAACCGTGCCCTCCAGGACAGCGAAGGGCTGGGAATGAAGCTCCTCGACTCGGTACGGCTGGGCGGCCTGGGCGTCATCGGGCTGTTCGCGAACCTCGTCCTCGTGCCGGTGGTCCAGTTCTTTCTCATGCGCGACTGGGAGCTGATCCTGGAGCGCGCGGGGCGCCTGGTGCCGCGCCGCTGGTTCCCGCAGGTGACGCAGTTCGCCAAAGAAGCCGACGAGGCGCTCGGCCAGTATCTGCACGGACAGGTGCTCGTGATCCTGGTGATGAGCCTCTTCTATACGCTCGGCCTGTGGCTCACCGGGCTCAGCTTTTTTCTGCCCATCGGGGTCATCACCGGGGTGCTGGTGTTCGTCCCCTACGTCGGGGCGGCGACCGGATTTCTGCTCGCTTCGCTTGCCGCGCTGATGCAGTTCCAGGACTGGAACGGCCTCGTCTGGGTCTGGATCGTCTTTCTCGCCGGCCAGGTGATCGAGGGCAATCTCGTCACGCCGAAACTGGTCGGCGAACGCATCGGACTGCACCCGATCGCGGTGATTTTCGCGCTCCTCGCTTTCGGCCAACTGTTCGGACTGCTGGGGCTGCTGCTCGCGCTGCCGGCGAGCGCGGTGCTGCTGGTGGCATTGCGCAAGCTCCGCGCCGCCTACGTCGCCAGCCGGCTCTACGGCGAGGAGCCCTGATGCGCCAGTTGGTGCTTTCACTCGCGCCGCCGCCGGCGCCGACGCTGGAAAACTTCTGCCCCGGGCGCAACGCCGCGGCACTTGCCGCGATCGAGCAGGCGCTCGCAGGCGGGGAGCGCTTCGTCTGCCTCTGGGGCGAGCCGGGGAGCGGCAAGTCGCATCTGCTGCGCGCTTTTGCCGCCGCAGCGCGCGCGCGCGGCCTTTCGGCGCGCTACCTCCCCGCTCCGCACGCCGATCTGGCCGCGGCGGGCGGCAACGAGGCGCTGGCGGTCGACGACCTCGAAGCGCTCGATAGCGCCGCGCAACAGGCGCTTTTCGACCTGTTCAACGCCGCTCGCAGCGGGCGCGGCCGCCTGCTCACCGCGGCGGCCCGCCCGCCCACGGAGCTCGCGCTGCGCGAGGACCTGCGTTCGCGGCTGGGCTCCGGAATCGTGCTGCGCCTGAGCGCGCTCGGGGATGCGGAAAAATCGGCTGCGCTCAAGCAGCATGCGGCGCGGCTCGGTCTCAGGATCGGACCGGAGATCACCGCCTATGTGCTCACCCACTGCGCCCGCGACATGGGCACCCAGGTCGCGGTGCTGGAGGCGCTCGACCGCTATTCGCTGGAGCACCAGCGGCCGATCACGCTGCCGCTCGCGCGCGATGCGCTTCGCGCTCTGGATCTCATCGGCGAGGAGAACTAGCCTCTTGGATCTTGCCCTGTTTGACCTCGATAACACCCTGCTCTCCGGCGACAGCGACTACGAATGGGGGCAGTTCCTCATCGACGAAGGCGTTCTCGACCGGGACTTCTACGAGCGCGAGAACCAGCGCTACTACGACGACTACAAAGCGGGCCGGCTCGACATCCACGAATTCCTCCGTTTCGCGCTCGCGCCGCTGGCGCGCTTTCCGCGCGCGCAGCTCGAGCGCTGGCACGCGCAGTTCATGGCGCGCAAGATGCGCCCGATCATGCGCGCGCGCGGCCGCGAATGCCTGGCGCGCCACGCGGCTCGAGGGAGCCTGTGCGCGATCATCACCTCGACCAACTCTTTCGTCACCGCGCCGATAGCGCGCGAGTTGGGCGTCTCGCATCTGATCGCCACCGAACCGGAGGAAGTCGATGGCCGCTACACCGGCAGGCCGCAGGGAACCCCGTGCTTTCGCGAGGGGAAGATCGAATGCCTGGAGCGCTGGCTGAACGCGCAGAACAGGCGCTGGGAGGCGTTTTCGGCGAGCTGGTTCTACAGCGATTCCCACAATGACATCCCGCTCCTGGAGCGGGTGACGCATCCGGTCGCAGTCGACCCCGACGAAGCGCTCAGGCGTGTCGCACTGGATCGCGGCTGGGAAATCACAAGCTTCGCATGAAGCCATCGGCGTGGCTGATCGTCCTCGCGGTGCCGGCGAGCCTGTTGTGGGCGCTCTGGCAGGGCAGCGTCGATATCCCGGCGCGCGATCTTCTCTCGGCGCTTGGCGGCGGCGGCGACGAGGTCACGCGCGAGATCGTCTGGGGGCTGCGCGCGCCGAGGGCGCTTTCCGCTTTTGTCTGCGGCGCGCTGCTCGCGCTCGCCGGAGCGCTCCTGCAGGTGCTGCTGCGCAATCCGCTTGCCGATCCGTTCATCCTCGGCGTCTCCGGGGGCGCATCGGTCGGCGCGCTCGCGGCAATGCTCGCCGGGGCCGCCCTGGCGCTCCAGCACCTGTTCGCCCTCGCCGGGGCAGCTCTCGCAGCGGCCGCGATTTTCGCCTTTTCGCTGCGTCCCTCGGGCTGGAACGCCTACCGCGTCGTCCTCGCCGGCGCCGCGCTTTCGGCCGGGTTCGGGGCCATCGTCAGCCTGCTCCTCACCCTCGCGCCGGCTGCCCAGGTGCAAGGCATGCTCTTCTGGCTCCTCGGCGATCTCTCGGGCGCCAAGGACCCGCTCGCAGCCTGGGTGGTGCTCGCGCTTGCAGCGCTCGCAGCGCAGACCCAGGCCGCGAGCCTCGACATCCTCACCCTGGGCGAGGACAAGGCGCGCTCGCTCGGGGTCGCGGTGACCTCGGTGCAGACCCTGGTGTTTGTCGCCGCAGCCGCAGCCACCATGGCCGCGGTGCTCCTGGGCGGCGCGCTCGGGTTCGTCGGACTGGTGGTGCCGCACCTGCTGCGGCTCGTGGGCTATTACGGCCACCGCGCGCTGCTGCCGCTGTCGGTTGCGCTGGGCGGCAGTTTTCTCGCCGCCGCCGATGCCTTGGCGCGTTCGGTGGCCGCGCCGATCGAGCTGCCGGCCGGGGTGGTCACCGCCCTCATCGGCGTTCCCACCCTGCTCTACCTTCTGCTCAAGCTGCGTTGATGCTCAAGGCAAGCGGACTCTCGATCGAAGTTGCGGGGCGATCGCTCATCGAAGGGCTTGCGTTGGAGGTCGAGCGCGGCCAGTGCTGGGCGCTGCTGGGAAGAAACGGCACGGGCAAGACGAGTCTGCTCTTCGCGCTCGCCGGGCTGCGCCGGCCGCATCGCGGCGTCATCCAGATCGAGGGCCGGCCGCTCGCGGACACGCCGCGGCGCGAGCTTGCGCTCAGGCTGGGAATCCTGCTCCAGGATGAACCGGCCGACTTCTGGGGCAGCACGCTCGATTACGTGCTGCTCGGACGCTTTCCGCGCAGCCGCACCGCGTTCGCGCCCGACACCGACCCGCGCGAACAGGCACAGCGGCTTCTCGTCGAGCTGGAACTCGCCGAACACCTGACGCAGCCCTACCGGACGCTCTCCGGGGGCGAACGCCAGCGCGCGCGCATCGCGCAATTGCTCATGCAGGATCCCGATTGCCTGCTGCTCGACGAGCCGCTGCAGCACCTGGACCTGCGCCATCAGCTCACCGTCATGCAGGCCCTCGCCGCAAGAGCGCGCGCGGGCCGGGCCCTGCTCATGGTGCTGCACGAGCCCACCGCGGCAGCCCGCTTCTGCGATCACGCATTATTGCTGTATCATGCGGGCCGCATCCCTCAGGGACCCACAAACGAGTTGCTGACACAGGAAAACCTCGAATCCCTCTACCAGTGCCGGATCGAACCCGTCAGCGCCCCCGGCATCCAGGCCTTCATCCCCCGTTGATACGGAAGTTCATCCGCCGCGTCTTTGGCATCGGCTTTGGAACCAAGCCCGATGTCGTTCCCCGCGAAAAGCACGGCATCAGCCGCGAGGCGATTTCCTACGGGGCGCGCAAGGTGTGCGAAGTGCTGCAGCAGGAGGGATTTCAGGCCCTCGTCGTCGGCGGGGCGGTGCGCGATCTGCTGCTCGGCCTGCGGCCCAAAGATTTCGATGTCGCCACCGATGCACTGCCCGAGGACGTTCATCGGCTGTTCCGGCGTTCGCGGCTGATCGGCCGACGCTTCACCATCGTGCACGTGATGGTCGGCGGCGAAACGGTCGAGGTATCGACTTTTCGTGCCGGCAGCGCCCCGGTAATCGAGGAGGACGCCGGTGAGCCGAGCGAGGAAGCCCCGCGCGCGCTCGCATACGAGCGGGGCGGGCGCGCGCGCGACCGCGGGCGCAGGATCTTCAACCAGCGCGGGCGCGAAGTGGACGAGCACGGCCGGGTGACCCGGGACAACGTCTACGGCAACCGCGAGCAGGACGCGGCGCGGCGCGATTTCACCGTCAACGCGCTCTACTACAACCCCGCCGACGAAACCATCATCGATTATCACAAGGGCCTGCGCGATCTCGCCAGGCGCTCGGTGCGCATCATCGGCGATGCGCGCCCGCGTTTTCGCGAGGACCCGGTGCGCATGCTGCGCGCGGTGCGCTTTGCCGCCAAGCTCGGGTTCTCGCTCGACGAGCGCACGCGCGCGCCTCTGCGCGAACTGGCCAAACTGGTGGAAAACGTCCCGCCGGCGCGCGTCTTCGACGAAATGCAGAAGCTGCTGCTCTCGGGCCACGCATTGGCCTGCGTGCACCGGTTGCGCATCGAGGGTCTGCATCACGGCGTGCTGCCGCTGCTCGACGTGATCCTGGAGCAGCCCCTGGGGGAGCGCTTCGTCAACCTGGCGCTGGAGCAGACCGACGAGCGCGTGCGCGCGGGGAAACCCGTGTCGCCGGCGTTCCTGTTTGCCGCCCTGCTCTGGCACGAAGTGCTCGCCGCGTCGCGCAAAGCCGCGCGCGAGGGCTTGAAGCCGATTCCGGCCCTGTATCAGGCGATGGACGCGGTGCTCGATATCCAGACCGACAAGCTCGCCATCCCGCGGCGCTTGACCGCCATGGTGAGGGAAATCTGGCTGATGCAGCCGCGCCTGGAGCAAAGGAGCGGCAAGCGTCCCTTGGCGCTGCTCGCGCACGAGCGCTTCCGCGCCGGTTTCGATTTTCTCGGACTGCGCGCGGCAAGCGGCGAAGTGCCGCAGGAGCTGGCCGATTGGTGGGAAAAATTCCAGCGCGCCGGCCCGGAAGCGCGCGCCGCCATGCTCGCGCCGCCCCCCAAGGAGGAGCGGGCGGCCCGGCACCGCAGGCGTCGGCGCGCGCGCCCGGCTGCGAGCGCTGCCGATGGAAATACGACCTGAACCGCAGAAATCGGAACCATCGATGCCGCATTTTGCTTTTTTTCAATCTCAACGTTTTGGTGCGCAATCGCCAGAGCGATTGCGCACCAAAACGTTGAGACGAAATGAAAACCAAAATCACACCGACGGCGTCGAAACCAGCCTCACCGGTGACTAGCATGACCGCCGCATTCATCGGCCTGGGGGCCAATGTGGGCCGGCCGCGCGAACAGCTCGATGCGGCGATCGCTGCCCTCGGCCGCTTCCCCCGCTCGCAACTGCTCGCGGCTTCCTCGTTCTACGCGAGCGCGCCGCAGGGCCATGCCGAGCAGCCCGATTTCATCAACGCGGTGGCGAAGCTCGAAACCGGGCTTGAGCCGCGCGCGCTGCTCGAAGCGCTGCTTGCGCTCGAGCGCGCCTCGGGCCGGGAGAGAAGTTTTCGCGGCGCGCCGCGCACCCTCGATCTCGATCTGCTCCTGTACGGCGAGAAGCTGATCGCCGAGCCCGACCTCCTGGTCCCGCACCCGCGCATGCACGAACGCGCCTTCGTGCTCATGCCCCTCGCCGAAATCGCCCCCCGGTGCGTCATCCCGGGCAGGGGCCCCGTTTCCAAGCTGCTCGCCGCGTGCGCCGGCCAGCGCATCGAGAGGTTGAAGTGAGAATGAACCAGCCGATGAAGCTCGACCACCTCTGGGCGGCCTTGTGTATCATGGGCGCGGTCTATTTCATCTTCCGCGGCTGAGCGATCTCGACCGTGCCGCTCTCCAAATACCGCCATATCGTCGTCGAAGGTCCCGTCGGGGCGGGCAAGACGAGCCTCGCGCGCCTGCTCGCCGGGCGCCTCGACTGCGGCCTGGTTCTCGAGCACCCGGAGCAGAACCCGTTTCTGGCACGCTTCTACCAGGACATGCCGCGTTACGCCTTGCCGACGCAGCTTTTCTTCCTGTTCCAGCGCATTGCCCAGTTGCGGGAACTTTCGCAACCGGACTTGTTTCGAGGCACGACGGTGAGCGACTACCTGCTCGAAAAGGATCCGCTGTTCGCGCGCCTGACCCTGGCCGCGGAGGAGCTCGCCCTGTACCAGAGGATCTACGATGCGCTTAAGCCGCAGGTGGCCCAGCCCGACCTGGTCATATACATCCAGGCGCAGCCGGGTACACTCTACGAGCGCGTGAGGCGGCGCGGGATCGATTACGAGCGGCCGATCACGCGCGAGTATCTGGCGTTGCTCGCGGAGAGCTACAGCCGTTTCTTCTATCATTACAGCGCGAGCCCGGTGCTGATCGTGAATTCCGAACACCTGAATTTCGTCAAGGAGCAGCCGGCCCTCGAATTGCTCATCGAGCGCGTCGCCGGCATGCGCGGTAACCGCGAATTCTTCAATTTTGGGGTCTGACATGAGCCGCATTACCCTTCCCAAGCTGCAAAAGATGCGCGCCGACGGCGAGAGAATCGCAATGCTGACCTGCTACGACGCGAGCTTCGCCGCCGCCATCGAAGCCGCCGGGGTCGAATCCCTGCTGATCGGCGATTCCCTCGGCAATGTGCTGCAGGGCCACGACTCGACCCTGCCGGTGACCATCGATGACATGGCCTACCACACGGCCTGCGTTGCGCGCGGCTCCAGCGTCGCCTTCATCGTCGCCGACATGCCCTTCGGCAGCTACCAGGAGTCGCGCGAGCAGGCGTACCGCAACGCCGCGCGCCTGATGGCCTGCGGCGCGCAAATGGTCAAGCTGGAGGGTGGCGCGGAATTCGCGCGCACGGTCGGCTTCCTTACCCGCCGCAGCATCCCGGTGTGCGGCCATCTCGGACTCACGCCGCAATCGGTGCACAAGCTCGGCGGCTACCGCGTCCAGGGCAGGACCACCGACGCCGAGGAGAGGCTTATCGCCGACGCGCTCGCGCTGCAGGACGCCGGCGCCGAGATGCTGGTGCTGGAAGCGATCCCGGCGAAGCTCGGCGAGCGCGTCACGGCGGAATTGTCCACCATTACCATCGGCATCGGCGCGGGCCCGGGCTGCTCGGGACAGGTGCTGGTGCTGCACGACATGCTGGACGTCTACCCCGGCCGCAAGGCGCGCTTCGTGCGCAACTTCATGAGCGGCGCGACGAGCATCGCCGACGCGTTCGAACGCTACGCGCGCGCGGTCAAGGACGGCACGTTCCCGGGACCCGAACACTCCTTCTGAATTCCATGGAAGTCATCGCTTCGATCGGCGCGCTGCGCGAACGCCTCGGCGCGGAGCGCCAGGTCGTTTTCGTTCCGACCATGGGGAACCTGCACCCGGGGCACCTCGAGCTGATGCGCATCGCCCGCGCGCGGGGCGGCTGCGCCGTGGCAAGCGTTTTTGTCAACCGGCTTCAGTTCGCTCCGCACGAGGATTTCGACCGCTATCCGCGCACTTTCGATACCGACTGCAAGGCGCTCGCCGCATGCGGGATCGATGTCGTATTCGCCCCCAACGAGGCGGAGATCTATCCGGAGCCGCAGACCTACCACGTCGAACCGCCGCCGCTCGGCAGCCAGTTGGAAGGCGAATTTCGCCCCGGTTTCTTCCGCGGGGTCGCCACCGTGGTGCTCAAGCTGTTCAACATCGTCGGCCCGCGGGTCGCGGTCTTCGGCAAGAAAGACTACCAGCAGCTCATGATCGTGCGCGGCATGGTGCGCCAGCTCGGCCTGGCGATCGAGATCGTCGCCGGGGAAACGGCACGCGCCGAAGACGGCTTGGCGCTTTCCTCGCGCAACGCCTACCTGTCTGCTGCCGAACGGGCCGAGGCCCCGCGGCTCCAGCGGACGCTGCAGGGCCTGCGCTTGCGGCTGGTCGCGGGCGGGCGCAACTTCGGTGAGCTGGAGGCCGAATGCGCGAGAACGCTCGCGGGCAACGGCTGGAGCGTGGATTATGTTGCGGTGCGAAAGCAGTCTGACCTGCAGCCTCCCGGCCCGGCCGACCGCAACCTCGTCATCCTCGCCGCCGCCCGGCTGGGCGCGACGCGGCTCATCGACAACCTCGAAGTGTCAATTTGACCGGGAAACAGGGACGGTCCGCATCTCGGGAGAGAAGACGCGGTCTGACCAGGTCCGTCCCCCATACTCTAGGCCGGGTATTGCTCGAACATCAGATTCTCGACCGGGCAACCCAGCGCCTTTGCCATGGCGTCCATCGACTCGTCGCTCACCGCTACCGCTTGGAAATCGGCGCCGCCCCCCTTGCTTTCAATGAAAGACTTGGCGTCTTCCTCGGAGGTCCACACGACGACCGGGTCCGGCGATATCCCCGAAACCTGGCAGCAGACCGGCACGCCGTCCGCCTTGTACACGATCGCGAACATGCTCTCGCTCCTTGCTGGATCGGCCGGCGGGCACTGCGCGCCCTCCCTCGAGGCGTGCTGCTGCGGCAGGCTGCCCGCCGGAGCACATTACTTTAACCCATGTAGCGCGACGCATCCACCGGCAATGGCCCCGAGGGGGAATGCCGCGCCATTTTGCGCAAAATCAAGATGCCGGCCGGCGGATATGAATACGATGCGGTAAAGCACAAGTCAGTGTCGATCGCGCGGCTTGATCACGGTCGCCGCGTTCGCCCGAACGGTCTTGCCCGGCTCAGGTTAACGCATCGAATGCTCCCCCTCATCCCCGCTCCGCCGAGCTACGATCAGCCGCTGCAGATGATGCATTCGCATCATCTGCGCTGCGAGCAGCGCGTGGCGCTGCTGCTGCGCCTGAACCAGCATCTGCGCGGGAGCGGCTGCGACCATCAGGCGCGCCAGAGCGCGAGCCATATCCTGCGCTACTTCGACGATACCGCGAGACAGCACCGCGAAGACGAGGAACTCGACCTGTTCCCGGCGATGCTCGGCGCGCTCCCGCCCTCCGCCGGCAAATCCCTGCGCGGCCTCGCCGATCACCTCGCCCAGCAGCACCGCGAGCTGTCGCAGACCTGGGAGCTGGTGCGCCTGCAGTTGATCGGCATCATCGCCGGAACGAGCGCAGCGCTCGACGAACCGCTGTGCAACCGGCTTCACACGCTTTGCGTCGCGCATATCGAACACGAGGAGGGCGAGTTGCTGCCGCTCGCGCGCAGTTGCCTTCCCGGGCCGGCGCTGGAACTTCTGGGCAAACGCATGGCCGCGCGCCGGGGCATCCCGCTGCCCGAACGCGAAACCTTCTAGGAATTCCGGAACTGGAAAAAAGGAAGGCAGGTCACTGGAGGTACTGCTTTTCCGACCAGCGCCTGCCATTCACCAGGAGGACGTGCACGGGCATAATGCTCGTCCTCGGCCTGCTATTCCGTGATTCAGATCACGAAAAACCGGATTTGCGTAGTGTCATTACCGCATGAACAGGGGCGCCGGCAGCGGTTCCCGGATCCGGTCGCGGCGCGGCCAACTGGTGCCGGCGGTCAGAATCGAACTGACATGCCCTTGCGAGCGGTAGATTTTGAGTCTACTGCGTCTACCAATTTCGCCACGCCGGCACGGGGCGCTCACGTCTTTTCAGGGCGCAGATTATACACTTCGCACCCGTGACGCCCCTCAAGCTGGACGACTTCGACTACGCGCTGCCGAGCGATCTGATCGCACAGCATCCGGCGGCCGAGCGCGCCTCCAGCCGTTTGCTGTGCGTCACGGGCGATGCGCTCCACGACGGCCGGTTTTCCGGTCTGCCGCGACTGATCGAGCGCGGCGACCTGCTGGTGTTCAACGACACCCGGGTGATCAAGGCAAGGCTGCTCGGAAGAAAGGATACGGGCGGCCGCGTCGAGGCGCTCATCGAGCGCGTGCTTGACGCGCGCGAAGCGCTCGCTCAGGTTCGCTCCAGCCACGCGCCGCGCCCCGGGACACGGCTCGCCTTTGGCGGGGCGATCGAAGCCGAAGTCGTGGCGCGCCATGACGATCTGTACCGGCTGCGCTTCTTCGGCGACGCGCCGCTTGCGGCGCTGCTCGAGCGCCACGGCGCGGTGCCGCTGCCCCCGTATATCGCGAGGCCGCCCGCCGCCGAAGACGAGCGCCGCTACCAGACCGTCTACGCCCGCTCGCCAGGGGCGGCCGCCGCGCCGACGGCCGGCCTGCACTTCGATGAACCGCTGCTCGCCGCACTGAGCGCTGCCGGCGTGGAATCGGCGTTTCTCACCCTGCACGTCGGGGCCGGAACATTTCAGCCCGTGCGCTCCCAGGACCTGTCGCAGCACCGCATGCACGCGGAGCGCTACGAGATCCCCGCGCAAACGGCAGCGGCGGTCGCCGCCGCGCGCGAGCGCGGCAAGCGCGTGATCGCCGTGGGCACCACCTCGGTGCGCGCCCTTGAAGCCTCCGCCGCGCGCCACGGCGAGGTCGTCGCAGGTGCGGCCGAAACCGACCTCTTCATCACCCCCGGATACGCGTTTCGCGTGGTCGACCGGCTGCTCACCAATTTTCATCTGCCGAAATCGACTCTGCTGATCCTGGTCAGCGCGTTCGCCGGCCTGGAGCGCGTTCGGGCCGCCTACCGACACGCCATCCGCGAGCGCTACCGCTTCTTCAGCTACGGCGACGCCATGCTGGTTGATAGAATGCCGCGATGAAATTCCGCCTCGCGCAACGCGACGGCGCCGCCCGCCGCGGCGTGCTGGAGCTTGCCCACGGCGCGGTCGAGACCCCGGTCTTCATGCCCGTGGGAACCTACGGCGCGGTCAAGGCCATGAGCCCGGCCGAGCTCGCCGCCGACGGCACGCGGATCGTGCTCGGCAACACCTTCCATCTCTGGCTGCGCCCGGGACTTGCGCCCATCGCGGCGCACGGCGGCCTGCATCGCTTCATGGGCTGGAGCGCTCCGATACTCACCGACTCGGGCGGCTTCCAGGTTTTCAGCCTCGGCACCCTGAGGAAAATCACCGAGGAAGGGGTGCGCTTCGCCTCGCCCGTAAACGGCGACCGGATGCTGCTCACCCCGGAGGAATCGATGCGCATCCAGCGCGTCCTGAATTCGGACATCGCCATGATTTTCGACGAGTGCATGCCCTACC
>JACPRN010000316.1 GCA_016189945.1 Betaproteobacteria bacterium
AAGACCTTCGGGCAGCAATTCGTGGTCGAGAACCGCACCGGCGGCGGCGGGCTGATCGGCACCGAATCGGTGGCGCGCGCGGCGCCGGACGGCTATACGCTGCAGATCTCGGGCATGGCCTCGCACGTGCTCGCGCCGGCCATGAACAAGAACGCCGCCTTCGATCCGATGCGCGATTTCACCCACATCGCCTACCTCGGCGGGCCGCCGAATGTATTCGTCGTGCATCCCTCTTTGGGCGTCAACAGTTTCCGGGAACTGCTCGCGCTCATGAAAAAACAGGCCGGCGGGGTGCAATATGGTTCCCCGAGCCTCGGCTCGGTCGGCAACATGGTGGCCGAATACGTGGCTGAAAAGGAAAAGGTCAAGCTCGTGCACGTCACCTACCGCGGCGGCGGCTCGGCGATCGTCGACCTGGTCGCCGGCCACCTCAAGGTCGGAAGCATGACGCTCTCGACCACGCGAGCGCACATCCGCGCCGGAAAGATCAAGGCGCTCGCGGTATCGTCGGCGCAACGCTTGGCCGAATTTCCTGATCTGCCGACGTTGGCCGAGCTGGGCTATCGCGACCTGGTCGTCACCACCTGGTATTCGCTCGCCGGACCGGCGGGACTGCCGCGCGACATCGTCACGAGGGTCAATGCGGCGGTGAACAAGGCGATCGATGCATCCGAGGTACGCAGGCACCTGGCGAACGACATGGTTCAGACCAAGGCGATGACGCCGGCGGAGGCGACCGAGTTCATGCAGAACGAGGTGAACAAGTGGGCGCCGGTCGCCAGGCGGATTGCCGAGTCGAATTGACCCGCAGCAGAGGCCATTCCCATGGAGCCGTACGAAGCTGATGTCGTCGTCGTCGGCGCCGGCACCGCGGGCTGCGTGCTCGCCGCACGGCTCTCGGAAGATCCGGGCCTGCGGGTGCTCCTGCTCGAGGCGGGCGAGGCCGATCGCAGCATCTGGTTCCGCGTGCCGAGCGGAATGGCCAAGACGATCGGCAATCCGCGCTGGGACTGGTGCCTGAAGACCGAACCGATTCCAGGGCTCAACGGCGAGCGCATCACCTATCCCCGCGGCAAGACGCTCGGCGGCTCGGGTGCCATCAACGGCATGCTCTACATCCGCGGCAACCCGCGCGATTACGATCGCTGGCGCGATATCGGCAACGAGGGCTGGGGATGGAGCGATGTTCTGCCGTATTTCAAGCGGTCCGAGGCGAATGTGCGCGGCGCCGGCGAACTGCACGGAGATTGCGGGCCTCTCACGGTGTCGGACATCGCGCGCGAGGAATTGGGCGACGCGTTCGTGCGCGCCGCGGCGCAAGCAGGCTATCGGCTGACCTCGGATTTCAACGGCCCGTCCCAGGAAGGCGCCGGGTACCATCAGTTGATGATCCGCCGCGGCGCTCGCGCCTGCGGCGCGAACGCTTTTCTGCGGCCGGCGATGCGGCGGACGAATCTCCGGGTGCTCACTTCGGCGCAGGCCACGCGCGTGCTCTTCGACGGCCGCCGCGCGACCGGCGTGGAGTTCCGGCGCGGCGCCGAGACCCTCGCCGCAAAGGCGCGGCGCGAGGTGGTCATCGCCGGCGGCGCGTTCCTCTCGCCGCAGCTCCTGCAGCTCTCGGGCGTCGGCCCGTCGCAGCTCCTCTCTCGTCACGGGATTTCCATAGTGGCCGATTCTCCGGGAGTGGGCGCGAACCTCCAGGACCACCTGCAGGTGCGCTCGGTGTGCCGGTGCACCAAGCGCATCACCGTCTACGACATGCTGTCTTCGCGCTGGCGGCTGACCCGGGAGGTTGCGAGATATGCGCTCTTTCGCACCGGCATGCTTGCCGGGGGACCGTTTCGCATCGGGCTTTTCACCTGTTCCTCCGCGTCGCCGGGCTGGCCGGATCTGCAGGTGCATTTCGGCGCGGTGGGATTCAGGAGCGCGGGCGAGCCTTTCCTGCCCTTTTCGAGTTTCAGCCTGACGACATGCCTGCTGCGTCCTTCGAGCCGGGGCCGCGTCGAGATCGGATCAAGCGATCCGTTGGCGCCGCCGAAAATCTATCCGGATTTCCTTTCCACCGAGGACGAGCGGCGCCTCATCGTCGAGGCCTTCAGGCTCGGGCGCAGGCTCCTTGCGCAGCCTGCGCTCGCCGCTTACGTCGCCGAGGAAGTCCTCCCCGGGCCAGCGTGCCGGACCGATGCGCAGATCCTGGAAAAAGTGCACGAGATTGCCGGTACCGTCCATCACCCGGTGGGTACCTGCAAGATGGGAAACGACGCACAGGCCGTGGTCGACGCGCGGCTGCGAGTGCGCGGAATCGGCGGCCTGCGCGTCGCCGACGGCTCGATCATGCCCTATCTGGTATCGGGCAACACCGCCGCGCCCATCGTGATGATCGCCGAAAAAGCGAGCGACATGATTCGCGCGGACCTGCGCGGCTGAGAAAGGAGCAATTCCATGGCGCAGTATGAAGCTGATGTCGTGATCGTCGGGGCGGGCAGCGCCGGCTGCGCGCTCGCCGCGCGGCTCTCGGAAAATGCCGATCTGCGGGTGCTGCTCCTGGAAGCGGGCGGTGCCGATCGCAATATCTGGATCCACGTGCCGCTCGGAATCGCGAAAACGATCGCCAATCCGCGTCTGAACTGGGGCCTGGAGACCGAACCGGTTCCCGGGTTCAACGGCCGGCGCATGCCCTACCCGCGCGGCAGGATGCTCGGCGGCTCGGGGTCGATGAACGGCATGCAATACATCCGCGGCACCGCGCGCGACTACGATCGCTGGCGCGATTGCGGCAACGACGGTTGGGGATGGAGCGGCGTTCTGCCGTATTTCAAGCGCGCCGAGGCGAACGTGCGCGGCGCCGACGATCTGCACGGGGATTGCGGACCGCTTGCGGTTACCGACATCGCGCGCGAAAAGCTCACCGATGCGCTGCTCGCCGCGGCGGCCGAAGCGGGCCATACGCTGATCGCCGATTTCAACGGCCCGACGCAGGAGGGCGCCTCCTACTACCAGGTGATGATCCGCAACGGCCGGCGCGCCTGCGGCGCCGGCGCCTACCTGCGGCCGGCGATGCGCCGGCCGAACCTGCAGGTGTTGACCTCGGCGCAGGCGACGCGCGTTCTGTTCGACGGGCGACGCGCAACCGGGGTCGAGTTTTTGCGCGACGGCAAGACCCTGAGCGCAAACGCCCGCAGCGAGGTGGTGCTCGCAGGCGGCGCATTCCATTCGCCGCAGCTTCTGCAACTCTCGGGAGTCGGTCCGGCGGAGCTTCTTCGCCGCCACGGCGTCGCGCTCGTGGCCGATCTCCCCGGCGTTGGGGCGAACCTCCAGGACCACCTGCAGGTGCGCTCGATGTGCCGCAGCACGCAGCCGATCACCGTCAACGATGCTCTCAACTCACCCTTCAGGCTGGCGGCCGAGGTTGTGCGCTATGCGATCTTTCGCACCGGGATACTCGCGTACGGGCCGTTTCGGGTCGGGGCTTTCGCCTGTTCTTCGGCCTCCCCCGGGTGGCCGGATCTGCAGGTGCAATTCTCTCCGATCGGGTTCAGGTTCGTGACCGAGCCGCCGATGTCCTATTCGAGCTTCACCATGTCGGTGTGCCTGCTGCGGCCCTCGAGCCGGGGCAGCGTCGAGATCGGATCGAGCGATCCGCTGGCGCCGCCGAAGATCCAGCCCGATTTCCTTGCCGCGGAGAGCGACCGCGGCCTGATGATGGAGGCGTACAAGCTCGGGCGCAAGCTGCTTGCGCAGCCTTCGCTTGCCGCCTATGTGGCCGAGGAAATCTGGCC
>JACPRN010000321.1 GCA_016189945.1 Betaproteobacteria bacterium
GCTCATCAAAGCCGTTGCGCTGGCGCTCCACGATGTGCCGGAGCTGAACGGCTACTGGATTGACGGCACATTCCGGGCAGGCTCGGGCATTCACGTCGGCTGCGCGATCTCGCTGCGAGGCGGCGGTCTGATTGCCCCGGCGCTGCACGACGTCGAACGGAAGGATCTGGGGACGTTGATGCGCGAGCTCCGCGATCTGATCGCGCGGGTACGCGCGGGATCGCTGAAGAGCTCGGAGCTCAGCGATTCGACAATTACGGTGACCAATCTCGGCGATCAAGGCGTAGACGCCGCGTTCGGGATCATTTATCCGCCGCAGGTCGCGCTGATCGGATTCGGCAGGATTGCGGAGCGACCGTGGGTCGTGTCAGGTAAGGTCGAAGTACGGCCGCTGCTGACGGCGACGCTCTCGGCCGATCACCGCGCCAGCGATGGCCATCGCGGTGGCTTGTTCCTGACCGCCGTCGACCGTCTGTTGCAGACGCCAGAGAAACTATGACGCCGGCCGAGATCAAAAACGTGGTCTAGAGCGCCCTGACCGGCGTGGCTCCCGAGATCGACCTGGCATCGATTCAGCCCGGGATCAGTTTTCGCGATCAGCTCGACGTCGATTCGATGGATTTTCTCAACTTCGTGATCGCGATGCACAGGGAATTCGGCGTCGAGATCCCGGAAGCCGACTACCGCAGGCTGCTCACGCTCGATGACTGCGTGGCGTACTTGAAGGCTGCGCTGCGTCAAGAGCGCACCGGGTGATCATCGCCGCCCGAAACGATTGCGAGCGCAGCCATGCTGACCTTCGAAGACTGCCTTGCCCTGTCCGAGCTGACCGAGGAAGAGATCCTCGCCATCGCCGAGCACGAGCACATTCCGGAAATGGCGGCCCTGCAACTGGGCAACTACCTGGTCCGGACCGCGAGCGGCGAGAAGCGCATCAAGCGCATCATTCTCGATGACATCGCGCAAGCCAAGGCGGCGGGGGACCCCCACCACGCGCTCGCCTTGAAGCTCGTGCTCAAGCATTTCTGCGAACTGCATCGCGCCTGAATCAATGCTGCCCGCCGTAGCCCGCCATGCCCATCAGGAAGCGCGTGAACGCGTAGGCGATCCAGATCATCATGCGCCGGCCGAGCGGCTTGCGGCGCCAGCTCATGCGCTCGATGACATGGGCGCCGTCCTTCATCGCCTCGCGGAGCGAGGCCCGCAGTTCGGCGGCAAACCTGCGGTCCTCGACCACGACGTTCGCCTCGCGCGCAAGCAGCAGGCTGAAGGGGTCGATGTTCGAGGAGCCCACGGTGGCCCACAGGCCATCGATCACTGCGACCTTGGCGTGCAGGAAGCTCTTGTGGTACTCGTGGATCTGCACCCCGGCATCGAGCAGCGTGCCGTAGAGGGCACGCGAAGCGTAATGCAGCAGCACGTATTCGACCCGTCCCTGCAGCAGCAGGATCACGCGCACCCCCCTTCGCGCCGCGCCCATCAGCGCGTGGCGGAAGCGCTTACCGGGAAAGAAATAGGCGTTGGCGAGGATGATCTCCTCGCGTGCCGACTCGATCGCCTCCAGGTAGGCATTCTCGATGTCTGAGCGATGGCGCAAGTTGTCGCGCACCACCAGCGCGGCGCGCTGATTGCCGATCGGCGAATCGGCGACCGGCAGGCGCCGCTCGAGCCGGCGGCGCCGCTTGAAGCGCGCCCAGGTGATCAGCCGCCACAGGTGCTCGACCAGGCGCTGAACGGGCAGCAGCAGCGGTCCCTCGATGCGCACCGCGTAGTCGTAGCGCGGCGGCGTGTGTCCGGGGGTGTGCATGTCGTCGATGATGTTGATGCCGCCGATGAAGGCGACCCGGCCGTCGATCGCGGCGGCCTTGCGGTGCATGCGCCTCAAGCGCTGCCGCTGCAGCGCGAAGGGCGAGATCTGCTGCCGATAGATGAGCAGTTGCACCCCGGCCTCGCGCAGCCGGGCTTTGAGCGCCTCGGGCATGTCCTTGGCGCCGAAGCCGTCGACCAGGACGTGGACCGCCACCCCGCGGCGCGCCGCCTCGCACAGCGCCTCGGTGATGCGCAGCCCCGTCTCATCCTCCATGTAGATGTAGGTCTCGAGATGGACCGCGTGCCGGGCGGCGCGGATCGCGGCCTCGAGCGCGGGAAAGTACTCGGCCCCGCTTCTGAGCAGGGTGAGCCGGTTCCCCTCGAGAAACTGCGGGGTCATGCCGTTTCCAGGTGCGCCGACAGCGCGGCGTGATCGGAGATGCGCGACCACGGAAACCCGTGGTGCACCTCGGTGTGGCGCACGCGAAAGCCGCGCACGTATATCCGGTCCAGCCGAAACAGGGGAAAGCCGCTCGGAAAGCTGCGCGCGGGCCGTCCGCGCTGGTCGCGGAAGGCCTCCTTCAGTCCGAGCGCGTCGGCAAGCCGCGATCCGGCGAGGTTGCGCCAGTCGTTGAAATCGCCGGCAACGATCACCGGCACATCGGCGGGAACCAGCCGCTGCAAGCGCTCGATCAGCGCCCCCACCTGGTGCCTGCGCCCGCGCTCGTTCATCGCCAGATGCACGCAGATGCAATGCAGAGGGGCCGCGATCCCGGGCACCCCGAGCTCGCAATGCAGCAGGCCGCGCCGCTCGAGCAGATGCGCCGAGATGTCCTGGTTTTCCGCCGAGACGATCGGAAAGCGCGAGAGTATGGCATTGCCATGATGCCCGCGGTCGTAGATGGCGTTGCGCCCGTAGGCGGTTTCGCTCCACACCGATTCGGCGAGGAACTCGTACTGCGGTTCGACCGGCCAGTTGTCGAAGCGCTCGGCGTGGCGTTCATGCTCGCCCAGCACCTCCTGCAGGAACACAATGTCGGCGCCGATCATGCGCAGACTGTCGCGCAGCTCGTGCACCATCATGCGGCGGTTGAAATGGGAAAACCCCTTGTGGATGTTGTAGGTGGCGACGCGCAGGATCATCGTATTACGGGCAAGAAACGGATTGCAAACGGCGCGGGCGTAAGGCGGCCATGCATCACCGCGCGGGCGCACCGCGGCGCAGGATCTCGCCCACCAGGGCCGAAAACTCGCTCTCTATCGCCGCTCTGACGACGAATAGGCCGATGAACGGCGGCAGGCCGACATCCGGTATGAAGCGGCCCCGGTAGATGAGCTGCAGTCCGCCCGGCGCATCGCGCAGTTCGTAGCGGCTCTTCAGGTCCCTGAGGCTGCCCGAGAGTGCGCGGGATTCGACCAGAAACTGGGGCTTCTCCGACACCGCGAGCCGGAGATCCATGGGCCGGCTGAAAAAAAGAAAGCGAAATTCGCCCTGCTGCTCGAGCACCAGCTTCCCATCGCCGCGCGACACCACGCGTGAAACGCGCAAGTGTGGAATGAATTCGGTGTAGCGCTCGTAGTTGGTGAGCAC
>JACPRN010000322.1 GCA_016189945.1 Betaproteobacteria bacterium
GTGTGATTGCAACTTTCGCCTTGGCCATGAAGTGCCTCTCTTTGTGGTATGACGAGTTATCATACCACGGGCCTCAAGAAGATGGTGGGCGGGTTGAAGTTCAGATCGTTTGGGCAGAACGATGCGGGATCCGTGAAGGGCCTGGATCGCGTGCACGAGCGTTGGCCCGTCTTTTTCGCGGAGGACGTCTTCACGAACCTGGATCGTGAACTCGGGACGTACGGCGTTGAACCGAGCCGGCTCGCGGCGCGTCGGCCACAACCACATGTTTGAGCTTGGTGCGCGAAAGCTTCAGCGCGGTTCCCGCATGGCGTCGGCTGCGGCGAGCGCATCGTGCCGGGTGACCTTGTTCTGCCGCCACCAATCCAGCAGCTTGTCGAAGTCGCCGTCGAACTTCCGCTCTTTGATCGCATCGTAGACTGCGTTGCACACAGTGATGTCATTGCCCGCGGGTCCACGCGTAGTTGCTGTGTAATCGCAGACCCAGAAGGCCTCTTCCAGGTCGCCAAGAGCAACGCTTGCAAGTCGGGCCGCCACGGACTGCGCACCGATCGTTTGCTCCGCCGACGCGCTGCCGGCCGCCAGCGCAGCCGCCAACGTGGTGAGCGCGGCAACCTTCGTCAAGCGCGCGAAAGGGTACTGCCGTATGGCAATTGCCAGCATGATGTTCCTCCCTCCAAACACCACCCGTGGCGAAGCACGGATGTTGCGAAGCGTGCGCGCGGCGCGGCAAGAACGCCATCCGACCGAAGTCCCGGTGCCGCTGGAATCATGGGACTTAGGTCGCAAGACAGAAGTCCTGTTGGAATGCCGCCCTGAGGGGCGTAAATTGACAAGATGTCGCGCCGACCCATCGCCACCCGCTACGCCGCGCTGGTCGCTGCGCTGCTCGCCGTCGCACTGATCGCGAGCGGCGCGCTGGAAACGTGGGTTTCGCACCGCGACGGCCGCGCGGCGCTCGAGTCCCTGCAGCGGGAAAAGGCGCAGGCCGCGGCGACCGCGGTGTCGCGCTTCGTCGAAGATGTTCTTCGGAACCTGGACTGGGCCACCCTGGCTACACCACCGATCGCAGCCGGCCAGCTTGTGGAGCGCCGCCTGGATTTCGTGAAATTGCTGCGCTTGGAGCCGGCGATCACCACGGCGATGCTCGTCGATCCGCGTGGGCGCGAACAGTTGCGCGTCTCGCGCGTCATGAGCGATCGCATCGCCAGCGGAATCGATCAGTCCGGTCAATCCGGATTCGCCGCCGCGCGGGCAGGCCGCGTCGATTTCGGCGCGGTGCGCTTCGTTGCGCAGACCGAACCCTATTTGACGATCGCGGCGCCCAGCGCCGCTCGCGACGGCTCGGTCGTTATCGCCGATGTGAACCTGAAGTTCGTGAACGACGTCGTCTCGCAAATCAAAGTGGGCGCGACCGGGTACGCGTACGTCGTCGATGCGCGCGGGCGGCTGGTCTCGCACCCGGAGTTGAGCCTGGTCCTGCAGATGACAGACCTGTCGGGGCTGCCGCACGTGCAAGCGGCCAACGCATCGGCAGACGTACGGGGATTCGCCGATGACGGCCGCGATCCGAGCGGAGTGCGCGTGCTCGCCGCGCACGCAAAGATCCCGCCGCTCAATTGGACCGTGTTCGTCGAACAACCCCGTGCCGAGGCGATCGCGCCGCTCGTTGATTCGATCGCACGCAATGCCGTTATCCTGATCATCGCGCTCGCGCTGGCAGTGACGGCAGGCGTCGTCGCAGCGCGGCGCATGGTCGGGCCGATCGACGAGCTGCGCCGCGGTGCGCAGCGTTTCGGCGCGGGCGATCTCTCGCATCGCATCGAGGTCGCGAGCGGCGACGAGCTGCAGGAGCTTGCCGAGCAATTCAACGCGATGGGCGCGCAACTGCGCCAAACGTATGCGGACCTCGAGAGGCGTGTCGCTGAACGCACCCGCGATCTCAATCTCGCCAACCAGGCCAAGTCGCGGTTCCTGGCCGCTGCCAGTCACGACCTGCGCCAGCCGATGCACGCGTTGGCGCTGTTCGTGGGTCAGTTGAGCGCGAGCAGGACGCGCGCCGAACGGGCCGCGCTCACGCAGCGGATCGAGGAGGCCGTGGGGAGCCTGACCGAACTGCTCGACCAGTTGCTGGATCTTTCCAAGCTGGAGGCGGGCGCGCTTCAGGCGGTGCACGAAGACTTTCCGCTCGGCGATCTGCTGGAGGCGATCGAAAAGCAATTTGCGCCGCTGGCGCATGCGAAAGGCATCGCACTGCGCCTGCGGTCCAATCCCGCATGGCTGCACAGCGATCCGGTTCTCGTGCAGCGTATCCTGCTGAATCTCGTCTCCAATGCGATCCGCTACACCGAGAACGGCGGGGTGCTCATCGGCTGCCGAAAGCGCGGCGAACGCATGCGCATCGCCGTCTGGGACACCGGCTGCGGCATCCCGGAGAATCGGCGCAAGGATGTGTTCCACGAGTTCGTGCAACTCGGCGACCCGGGGGACCGGCGCGCCGACGGACTGGGAAGAGGACTGGGTTTGGGGCTGGCGATCGTCGCTCGCCTGGCCCCTCTGCTCGGCACCTGCGTTGAATTGCGTTCGCGCGTCGGCCGCGGTTCGATGTTCGCGTTCGAGATCCCGCTCGGCGCCGCGAGCGGAGTGCGGGCGCAGCCACCCGTGGTGCCGATGCACGTTGGCGGTTTGCGGGGCACCTTTGCCTTGGTGATCGACGACGACGAGGCAGCGCGCGCCGGCATGTGCGGCTTGCTCGAAAGCTGGGGCTGCCTGACGCTCGCGGCCGCAGATGGCGACGATGCGATCCGGCAACTGTCCGCGCACGACCGGCCGCCGGAGCTGATCGTCTGCGACTACCGGCTGACGACGGTCGAGAATGGCCTGGAGGCGGCGGCGCGCGTGCGCGCTGCGCTCGGAGAGGTTTGCCCGACAGTCATTGTTACCGGCGACACTTCGAATGCCGTCTTGAACGCGGCGCAGCTCGCACGCGCGCCGCTCCTGCACAAGCCGGTGTCGCCGGTGAAGCTGCGCGCTCTGCTAGCCCACTTGTTGTCGGCCGCGGGCAGTGCACCCCGAGTATCGATGGGCAACTCGATCGGCTTCCGAGTCTGAGAAGCCTTGTCCGCGCGCGCATCGACATCGCGGGCGCCGAACTCACGCATCGTCGCCGCGCATGCCTGGAAGCGCGAGCTTGAGCTCCGCCACTGCCAGCACAGCCTGCGTGCGGCTGGTTACGTTCAGGGCCTTCAGGA
>JACPRN010000317.1 GCA_016189945.1 Betaproteobacteria bacterium
AGATCGTCGAGCAGAGTGACAAGCGGCAAGCGCCCGTCGACGCTTTGCTCGGAGCGGGGCGCGGCCCGCATCGCGGCCACTTCCTCGGTTCCGGCAAAGTAGCGCAGGAGCAGCTCGTCGTCGCTCGTCCCCGGGCCGCCGAGGTGCCCTCGCAGCTCCTCGATCGAAGGTTCCGGCGGCTGCCATCGGGCCAGCTCCTTTGCCCGCGGACAGGACAGGATCCGGTCGCGGATGTTCGGATCGATGCCGGCGCTTTCCTCCTCCCCCCAGAACCCAAGCGCATACTGGATGAGCTGATCGGTGATCTCCTTATAGCGCTCGCCGGTGACGATGTTCATTGCCGCCTGAACGCCTACGAACTGGGAATAGGGCGTCACCATGATCGGATAGCCCAATTCCTCGCGCACCCGGCCGGTTTCTTCCAGCACTTCTTTGAGCCGCCCCTGCATCTTCACCTGGGCGAGCTGGTGGCGCAGGTTGGAGATCATGCCGCCCGGCACCTGGTGCGTGTACTGGAACTCGTTGTACTCCAGCGGCACCCCGATCGGCAGCCCTTCGCGCTTCGCGATGCGCGTGAAGTGATCGGAGACCGACCGCAGCCGCTCCAGGTCGATCGCCGGCGCATAGCCCAGTGCGATCGCATTTTCCGCTACCGTGAACGCCGACGGATTCGAGGGCCCGTTGGCGAGCGGCGGGGTGGCCGTGTTGACGATGTCGATCCCGAGCTTGATCGCCTCGAGCAGGCAAAGCGGACCGAGGCCCGTGGTGCAGTGGGTGTGAATCTCCACCGGAATTCCGTTCGCCTCGCGCAGCACGATCGGCACCAGGGCGCGGGTCCGCTCGGGCGTCAGCAGGCCGCCGGGGTCCTTGAGGCAGATCCCGTCAGGGTGGAGCGCCGCCGCAGCTCGGGCGCGCGTCGCGTAGTAATCGTCCGTGTGCACCGGCGACACCGAAAAGGTGAGGTTCAGGACCGGCTTCAGTCCCACGCGGCGGGAACTGCGGATGGTTCGCTCCCACTCCGATGGGGTGTTGGAGCAGTCCGATATGCGGACTTCGTCGATGCCGTTCGCCACCAGCCTTTCCAGCCACAGATTCGCGATCGATGCCGGCGTGATCTCGAAGGTGCTGATGCACCGCCCCGTGATCGCCCGCAGTGGAGTCCGGGGAGCGCGCTCGGCGAACAACCGTATGCGCTCCCACGGATCCTCCTTGAGCTCGCGCACCATCTTCTTCGGCATGGCGGTGCCCATGACTTCGATCGCGCGGAATCCCGCCTGGTCGATCTGGTCCGCGACCGGGAGCATCCACTCGGTGCGCATGCCGTAGGCCCACAGGCTCATTTGCCCGTCGCGCAGCGTGGTATCGACAAAATGCACGTTCATCGGCCTGGCCTCACTGGAGCTTGATCTTCATGCTCCCGACGGTCTTGGCCCATTTCTCGAATTGGCCGCGGAAGAACGATTCGAATTCCTCGGGCGAATTGCCGACCGCAGTCAATCCGCTATCGGTCATTCTCTTGCGCAGCTCGGGTTCCTTGAGCACGCGAACCGCGGCCGAGCTGATTTGCTGCACGACCTCGGGCGGCGTCTTGCCCGGAACCATCAGCCCGAACCAGAAGAACTCCTCGAAGGGATAACCCGCCTCGGCCGCGGTGGGAACGTTGGGCATCCCGGCGAGCCGCCGCGAGCTGAGCACGGCGAGGGCCTTCAGGCGCCCGGCGTTGACGTGGCCTTTGGCGCTCGGCTCGGCGCCGAACATGATGTCGATGTGGCCGGCGATGAGATCGGTCAGCGCCGGGCCCGCTCCCTTGAACGGCACGTGGGTCAGCTCGATGCCTACCGAGCGCGCGAACAATTCGGTCGCCAGGTGCTGGACCGTGGCCTTGCCCGGCGTGCCGTAATTGAGCTTGCCCTGGTTCGCTTTGGCGACCCGAACCAGTTCGGCGAGCGATCCGATGTCGTTGCGCTTTGCCGTGGCGACCAGGAGTATGGGCACGGTCGCCGCAAGCGAAACGCGCTTCAGGTCGGTGCGCCAGTCGAAGGGAAGATCCTGGACGCTGGGCAGGAGCGAAATCGCCTCCGAGCCCATCAGCATCGTGTAGCCGTCCGGAGCGCTCTTGGCGACGAAGTCCGCGCCGATGATGCCCCCGGCGCCGACCCTGTTCTCGACGATGACCGGCTGGTTCCACAGCGCGGTGAAGCGTTCGGCGAGAAGGCGCGCGACGATGTCGGTCGAGGCGCCCGGACTGAACGGAACCACGATTCTCGCCCCGCGCTCCGGGAACGCGGCCCAACACACGGCAACGCTCAGCGCCGTGGCTGCGGCAACCGGCAATCGAATCCACTTGGATAGTCTTGACATGCCTTCCTCCTTTACCGTTGAGTATTTCGAAGGAATTCTAATACGGGCGCGGGCGGCAGGAACGGTTTCCGGGGGACGGCCGGTTACGCCCGCGAGGGTCCCGAAACGCGAATCAGGTTGTTGCTGCGACCAGGTAGATGACGGCAATCGCGTAGCGGCCGCGACGGATAGCGGGGAATTAGGTCACGCGGCAATACCCGAGAGAAATAAAGGCCAGCGCGGTGAAACAAGCTGCGACAAGGCGCTCCGCTTCCATCAGGTAGCCTTGAATCCGCGAAAAAGAAGCCGGCAAGAAGCGTCGAACCTATAAAGGAAGCCTCGCAAAACCCGCGCGCCTGTTGCCTCATCCAAAAATGTAAGTGAAACGGCGCGTTGACACCCCCTCCCGACAGCGATACCCTCACCGCCAAAGTCCAAAGCACCGCTCATCCGGCGCAGACCGGGGCCAAGCGGCATAGCGGAGGGCGTTTCCGAAATTCTTCTGGGGAGGAGACCCATCATGGCGATTTTTGCTCGGCTGATTCTCTCGGCGGCGTTGCTCGTCGCGCCGGCAAGCGTGGCCCTCGCGCAGGACTACCCCACCAAGCCCATCCGCTTCATCAACGGCGCGAGTCCGGAGATCGTTCCCAGGATATTCGCGAAAATCTTCACCGACGTCCTGCACCAGCCGGTAGTGGTCGAGAGCATCCCGGGCGCGGGCGGCAAGCTCGCCGCCGAGACGGCCGCAAAAGCCCGCCCCGACGGCTACACGCTCTTCAACGCCATCGCCACCTTCATGATCTACGAAGCACAGCACAAGACCGGCGGCGACCTGAGCCGCGACTATGTTCCGGTCGCGATGATGAGCTACACGCCGTTTGTCCTGATCGTCAGTCCGAACCTGGCCGTCGCTTCGGTTAAGGACCTGATCGCGCTCGCCAAATCCAAGCCCGGACAGCTCAACTACGGCGCGAATTACGGCTCCTTTCCGCACATCGCGTTCGAACTGTTCAAGCGCATGGCGAAAATCGACGTCGTCCATATCGCCTACAAACGCTCCGACGAGGCGGTGCCGGCGATACTGTCCGGCCAGACGCAGGCGGCCTTCACTCCCTACGTGAGCGTTGCGGGCATCTCCAAGGGCGGGAAGGTCCGGACACTGGCGGTCACCACCGCCGAGCGCTCCCGAACCATCCCCGAGATTCCGACCGTATCCGAGTCGGGGCTCTCAGGCTACGACCTCCTCGGCTGGAACGGCTTTGTCGCGCCGCTCGGCACGCCGCCTGCGATCGTCAACAAGATCAACGGCGTGGTGCGCGAGGCGCTGAAAAAGCCCGAGGTCATCAAGCAGCTCGCGGCGGTGGGCCAGGACCCGGGATCGGATTTCTCGCCGGAACAGTTCCGCGATTTCCTCAAGGTCGAAACCGCGAAATGGACTAAGCTCGTCAACGACAGCGGATTCAAGGCTAATTGACGCGCCGCCGTGCCGCAAAAGCCGTTTCGGCTGGGAGTCGACGTCGGCGGCACTTTCACCGACTTCCTGGTCGTCGACGCCGAAGGCAGGGCCAAGCTCCACAAGACGCCGACCACCCCTGACGATCCTTCCATAGGGTTGCTCAAGGGCCTCGAGGAGCTCGCCGCCGACTTCGGTCTCGGCGCCGGAGAATTCGCGCAAGCGATCGCCACCATCGTTCACGGCATGACGGTGGCGACCAACGCGGTTCTCACCCGCAAAGGGGCGAGGACCGGGCTCATCACCACCTACGGATTCCGCGACGTGCTGCAGATGCGCCGCGGCTACCGGCCCGAGCGCTACAACAACCGCTACCAGCACCCGGCGCCGCTGGTGCGCCGGAGGCTGCGGCGAACCGTCAGGGAAAGGCTCGACCCCACGGGGCGCGAGCTGGAGCCGGTCGACCGGCAGGACGCTCTTGCAGCGATCGAGTTTCTCAAGACCGAGGGCGTCGAGTCGATCGCGGTGTGCTTCATGCATTCGCATGCCGGTTCGGGCCACGAGGAGGAGGTCGCAGCACTCGTCACGGAACGCCTGCCCGAGGCTTATCTCACCGTCTCGAGCAAGCTCCTTCCGCAGCCGCGCATCTACGATCGGGTGAGCACCACGGTCATCAACGCCTATGTCGGGCCGGTGGTGGCGCGCTACCTGAGGTCCTTGACCAGGCGGCTTGAGCAGCTCGGGTTTCGCGGCAACCTGCTCGTCATGCAGTCGAACGGCGGCGTCGCCGGCGCGGCCGCCACGATCGAAGCGGCCGCGAGCACCCTGCTCTCGGGACCGGCTGCAGCGCCGGTGGCAGCGTCGGCGCTCACGCTCGAGCACGGCTGGAAAGACATCGTGACCATGGACATGGGCGGCACCAGTTTCGACACCGCGCTCGTGAGGGACAGGACTCCGCTTGTCACCACCGACGGCCAGATCGACGGGCTGCCCGTTGCGCTTTCCATGCTCGATATCCACACCGTGGGCGCAGGCGGCGGCAGCATCGCCTGGGTCGATGCGGGCGGCATGCTGCGCGTGGGACCGCAAAGCGCAGGCGCGAAGCCCGGGCCCGTTTGCTACGGGCTGGGCGGCGCAGAGCCCACCTGCACCGATGCCGACCTCGTCCTGGGCTACCTCGATCCGGACTACTTCCTCGGCGGCCGCATGAAGCTCGACGTCCGCGGCGCGCGTGAGGCGATCAAGACCGCAATCGCAGATCCCCTGGGAATCTCCGTGGAAAAGGCGGCGCTCGGGATATTCGACGTGATCAACGTGAACATGGCCGAAGCGATCCGCGAAGTTTCGGTCAAGCGCGGGTTCGATCCGCGCGAGTTTCCGCTCGTGGTCGCAGGCGGCGCCGGGCCGATCCACTGCGCCGCGATCGCCCTCGAACTGGGGATATCTTCCATCTTCGTTCCGCGGATGTCGTCCGTGCTCTGCGCCGCCGGTATGGTGCTATCGGATTTCCGGCACGATTACGTTCGCGGCCATCGCTCGCTGCTCGGCGATTCGGAGGCCGAGGCGTTGCTCGCCCGGTTTCAAGAGATGCGCGCGGAAGGCAGCAGGCAGCTCGCGGCAGAAGGCATAGCCGAAGCGCTCGTCTCCGACATCTGGTCCATGGACCTGCGCTATCCCGGCCAGCATCACGAGGTCAATGTCGAAATCGGCGAGGATGACGTGTCCGACCCTGCGGCCATCGTTGCTCGGTTTCATCGCCGGCACGAGCAGTTGTACGGATACTCGGCCGCGGAGATGCCGGTGGAAGTCCTCACCTTGAGACTGACCTGCATCGGCGAAACGCGAAAACCCGAGCTGCGGCAAAGGCAGATCGCTCAGGGCGGCGAGCCGGCGGCGCGAAAAGGATCCAGGCCGATCTATCTGCACGCCGCGGGGGGCTTCGTTGCCGTCGATGTCTGCGACGGCGATCGCCTGGGACCGGGGAGCCGCCTGGCAGGCCCCCTCCTCGCCGAGTCGCAGACCATGACCGTGGTCGTGCCGCCGGGATTTGCCCTTGCGTGCGATGCGATGGGCAACTTCCTGCTATCGTCGAGCAATGCGAATGGCCCATGACTCGCGCATAGATCCGCTGCTGGTGCCGGTGCTGCAGCGCAAGTTCAAGTCCATCACCGAGGAGATGGCCTTGACGCTCCTGCGCACCACGCGCTCGCCGATCCTCGCCGAGGCACGCGATTTCGTCACCGGGATCTACGACGCCGAGGGCGAGGCGCTCGAGCAGTCGGACTACAACCCCATCATGGGATTTTCGCTGCAGCCGTCGCTCGCGACCGTGATCGAGTACTTCGGCGATGACATCGCACCGGGCGACGTCATCTTCCACAACGACGTCTTCGGCCGCGGCAACCAGCTCAACGACATCGGCATCATCCGGCCCGTGTTTCTCGGTGACAGGCTGATCGGCTGGGCAGGCTGCAAGGGCCACCAGGCCGACATCGGCGGTTCGATCTCAGGCGGCTACGACCCGCGGGTGCGCGAAGTCTGGCACGAAGGGCTGCGCTTCACGCCGATCAAGGTCTACGAGCGCGGCGTCCTGCGCCGCGACCTGTGGAACTTCATCGCCGCCAACGTGCGCCTCGACATGGTGATGCAGGACTTGAAAGCCGGAATCGGCGCGGCCGCGGTGGGCGAGCGGCGCTTTGTCGAGACCGCGAAGCGCTATGGGCTGGAAGTGTTCCAGGCGCACAGCCGCGAGCTGCTCGATGCCACCGAGCGCTCGATGCGCAGCGAAATCTCCCGCATTCCCGAGGGCCTCTACGAAGCCGAATCCTGGGTCATGTACGACGGCGCGCGCGAAGGCGTAAGAACGAAGATCAAGGTGGCGGTGGTGGTCGACGGTGAGGAGATCACGTTCGATTTCACGGGGACAGGCGCCCAGACCCCGGGCTACGTGAACGCGCCCGCGAGCGCCGCGGCAGCAGCCACCATGATCGGACTCCTAATGCACGTGAACGCCGATCTGCCGCGCAACGCCGGAATGGCGCGGCCGGTGCACATGATCTTTCCCGAGGGCTCGATTCTCAATCCGCGCTTCCCGGCCGCGACCGCGATGGGAAATCACCTCGCCAACCAGATTCTGCACGCCGTGTTCCAGGCGCTCGCCAAGGCTTGCCCCGAGCGCGCCACCGCGGGATGGTGCTGGACGCTCGTGGACATCACCATCGCCACGCATCCGGCGACCGGCCGCAAGTTCGTCGACTTCGATTTCTTCGCCAATAAGGGCGGAAGCGGCGGCACCCGCGGCGCCGACGGCTGCGACCACCTCGGATCGGCGATGACCGCCGGAGGCATCAGCGGCCAGGACCCGGAAATGTACGAAATCCAAACGCCCAACCGCATCCTGATGCAGGAGTACTGGAAGGATTCGGCTGGCGCCGGCCAGTGGCGGGGCGGCTACGGCACTCATTCGATCTACAGGATCGGCGGCCGCGATGCGAGCATCGTCACCTTCGGCGCCCAGGTGAGCGACGAGGAGCGTCCCTTCGGGCTCTTCGGCGGAAGACCGGGAACGCTCAATCGGATCGTCCACACTTTTCCCGACGGACGCTTGAGCGAGCCCAGGGCGCACGACATTCTGCTCGGAGCCGACGGCGTCACGGTCGAGCACTGGGCAGCAGGCGGCGGCGGCTGTGGCGACCCGTCCTTGCGGCCTGCGGAGAAGGTGCGCGAAGAGGTGCTGGACGAGCTGCTCTCGGTCGAGAAAGCCGAGCGCGACTACGGCGTGGAGATCGATCCGGTCAGTCTTGAACTCCGCGGCCGGCAAAAAGCCGGCTGACACGCGGTACCACGGAAAGGAGAATTCCATTGAAAGATCGCGTCGAAGCTGCGCTGATTCAGTTGGACGTGGCCTGGCTCGACCCCGAGCGCAACCGCCGGCGCATGCTGGAGCTGATCGGCAAGGCCGCCTCGGGAAGGAAGCTCGACCTGGTCGTTTTCCCCGAGCTTGCCAACACCGGCTACGTGAAGCCCCGCGACAAGGAGTTCGCCGCGCGTTATATCGACGCGGCCGAACCGGTTCCCGGCCCCACCACCGAGGCGCTTGCCCAGGCTGCGCGGCAAGACGGATTGCACATCGTGGTCGGCCTGTGCCAGTTGCATCCGAACATTCCCGCGGCGCTCTACAATTCAGCGGTGCTGATCGACGCGGCAGGCGAGATCCGGAGGATCCAGCCCAAGGCACACCTTCCTGCCGAGGAGAACCACTACTTTTGCGCGGCCTCGAACGTCGAGGTGGTCGCGACCGAGATCGGCAACATCGGCATGCTGGTCTGCTACGACGCCTGGTTCCCGGAGCTCGCCCGCGTACTCGCCCTCAAAGGGGCGGAGATCGTGTGCGTGGTCTTCAACGGGCCCAAATTCGCCCCGCACGTTCCGCGGCGGCTGGAGTACGCCGCGGCAATGCGCGCGATCGAGAACCGCAACTTCGTTCTGCTATGCAACCGGGTCGGGACGCAGGAAAAGTCGGTTTTCTTCGGCCACAGCGTTGCCGCTGGTCCCACCGGCGAAATCATCGCCGAATCGCAGACCGAGGAGGAGGAGATCGTCTACGCGACGCTCGAGCGCGGCGTGCTCGTGCGCGAGCGCGGGTTCTCGCCGGTATTTCGCGAGCGGCGCCCTGACCTCTATGCGCCGCTGGTCGATAAACTGTGACGGTTCGGCGGCTTCGGGGACCGCGTGGCGCAGCAACTGACGCTTTCTGCAACTGTCACCGCGATCGTGCTCGCGGCGGCGCTGATGCACGCCACCTGGAACACGATCCTCAAGTCGGCCGAATCGAAACTGCTCGAGACCACGCTGATCACGGTGAGCGCCGGAGCGATCGCCGGGGTCACGCTGCCGTTCCTGCCCCTGCCGGCCGCCGACGCCTGGCCGTGGCTTGCGGCCTCGGTTGCGCTTCACATCGTCTATTTCCTCATGGTGGCAGGCGCCTACCGCTTCGGCGATCTCTCGCACACCTATCCGCTCATGCGCGGCGGAGCGCCGCTCCTGGTGACGCTGGCGACCCCGATCGTGCTCTCCGAGGTGGTGAGCCCGCAGGTCAACGCGGGGGTGCTGCTGGTGAGCATCGGCGTGGCCTGCCCCGCGCTCGTCACCCTTCTGCGGCCGAAAACGGGCGCCGCAACGGCGTTCGCCGGACTGAACGCAATCGTGATCGCCACCTACACGGTCGTGGACGGACAGGGCGCGCGACTTTCGGCACAGGCGGTGAGCTACAGCCAGTGGCTGTTCTTTCTCACCGCTTTTGGCGTCGCCGCGGTCAGCCTGCTGCGGCACCAGCACGGCGTGTTTGCCTACGGCCGCAAGCGGCTCTGGCACGGTTTAGCTGGCGGCGCGTTCACCGTCGGCGCCTACGGCATCGTAGTGTGGGCCATGACCCAGGCGCCGGTCGCTGCGGTGGCGGCGCTGCGCGAGACCTCGGTGGTGTTCGCGGCGGTAATCGGAGCCACCCTGTTGAAGGAGTCCATGGGCGCGATGCGGATTACCGGCGCGATCGTGGTGGCGACCGGGATTGCGCTGCTGAAGCTTTAGGCGGTTGGGAGCTTGCTGTCGATGACACCAGCGAAAATCGGCTTCTTGTTTGGTCTCGTGTTTTCGCGCAGTTGCAAATTCGCAACTGCGCGAAAACACGAGATTGATAAAGGCAAAAAACAGCCTCGCAGAGTGAAGGACAACGATGAATTCTGAAATTGCCCAAGGAACGCCTTTTACCGAGGACTTCCGCGGATTTCTCGAGCGGCTGCGCGAAGCCGGCGAGCTGCTCGACATCCGCCAGGCCGTGGACATCCGCCACGTCGCGACCCTGGTGGACCAGTGCGACAAGGCCCTGTGCTTCCACAATGTCATCGGCTACGGCATGCCGCTCGTCTCGGGCATCCTTCGCTCGCGCGAGCGCGCCACGATGTCGCTCGGGTGTTCGCGCTACGCCGATGTCGAGGTGAAGCTCCAGCATGCGCTCGACCACCCGATCGCGCCGCGCGAGGTCGCGACTTCGGCGACCACGGAAGTCGCCCTGCGCGGGGAGGAGGTCGATCTCTATAGCTTGCCTGTTCCCCTGTCCTCGATCCGGGACGGCGGGCCGATGATTACCGCCGGGGTGGTTCTCGCCCGCGATCCGGAGTACGGATTGAACGCTGGCATGTACCGGTTCATGGTTAAGGAGAAGAACCTCACGGGCATCGACCTGGCGACGCCCAATGACATGCATCTCTTCCTGCAGCGCGCCATCGAGAGCGGCCGGTCCTGCCCGATCTCGATTTCGATCGGCACCCATCCGATGGAGCTGATGGGTGCGGGATACCGCGCGCCCGCGGGCGTGGACGAACTGGCGATCGCCGGCGGAATGCGCGGCGCTCCGGTCGCCCTTGCGCAGTGCGAGACGATCGACCTGCCCTACGTCGCCGATGCCGAGATCGTGCTCGAGGCGGAGATCCTGCCCACGGGCTGGACGCAGCCCGAAGGGCGGTTCGGCGAGTTCACGGGCTTGATGGGCGGCCTGCACTGGAACCCGAACGTGCGCGTGAACGCGGTGCTCATGCGCAAGGACGCAGTGTATTACGCGCTGCACATGCCCTGGGAGAGCTTCTGGTTTTCCGCTCCGACCCGCTACCAGGTGATCCGGCAAGCGCTGCGAACGGCCGGAATCGAGGTGAAGGACATCAACGTCACCGTCGGCGGCCGCGCCTACTGGCACGCGGTGATCTCCATCAAGAAGCGGGCCGGGGATGGCAAGAACGCGCTGCTCGCGGCGCTCTCGGTGAATGACCTCAAGCACGTGGTGGTGGTGGACGAGGACATCGACGTGTTCGACGCAACGGAGGTCGAATGGGCCATCGCCACGCGCGTGCAAGGCGACCGCGACGTCGTCATCGTTCCGGGAGCGCGCTTCAAACCGCTCGATCCGAGCCTTCCCCCGCGGCCGCCGGGCGTCGGGCCCACCGGCGCCAAGGTCGGCATCGACGCCACCATCTCCGAAGATATTCCGAAGGAGCGTTTCGAGCGCATCGCCTACGCCTACGCTGACCGGGCGAGGATTGCGGACTACCTGGGGGGCAAGTCAGACTCCGGCCGCGCCGCACCGCTTGATGCCTCTGACGCGCTTGCAGGCATGATCTTCGCCGTGATCGAGCAAACCCCACTGTACTACTCGGAAATCGCCGGACGCTTCAGCGACTACGACTTCCAGAACGTGGCCCGTGCTTTCGGCAGGCTGCATGCCGAGGGCAAGCTCTGGCAGGATCCGCGCGGGCGCATGTGCGTGCGCGGATCAAAGTTCGCAGCGAAGCTCTCGTGAGCGGAGCGATGATTGCGTCGCGGGAAGGAGGAACCATGAGCGCCGAAACATGGGCCTTGCGGGGATCATAGGCATCACGGAGAATGCCGAACTCGACGCCGAGGCATGTCCGTTCGATTGGAGTCGCCAGCGCAGTTTGCTGCTCAATGTCCTTGAAAGGAAATCCAAATGGGTGCAATGAACGATAGCAAGTCAGCATCAGAAGTGGGAACGGAAGACAGGATCCCCCTCTTGTACGGTTCCGGAAACGTCGACTGGCAGCAGCGAATCAACTGGGACGAACTGCGCAGGAAGCGCGTGGCGCGCGCGCACCAGTACCTGGCCAAGCACGGCATCGGCGCGGCGATCGTATATAACCATGACCGAAAGAGGTACCTTTCCGGAATTTTCAACCATGCCTACGGGAAACACGTTCCGCATGATTTCGCGCTGCTGATCCGGGGCGCGGGTTTCCCGTATTTCTCCGTGGTCACGAGGAACAACGATCGCGCCCGGCTGCAAAGGGAGTGTCCGTGGATGGAAGGAAGACTCCTCAGCGAAGAAGAACTTGTCAATCCGCACATCCTCCGCTACCAGCCGGCGGCGGAAGCCGAGAGGGAATATGCCAAGCACGCTGCCCAGGTGCTGGGCCTGATGAAGAAGCACGGCGCGGCTGATCTGCCCATCTCCGTTGACTATTCCAGTCCCGGAATGATCCAAGCCCTGATGAAGGCGGGCCTGAAGGTAGTGGATGGCAAGAGCTGGATCGATGAATGCTGCATGGTGAAGTTCGATGAAGAGATCATCTGCATGAAAACCGCCGCCTCGATCAACGAGGCGGGCTACGGCGCCATCGTCCGCGATGTGCGCATCGGCATGACCGAGGCCGACCTGCGCGCGATCATGGCCAAGGCGATTTACGAGCGGGGAGGAGAATACATCGAAGGCTGGGTCACGAACGCCGGGGACCGCGCCAGCCCGCGCGCCTTCAACTGGTCGGACCGGCCGCTGCGTCCGCGCGACTTCGTTTCGCTCGAGGCGTGCCACGTCAACTACTGCGGCTACAAGGTCTGTTACGACCGCACTTTCCAGATGGCGGGGAGAATCACGGAAATCCAGCGCGAGATCTATCAGACAGTCGTCGAGATGCAAGAGAAGTTCAGTCAACTGCTCAAGCCCGGCGTGACCACGCGCGAGCTGGCACAGAAACGGCCCAAGCCGGGCCTGAACATGAAGACGGCGAAAGAAATGCGGGAGTGGCGCGCGACCTGGTCCAATCATTTCGGCGGCATGGGCATCTCCTGGGACTCGGCGCCCTACTTCTATAACGTCGAAGATCCCGATTTCGTACTCGAGCGCAACATGACCATGGCCTATCACGCCATGCTGTCCACCGAAGGCTCCGGGGGCGTCGCCATCGAAAACACGTACCGGATCACCGAAAACGGTTGCGAGTCTCTGACCCAATTCCCGTTTGAGGACATCGTCGTCCTCGGCTTTTAGACGCGTGGCTGGTCGGTGATCAATCTCGCAATCGTCGGTCTGGGCAAGTTCGGCCGGCGCCACGCCGATTCCGCGATTGCGAGCGGAAGGTTTCGCGTTGTGCGCGCGGTGGTGCGGAACAAGGGACCGGCCGAGGAGTTCGCCCGCGAGCGCTCCATCGCGCTTTCGACCGATCTGGCTGAGACTCTGGCCGACCCCGGCGTTCATGCGGTGAGCATCGTCACGCCGCACACCCAGCATGCCGATCAAATCATCGCGGCCGCTCAAGCGGGCAAGCACGTTCTCGCCGAAAAGCCGTTCGCACTCACCAGAGCGGATGCCGAGCGCGCGACCGGAGCCTGCACCAAGGCGGGCGTAGTCGTCGGCGTCGGACACGACAACCGGTTCTATTCCGTGATCGCGGAAATCAGGCGGCTCCTGCAAGCGGGAACGCTCGGGAACATCTTTCATGTCGAAGCGAACTTGAGCCACAACGCCGGCCGGCAGGCAAGGTCTTCGGCGCCGCCGCCCGGAACCGCAGGCGTGCAAGCCTGGCGCCTGAATCGAGCAGAAGGCCCGGCCGGTCCCATCACGCATCTGGGCATTCATCGCATCGACACCTTCGTTCAGCTTTTCGGACCGATAGACCAGGTCTTCGCCCAGGAATCGCGCAGCAGCGAAGATTCGCCCACACCGAGCTCGGTCGCGGTGATGGTGCGCTTTCGCAACGGCATGACCGGCTATCTCGGCAGCTCGCAGAAGACCCCGCTCAATTCGCGCATGCAAATCTTCGGCTCCAAGGCGTGGCTCGAGGCCCGCGGCGCGCACGACATGCAGGAGTATTGGCGTTCGAGCTTCAGGCGCGTCTCGGTGCGTTCAAACGACGGCGGTTTCGAGACGCGCAGGATCGAGCCGCTGGATTCGGTGAAGCTCAACTTCGAGGCGTTCGCTGATGCCATCGAAGGCCGAACGCCCTACCCCGTTCCCCCCGGGGAAATCGTTCACGTGGTCGCTGTAGCGGAGGCAGTGGTGCAATCGCTAGAGACGGGACTGCCCGTGTCTGTACCTTGACGAAATACAGCGCTTCAACAGGGAGACGAATTGAAAACCCACGCCATACGCATCCACGCCACCGGCGACCCGTCGGTCCTGAATTGGGAAGAAGTCAGCCTGCCCGATCCGGGTCCCGGAGAGGTCCTGATCAGGCACACGGCGATCGGCTTCAACTACATCGACACCTATTTTCGCAGCGGCCTGTATCCGCTGCGCGCGGATACCTTTCCCTGCGGGCTCGGGCTCGAGGCGGCAGGCGTTGTGGAGGCGGTCGGACCTCAAGTCAAGAATTTCAAGATCGGCCAGCGGGTCGGATACGCGGGCGGCGCGCGCATGGGGGCCTATGCGGAGGCGCGCATCGCAAACGCCGATGATTTGATCAAGCTCCCCTCCTGGCTGGACGATAGGACCGCGGCCGCGGTCCTGGTGAAAGGAATGACCGTCCAGTATCTGTTCAACCGCACCCACAAACTGAAAAAGGGCGAGACCATCCTGTTCCACGCGGCAGCCGGCGGTCTGGGGTTGGTCGCGTGTCAGTGGGCGCGGGCGCTGGGCGCGACCGTCATCGGCACGGTGAGCACCGATGCGAAAGCGAAGCTAGCCAAGCGATACGGCTGCAGGCATCCCATCGTGACAAGCCGCCAGGATCTGGTGTCAGAGGTCATGCGGCTAACCAAGGGCAAAGGCGTCGATGTCGTCTACGATTCGGTCGGCAAAGACACCTGGGACGCTTCCATGGAATGCGTGCGCAGGCTTGGCCTGATGGTCTCCTGCGGCAGCACCTCGGGGAAACCCCCGCCCTACGACATCGGCACCGACGGGATGAAGAAATCGGCCTTCATCACGCGCGCGACCACCGCCAACTACATGACCAGCGGCGAGATCCGCAGAGCAAGCGCCCGGGTGCTGTTTCGCATGATGCGGGCCGCTCCGATCAAGGTCCTGATCGGACAGACCTATGCGCTGAAGGACGCCGCCCGGGCGCACATCGACGCGGAGGCTCGGCGCACCACCGGTTCAACGGTACTGTTGCCATAAGGCAAGGAAATCGGAAACAGCGGTGCAATTTATTTGCTTTTTATCAATCTCAACGTTTTGCAGTGCAATTGCTCGCAATTGCACTGCAAAACGTTGAGACGTATCAAAACCCAATTCACACCACAGGCGTCAACACGCGGCCAGAAGCTTCGGGTCGTGCGGAAACGGCCCGAGCACGGTTGCGCCCGTTTCGGTGATGACGTAGTTGTTTTCCAGCCGTATCCCGTCGCTCCTGTTGTCGGTCGTATAGGGCTCGATGGAAAACACCATTCCCGGCTCAAGCGCGGTCGGTTCCACCAGGGAACGCCGGTTGATTTTCGGCAGCTCGGTCGGACCGATGCCGATGCCGTGGCCGAGAACCCCGCCCCAGACGCAGTCCTCGCCCACCGCCTTGTAGACATCGGCAGTCGTGTTTCCGATCTTGAGCGCTTCCTGGGCGCGGCACAGGGCGTCGTAGTTCTTGCGATACAGGTCCTGCTGCGTCCTGGTCGCTCGGGCATCCTCCCCGGCGATGAAGCAGCGCGTGAAATCGCCGTAATAGCCGTTGAAGCGCCCGCCGATGTCGACAATGACCGCGTCCCCGGGATGAATGATCTTGTCGGTGGTCAGGCGCCGGTACGGATAGGTGGATCCGCCCGAGCAGACGATATTCGTGCATTGCGTCCACTCGCTCCCATGGCCGTACATGACCCGGTAGGCCTCGCCCAGCAGGGCCGATTCGGTCATGTTGGGAACCCGAAGCAGCGACCGCGCCGTCTCCATTCCTGCGGCCGTGATCTGATAGGCCATCAGCAAGCAGCGGACTTCGTCCGGGGTCTTGATCATGCGCGCCTCGATGACGACTTGCTGGCCGTTGACCAGCTCGGCCTCGGGAAATTCCTTGGCGAGCGCCTTCATCATGGGCACGGTCAGCACATCGATCGCGATGCGTTTGGGCTTCACTTTTCGCTTGTTGCACGCCTCCCGGACTTCCCGGCACCACAGCTCGGCGACGCCGTCGGTTTCGGCGATGCGCAGCTCCCCGATGATGTCGTCGCCGTTCACCCAGGGCATGTTTGCGACGATCGTTTCGCGGTCCATGTCCCAAAAGAAGGGATCGCCTTCGCGCGCGATGCCTGCGGCCCATGTCGGCTGGAAGGTCGGCCATTCGTGGTTTCGAGCGCTGGTGAGATACCGGTAGTTTTCGTAGCGCCAGCACAGCAGCACATCGACGTTGTGCTTGGCCAGGGCGTCGCGAACCTTTCGCTGCCGATCCGCGCGCAAGCGCTCGAAATCGATCCGCTCCTGCCAATCGACAGCCATCGCGCCCATGTCCATGCGGCAGGCGCCAGCGTAGGTCGTTGCCATGCAAATCTCCTCCCGGTGGTCGATGCGAGATTGTATGTCCAGCCGGAAATTAGCGGGTAGAATTCATCCGGCGATTCACAGGGAGGGGACGCCATGCGAATGCTCATTCGTGTTCTCGCGGCAACGGAAATGCTCGTTCTTGCCGCGCTTCCGGCTTTTGCGCAATACCCCGCCAAGCCGGTCCGCATCATCGTGCCGTTTCCGGCCGGCACGCCGTTTGACCTCGCGACCCGGGCCATCGCTCAGCCGCTTGCGCACTCGCTCGGCCAGTCGGTGGTGGTCGAAAACCGCGCCGGGGCCGAAGGGGTTGTCGCCGGCGCGGCGGTCGCAAAATCGCCGCCGGACGGCTACACGCTCTTCCTGGCGAGCAGCTCGCTGCAGGCGACCCCGGCGCTGCGCAAGAATCCCCCCTTCGATCCGCTTGCCGACTTCACCCCGATTACCGCGATCGGCAGCTTTTCCTTTTTCCTGTTCACCAACGCCAGCGTTCCGGCCAATTCGCTCTCGGAGCTGATCGATTACGCGCGCGCGCGTCCCGGCAAGCTCAACTATGCCGCCACCAATCCCACTTCCAGGCTCGCCTTCGTGCAGTTGACTTCGATGGCCAACCTCGTCATGGAATACGTGCCGTACAAGGGCGACGTGCTGGCGTTCGGCGACCTGATGAACGGGCGCGTGCAGATGATCATCGGCCCGCCGATGATCTGGCTGCCGCAAGTCAAGGCGGGGAAGGTGCGCGCCCTGGTGACGCTGCTCGGCCGCAGGAGCCCGTTGCTGCCCGATGTTCCCACCATGGCCGAATCCGGATTGCCGAGCATTTCCTTCGTGCCGAGGGCGTCGCTTTTCGGTCCGGCGGGCCTGCCCAGGGATATCGTCGATCGGCTGAACCGCGAAGTGCGCGCCATCCTGGCGCGCCAGGACATCCGCGAGCAGCTCGACAAGCTGGCGTTCGACGCCGGCGGTTCGACGGCCGAGGAACTCGCCGCGTACATCAGGGAGCAGGTCGAGGTGTGGCGCAGCACCGCGCGCAAGGCCGGGATCGAACCCGAGTAAGCGCGCAAGTTCAAACGGAGGTGAAAGCCGTGCGAAAGTCCTTTTGCATCCTCGTGGCTGCGGGAGCGCTTGTGCTGGCGGCACATCCGGCGGCCGCGCAATATCCCGCCAGGCCGGTTCGCATGGTGCTGACGTTTCCCGCCGGCGGTCCCCTGGACATCGTGACTCGCGCCATCGCGCTGCCGCTCGCACAGGCGCTCGGCCAGCCGGTGGTGGTGGAGAACAAGCCGGGCGGCGACGGCCTCATCGCAGCCGATGCGGTGGCCAAATCGGCGCCGAACGGTTATACGCTGTTCCTGGCAAGCAGCGCGCTGGCGTCGGTTCCGGCGCTGCACAAGAGCCCGCCGTTCGACCCGCTCGCCGACTTCACCCCGGTCACGTCGGTTGGCAGTTTCTCGTTTTTCGTTTTCGTGCACGCGAGCGTTCCGGCGAATTCGCTGGCCGAACTGGTCGATTACGCGCGCGCCCACCCCGGCAAGATGACCTACGGCACCGCCAGCACCACAGCGATGCTCGCCTCGGCGCAGTTGCTCTCGATGGCCAAGGTCGCCATGGTGCACGTGCCCTACAAAGGCGACCCGCCGGCGTTTTCCGATTTCACCAACGGGCGCGTGCAGATGATGATAGGAGCGCCGCTCTTCTGGCTCCCGCAGGTCAAGGCCGGCAAACTGCGCGCTCTCGGGACGCTGCTCACCCGCAGGAGCTCCTTGCTGCCTGAAGTTCCGACCATGGCCGAAGCGGGGTTCCCGGGCATATCCTTCGTGCCGTGGGCGGCGCTCCTGGGACCGGCCGGAATGCCGAAGGAAATCGTCGAGCGGCTCAATCGCGACGTGCGCGCGGTCCTGCAGCGCCAGGAGGTGCGCGAGCAGCTCGACAAGCTCGCGTTCCAGACAAGCGGCTCGACGCCCGAAGAGCTGGCCGCCTACCTGAGGGAGCAGATCGAGGTGTGGCGCAACACGGCGCGCGACGCCGGGATCGTGCCGCGCTGAGCGCGAACGGAGGTTGGCGTGAAAATACGAAAACAGGCGCTGATGCTCGGCCTTGCCCTTGCCAGCGGCCTGATCGCCTCGCCGGCGCCGGCGCAGGAGGACTATCCGAGCAAGCCCATCCGGGTCATCGTGCCGTAATTAGCCCGGTCCGGGCACGTTCACTCGGCACGTATTCCCAGGCTCTTGATCAACGGCCCCCACTTCGCGTCTTCGGCGCGGATGAACTGAGCCGCCTCCTCCGCGGTCGAGCCAACCAGCTCCGCACCCTGAGCGATGAACCTCTCTCGGAAGTCAGGCACGGCGATGACCTTGGCAATGTCCGCACTGATTCGATCGACGATTTTCCGCGGCGTGCCTGCCGGGGCTGCGACAACAGCCCACAACACAGCCTCGATCTCGGGAAATCCGCTCTCCCGTGCGGTCGGAACTGCCGGCAGCAAGGTCAAGCGCTTCCCCGATGGTGTCAGTACCGCAAGCGCATTGATCCTGCCAGCGCGAATATTCGAGAGGACCTCGGGAGCGCCTGAGAAGTAGAAGGAGATCAGGCCGCCGATCAGATCGATTGCAGCCTGTCCGCTGCTTTTGTACGGGACATGAACCATTTCCACGCCCGCTCTGAGGTGCACCAGTTCCCCGGCCAAGTGTCCCATCGAACCGTTGCCCACAGAGCCGAACGTCATTCCCGGCTTGGCCTTGGCCTGCGCCATCAGATCGGCGATGCTTTTCGCCGGATTCGCGGCATTGACCACCAGCAGCAGGGGATAGAACGCGACCAGCGAAACGGGAGTGAAGTCGCGAGCCCGGTTGTAGTTGAGCTTCGAATACACGTAAGGAGAGACGATGAACGACGGCGGCGCCAGTAACAGCGTGTATCCGTCGGGGGCCGATTTAGCGACGAAGTCGGTGCCGATCGTGGTCGTCGCGCCGGGTTTGTTCTCGACCACAACGGGCTGTAGCCACAGTTCGGAGAGCTTCTGGGCAAGCGCCCGGGCCAGGATGTCGGACGAGTTCCCAGGCGCAAACGGAACCACCAGCCTGGCGGCCTTGACCGGGTAGGACTGCCCAAGCGCGGGCGCAACCGCTGCAATGCCGGCGAGCAATGCCGCAGCCATGGCGAAACGCTTCATGATGATTTCTCCTCCGAGATTACCGCCATGCTGCGCGCCGCCAGCGGTGAGGTCAATCCTGCAGCGCAATGCGCGCTTCTTTGATGAGCCGGGCATATCTCGCGAGGTCCGCCTTGAATCTCGCGTCGAATTCCTCCGGCGTGCTGCCGACAGGCTCATTTCCCATACTGAGAATGCGCTCCCTGACCTCCGGCATGGCAAGAATTCTGACGACTTCCGCATGGACCCTGCTGATGATTTCGCGGGGAGTCCCCGCCGGAGCGAACAAACCGACCCAGGTGGAAAATTCATAATCCGGTACGCCCGCCTCCACCATGGTGGGCACCTCCGGTGCCTCCCGCGAGCGCGCTTTGCCGGTAACGGCCAAGGCGCGCAACTTGCCGGATCTGACGTTCGACAGAACCCCCTCTTGAAGGGTGAACACCACCTGCACCTCGTTGGTAGCCAGGGCAGTCTGTGTCGGCGCGGTACCCTTGTAGGGAACATGCACGATGTCGGTCCCGGTCATGGACTTGAACAATTCCGCCGCGAGGTGCGGGGTGCCGCCCGATCCCGAGGAGCCGTAGTTCAGGCGACCTGGCTGGGACTTGGCGAGCGCGATCAACTCGCTCACCGATTTCACCGGTACGCTGGCATTCACTGCCAGGACCAGAAACGTGGAATAGATCTGGCTTACTGGCACCAAATCTTTCAACGCGTCGAAAGACAGTTTTCGGTAAATGCTGGGACTGATCGCAAGTCCCGAGCTGTTTACCAGTAAGGTATATCCATTGGGCTCGGCTTTGGCGACCGCGTTCGAGCCAATGTTCCCGCCCGATCCGCCTCGATGCTCTATCAGCACGGGCTGTTTCCAGGTCTCGGTGAGTTTCTGGGCAATCATCCGGGAAATGATGTCCATCTGACCGCCGGGAGTCATAGCAAGCACGAGTCGGACCGGTTTGCTCGGATAGTCTTGGGCGAGGATATTGCCCGCGCCGAGTGCGGCAAGCAGCACGACAGGAGAAAGGCGCCATAGCCGTTTCATAAGTGTTCTCCTATTTCCGAGTTATACGGGCGAGGCATGCCTACTTAAGGTAGTCCTCGAGCCGCATCGATTGCCAGAGTTCCTTGTTGGGCGTAACGCGGGTAGCAAAGGGCAGGTCGACCGGCTTGGTGGCATCAATAATCATCTTCGACACCATTCCCCCCTCGCCGAGGCCCGTTTCGTCATGCGCTGATGGGTTCAATCGCTGCCCGGTCACGTTGGAAATAATGGAAACGTCCCGGTCCGCAATGACTCTGGTGGCGATCGCCCACATGACATCGGCTTCGTCGAAAACATCGACATCCTCATCGACCACCACCACCATCGTCGTCCGGGATTGACCGGCGAGAGCGGCTATGCCGGCGAGCTTGCCTTCGCCCTGCACCCTCTTCTTGATCGAGACATAGATATGATAGGTCACGCCGGACATGGGCACATGTACCGCCTTGACACTGGGCACCAGTTTCTTGACCGCGTCATGGATACTGGTTTCGGCGGCAAGAATTCCCGCCAGGTTGTGCTCGGCATGTGCCGGGACAAGATCATGATAAATGGCATCCCGGCGCATGGTAAGCGCCGTCACCCGCATTTGATAACAGCGCTGAACGCCTCCGTAGTACCGAGTGCACTCACCAAAAGGGCCGTCGGTAGTGCTGGGGCCATCCATGGGTCGCTCGATTACCCCTTCAATGATTATTTCCGCCCCTGCCGGTACCTGCAGGTCGACCGTCTCCGCTTGGACCACCTCCAGCGGCTCTCCCAGGAGACCCCCGGCGACCTCAAGCTCATTCATGCCCACAGGTCCTTCGACGCAGCATCCAAGGACTACCGCCGGGTGATGCCCAATAACAATGGCGACCTCCATTGACTTACCCAGTGCGCCATAGCGCCCGGCGATGTAGCCGGCATTGTGGGCCGGGGCGAAACCACAGCCAAGCTGGTCTTTGCCCTTCAACTCGTGGCGATAGACTCCGGCGTTGGGTATGCCGGTGTCAGGGTTCTTGCAGATAAGGAAGCCACCGGCAACGTACTTTCCGGAGTCAAGCTCATGATGCTGCGTAATAGGCAGCAGACCCAAATCGACATCCTTACCCTTCAAGATCACCTCTCTCACCGGAGCGTGTGAAGTTGGAATCACCTTCACCGGCTGAGCACCGGCAGCCCTTCTTCTGAATTCCTTACTTATCTCGGATTTGTCCACCTTCTTCGGGTCCATGTCCATCGCCAGGCCCAACAGTTCGTAACTGCCCAGCAGGCCAGTCACCAGCGGTAGTTTGCTGCCCTCGATTTCGGGGCAATAGATCACGGGATTGCGTCCCTCTTTGCTCAATTTCTGTTGCAGGATGAAAGGATCCAGCTTCGGTTTCAGCGGTTTTCTCACTTCCGCATAGAAATTCGGTCCGGCGGCTTTCACCTGTTGCAAGAAATCTCTTAAGTCCTTCCCCACTGTAACCTCCTAATCAATACGCTTCCGTCGCAACGCCTGCGCATGAAGCGGTTTCGCGCTCACTCATCGTTTCCCCCGTGTCACGCAAGGGAGAAGCGCAGGTACAGCCGCACGGCTGATAACTCCGACGGGAAACGATGGCGGTACTAGCCGGGTAGGGCTACGTGAGAGAAACCTGTGTCCTCGACTCAATAATTAGTGCCAGGCGGTCACTGCTTGGGCGGCCAGTCAAGAGTAGGAAAGCCTGCATATTCCGACCTCTTATCGC
>JACPRN010000001.1 GCA_016189945.1 Betaproteobacteria bacterium
GTCACTGTTCTCGCCGCTTTGTTTGACACAAATAAATTCTGCTTTTAGAATTGGAATAATGTACAAGAAGCGGCTGCTCGAACTGCCGCCGTTCTCGCATCTGGAGCTTCCTCGAACCGATCTGAAAGCCGTGCTCTGGAACGGCGGCTACCCGACTCCCGCTCTTCACCTGCTCACTCGCCAGCCAAGTGCGGCGGCGGCGCTGGCCGGCCCGCTGGCGGGCGCGATGCTCGAAGGCTGGATTGTGTCCGAGGCCGCCAAGGCGTTCATGGCGCATGGCCGCAAGCCGGAGATTTACTTCTGGCGGTCCCATGATGGGCTTGAGGTAGATCTGCTGCTCGTGCTCCACGGTCGGCTCTATCCGGTCGAAGCAAAACTCACCGCCACGCCGGGCGCCGGGCATGCCGAAGCGCTCGTGCGCTTTATCCGGGCTGCCGGGGGCGAATCAGCGGAAACGGTGCTGATCGTGTGCCGCGCCAGACAGGCGCGCACGCTCCCCGGCGGTCATATCGCGTTGCCCTGGAGCGCATTTCCACGATGGCTGGAGGCGCACCTGGGTGCGGGCTGAGAAGCCGGTCGACGATAGCGCGGTGTAGTCGTTCCGACCGACCCAGCGTTACTCCGAACCATCTTTCCTCGTTTTTCCCAAACGGCGATTTTGGGTTATGTTGGCGCTTTTGACCGACATCGCCAAATGAACCTGCGCCGCCTCAAACCGTCCAGGCTTTCCAAACGCGATCTCGCCGCAATCGGGCTCCCGGCCATCGCGCTTATCGTGGCCGCGTTCTGGGTCGCATATCTTTTTGTCGAGCCTGCGCCGCCCGACCGAATGGTGATGACCACAGGAAGCGAGGAAGGCGCCTACCACGCGTTCGCGCTTCAGTACCAGGAGATCCTTGCGCGCCACGGCATCACGCTTGAGCTTCGCCCGTCCTCGGGTTCGGTCGAGAACCTGCGCCGTCTGACCGACGACGAATCCGGCGTCGACATTGGTCTGGTGCAGTCGGGAACGGGAGACGTCGAACAGTACGACGATCTCGCGACCCTGGGGAGCGTGTATTACGAGCCGGTGTGGGTGTTTTACCGCGGCCGCCACGCGCTCGAGCGTCTCACCCGGCTTCGCGGCAAGCGCGTGGCAATCGGCGCCCAGGGCAGCGGGACGCGCCGGATCGCGATCCAGCTTCTGAATGCCAATCACGCCCTGGCCGCGCCGACCAGGACGGTCGATCTGGGCGGGGAGGCGGCCGCCAGGGCGCTGAAGCAAGGAAGAGTTGATGCGGCATTCATCGTCGGGCCGGCAGAAATGCCCGTGGTGCGCGAACTGATGGCCGCGCGCGGCGTAAAGCTGATGAGTTTCCCCCGCGCGCCGGCATACACGAATCTATTCGCTTTCCTGAGCGCGGTCACCCTTCCTGAAGGCGGCATCGACCTGGCGCGAAACATTCCCGGACGCGACACGGTACTGCTCGCCCCGACGGCCAACCTGGTGGCGCGCGACGACCTGCATCCGGCGCTCGTCAGTGTGCTCATGCAGGCGCTTACCGAGGCGCATAGCGGCCCCGGGCTGTTCCACAAAGCGGGAGATTTTCCCAAGTTCCGCGATCGGGAGTTTCCCTTGAACCCCGAGGCCGAACGCTACTACAAGTCCGGCCCGCCGTTCCTGCAGCGCTATCTTCCGTTCTGGGCAGCAACGCTGCTTGATCGCGCTTTCATCATGCTGCTGCCGCTGGTCGCGGTGCTGCTTCCTCTGCTGCGGATCGCGCCTTCACTCTATACCTGGCGCATCCGCTCGCGCATCTACCGCTGGTACGGCGAGTTGAAATTCCTGGAACTTGAAATCAGGGAGAAATACGACCCGGCGCGCCTCCCCGAATACCGCACCCGGCTCGACGCGCTCGAGGACAACGCGAACACGCGGCCGATTCCCCTGGCCTTCACCGATCAGGTCTACACCCTGCGCCAGCACATCGACATGGTGCGCGGCATATTGCACCGCGTCGCTCTGGAGCCGGCTTTGGTTTCAGCCTAGCGTCACGCGGGCAAACTTGCGCTTGCCGACCTGCAGCACCACGGTCGCCCCGGGCCCGAGCCTGAGCGAACGGTCGCTGACGCGCTCGCCGTTCAAACGCACCCCGCCCTGCTCGATCATGCGCAGCGCCTCGGAAGTGCTGGCGGTGAGCCTCGCGGCTTTGAGTATCTGGGCGATCGCCATCGGTTCGCCGCCTCCCGGCAAACTCACTTCGGGCATGTCCTCGGGCATGGCCCCCCCGCGAAAGCGCGCCGTGAAATCCTCTTCGGCCCGCCGTGCCGCGGCCGCGCTGTGAAATCGCGCCACGATCTCCCTTGCGAACCCGGCCTTGATGTCGCGCGGATTGCGCCCCTCGGCCACTTCGCGCTTCCAGCGCCCTAAGGTCTCGAGCGACTCGAACGAGAGCAGCTCGATGTAGCGCCACATCAGCTCGTCGGAAACCGACATCAGCTTGCCGAACATCTCCGCCGGCGGCTCGTCGATGCCGACGTAATTCCCGAGCGACTTCGACATCTTGTTGACCCCGTCCAGGCCCTCGAGCAGCGGCATGGTGAGAATGATCTGCGGTGGCTGTCCGTAGTGCTTCTGCATCTCGCGTCCGACCAACAAATTGAACTTCTGGTCGGTGCCGCCAAGCTCGACATCGCACTTCATCGCCACCGAGTCGTACCCCTGCATGAGGGGATAGAGGAACTCGTGGATCGCAATCGGCTGCCCCGAGCGGTAGCGCTTGCCGAAATCGTCGCGCTCGAGCATGCGCGCCACGGTATAGACCGAGGCAATGCGGATCATGCCGGCCGCGCCGAGCGCATCGGACCAAGTGGAATTGAACAGGATCTCGGTGCGCTCCGCGTCCAGGATCTTGAACACCTGCACGCGGTAAGTCTGGGCGTTCTCGAGGATCTTCTCGCGCGAGAGCGGCGGGCGGGTCGTGTTCTTGCCGGTCGGATCGCCGATCATCGCGGTGAAGTCCCCGATCAGGAACTGTATGTGATGGCCCAGATCCTGGAACTGGCGCAGCTTGTTGATCACCACGGTGTGGCCGAGGTGCAGGTCCGGTGCGGTGGGATCCATGCCGAGCTTCACCTTGAGCGTGCGGCCGCCGGCGATGCGCTCGGCCAGTTCCGCCTCGACGAGCAATTCGTCACAGCCCCGCCTGATGACCCGCAGTTGTTCCTCGACTGATGCCATAAAATGCCCTTGGCCGATTTCCCGATTTTTTGCTAGACTGCGGCCTCCCGCTGCGCGCGGGGCGAAAAAAAGATGAAGATTCTAGCGCAATCCCTCGGGGAGGGGGTCCGAAGACGCCTGTCCTGGCTCGCAGCCGGTGCGGCGGTTCTGCTATTTGGCGTGGTTGCTGCCTTCGGCACCGTGCAGACCGCCGTCGAACCCGTATTGACCCAGCCGATCGTGGAGCCGCTTGCGCCGCTCGCGCAGGTTACCGGCGCCGCGGGCGAGATTTTCTTCAACGAGGAGCGCTTCCAGCGCGGCGACACCTTCGCGGTGCTGCTCGACCGAATCGGGATCGAGGATGGCGACGCGGAGCGGCTCCTGCGCTCCGCGCAGGGCTCGCGCGCGCTCAGGGCGCTCAGGCCCGGAACCACGGTGCAGGCCAAGACCGGCGCGGAGGGCGAGCTGCATTCGCTGTGGTTCGTGACCGGGCGCGACACGCTGCTGTCGATCGAGCGCTCGGGCAAATCATTCGACGCCACCGAGCAGCAGGCGTTGCTCTCGCGCCGGTTGACGATGAAATCCGGCACCATCCGCAGCTCGCTTTTCGCCGCCACCGACGAGGCCGGGGTGCCTGACGGGGTCGCCGTTCAGATCGCCGATATTTTCGCCGGCGACGTCGACTTCCACCGCGATCTGCGCCGCGGCGACAGATTCGCCGTGGTCTACGAACTGTTTCATCACCAGGGGCGCGCGCTGAAGCTCGGGCGCGTTCTGGCCGCCGAATTCGTCAACCAGAGCAAGACCTATCGCGCCGTCTGGTTCCAGGATGCGAGCGGCAGGGGCGGCTACTACACCCCGGAGGGTCGAAATCTGCGCAAGGCGTTTCTGCGCTCGCCGCTGGAGTTCTCGCGCATCACCTCGGGATTCGGGATGCGCCATCACCCCATCCGGCGTGAATGGCGCAACCATAAGGGCGTCGACTACGGCGCTCCCGCGGGTACGCGGGTCAGGGCCACCGGCGACGGCGTGGTCGATTTCATCGGCCGCCAGGGCGGCTACGGCAACCTGCTCCTCGTTCGCCACGCCGGCACCACCATGACCGCCTATGGGCACCTCAACAGCTTCGCGCGCGGATTGCGCCGCGGCATGCGCGTCTCGCAAGGCGAGGTCATCGGCTATGTGGGCCAGACGGGACTCGCCACCGGGCCCCACCTGCACTACGAGTTCCGCATCAACAACCAGCAACGCAATCCGCTTGCGATCGCTTTTCCGGCCGCGCAGCCCATCGCGCAGGAGAAGCTCGCCGCGTTCAGGGCCGAGGCGACAGACCTGGCCGCGCGCCTCGACCTGCTCAAGACCACCCACCTCGCGCTGCTGGAGTGAGCGCTCCGCGCCCCGGATAAAAAGCGAGGGGGCCGGCGGCCCCCTCGCTTTCGGTCAACGACGCCTCAGGCGCTGAACGAGGACCCGCAGCCGCAGGTGCTGGTGGCGTTGGGATTCTTGATCACGAATTGGGCCCCCTCGATGCCCTCGGTGTAATCGATCTCGGCGCCGACGAGGTACTGATAGCTCATCGGGTCGATCAGGAGCTGGACGCCGTTCTTCTCCATCACGGTATCGTCATCGTTTTTCACTTCGTCGAACGTGAAACCGTACTGGAAACCCGAGCAACCCCCGCCGCTCACGAACACCCGCAGTTTCAGCTCCGGGTTTCCTTCCTCCTCGATCAGCTCCTTCACCTTGTTCGCGGCGCTGTCGGAAAATACAAACGGTGCGGGCATCTCGGTTACCGCGTTCATGTGCGTCTCCTGAAATAAAAGCGGATCATTATCGGGCGCCGCCCTCCGGCTAGTCAACCCGGTCCGGTATAGGGTTATGGGGTCGAACTCGACTCAAATCAACCCCTGCTCCCGGCTTCGATTCAGCCGCCGCCGGAGGCGAGCTTGAGCTCGACCGTCTTGGCCTCGCTCGTCGCGTGGACCAGGCGGCCGTCGACGACCGCCCCGAGGTGCATCTCGATAGTGTTGTAGTGCACGTCGCCGTTCACCCGCGAACGCGGCTGCAGTTCCAGAAATTCGATCGCGTGGACCGGCCCGTTGATGGTGCCGTTGACGACCAGATGAGAAACGCGAATCTCCCCGTCGATGCGCGCCTGCTCGCTCAGGACCAGCGTCGAGGGCTGGTCCGGGAGCGCGGTAACGTTGCCCTGGATTTCGCCGTCAACGCGCAGGCCGCCGGAGAAACTGACGCTGCCTTCGATTCTGGTGCCGGCCCCGATCAGGCTGTCGATCCGGTTCTGCGGTTTGCTCGCCTTCTTTCCGAACATGGTCTCCCTCCTAGGAAAGATTCACGCTCTGGGTCGCGCGCGCCTGGTTCGATCCGCTCTCCAGCACGCGAACCTGCACCGTCTTCACCCTGGCCGTCGGCGGGATGCGCAACACGCCTTCGCCCCGGTAAAAATGTTTGAAACTCAGCGCAAACCGCGGCGCGACCGGGTCATGCTCTCCGGGAAAGACAATCATATCATCGCGATCGCCTTGCCGTACGCTCACGAGGAATTGCAGCGAACCCTGGAACGGGCGGTCCCGTTTTCCTCCCTGCAGAATCAGCAGGCGGTAACGGTACTCGCCGGGAAGAATGTCGCGTTCGACTTTCAGCCGGTGAATGGACAGCCTGTCGCCGGCGGGCAGCAGGTTTTCAAAGAACGCCAGATCCTCCCTGAGCCGCGCGTTCTCCGCCTCGACCGTCTTCACCTGCTGGGCGAGTTGTGACTGCGCGGCTTGCTCGATCTTGAGCCGCGATTCGCCCGCGTTGGCGATTGAGCGCAGGCGGGCGAGTTCCTCCTCCAGCGCCCGCATCGTCTGCTTCAGCTTTTCGACCTCCTGCGCGAACTCCCCGCGGTCGAACCCGGCGTAGCGGCGGCCCGCGTCGTATATCGAGGCTGCGATGGCAAGGCACGCTGAGGCGACCAGGATCATGCCGATCCAGCGCCAATACCATGCGATGTGGGTTCTGACCGCCATCCTCGGCGCCGAAATGCCGAAGCGGGCGCGCAGGCGTTTGAATAAGCGCGGCATTTGCCCTCGGTCGCTGATCAGGCGAATGTTGACGTAGTCGGCGAGAATTCGTTTTTGATTCGTCTCACCATGTCACAGTGCAATCGCAAGCGATTGCACTGTGACATGGTGAGATTGAAAAAAGGCAAAAACGGCATCGGCGATTCACCCCCTTTGATAGTTAAGGTACGACCGGGACATACTCCAGCCCTTGCGCCTCGGGAAGCCCGAACATGATATTCATGTTTTGCACCGCCTGCCCCGCCGCCCCCTTGACCAGATTGTCAATCACCGCGAGGACCACCAGCGTGTCGCCGCCTTGGGGCCTGTGCACCGCTATGCGGCATAGGTTGGCCGCGCGCACCGAACGCGTCTCCGGGAGGCTTCCTGCGGGCATGACATCGACAAACGGCTCATTGCGGTAGCGCTGCTCGTAGAGCCGCTGAAACATGTCGGGTTCGGACTGCGCCGACTTCAGGGCCTGCGCCGAAATGCGGGCATAGAGCGTGGCATGGATGCCGCGGATCATCGGCGTCAGATGGGGAACGAAGGTCAGGCCTACCGGCCCTCCGGCCGCCTGCTCCAGCCCTTGGCGTATTTCTGGCCAATGCCTGTGTCCACTCACCCCGTATGCCTTGAAGTTCTCCGCTGCTTCGGCGTGCAGGATCTGCAACTCGGCCTTGCGCCCCGCTCCCGAGACACCGGACTTGGCATCTGCTATCAAATGGCCCAGATCGACGATCCCCTTTTCCACCAGCGGCAGCAGCCCAAGCTGCACCGCGGTCGGGTAGCACCCCGGGTTGGCCACCAGGCGCGCGCCGCGGATTCTCTCGCGGTTCACTTCGGGTAGACCGTAGACGGCTTGTGCAACGAATTCCGGCGCGGCGTGCGTCGTTCCGTACCACTTTTCCCATTCGGCGACGTCGCGCAGGCGGAAATCCGCAGACAGGTCGATCAGTCGCGTGCCCGCGCGCAGCAGCGCCGCGGCCTGGCTCATCGCCACCGCGTTGGGCGTGGCAAAGAAGACCAGGTCGCAGCGCGACAGGTCCTCCGCCGACGGATCCGCGTAGGCGAGGTCGACCCGCCCGCGCAGGCTGGGGAATATGTCCGCCACCGCGATTCCAGCTTCCTTGCGCGAGGTGATGGCAGTGAGCCGAGCAGCCGGATGAGTGGCGAGGATGCGCAGCAGTTCGATGCCGGTGTACCCGGTGCCGCCGACGATTCCGATCTTGATCATTTGCCTATCTTAAGGCAATCGACCCGCCACGCGTCCCACTCCCCGCGTCGACGCGCACAAAAAAAGCCGCCCGTGCAGGCGGCTCGTTTCCTCCGGCGTTCGAGCCAAATCAACGCTTGGAGAATTGCTTGCGCCGGCGCGCCTTGTGCAGGCCGACCTTCTTGCGTTCGACCTCGCGCGCGTCGCGCGTAACCAGCCCAGCCTTCTTGAGAACCTGCTTCAGCGCCGGATCATACTCGATGAGCGCCCGCGTCAGGCCGTGACGGACGGCACCCGCCTGGCCGAACTCCCCCCCGCCGCTCACGTTAACCCTAACGTCCAGGCTGCTGATGTTATTGGTCAGCTCGAGCGGCTGGCGCACCACCATTTGCCCCGTCTCGCGCGCAAAATAGACGTTTGCCGAGCGGCCGTTGACCATGAATTCGCCCTTGCCGGCCTTGATGAACACTCGCGCGACCGCGCTCTTGCGCCTGCCGGTGCCGTAGTGGTATTCCCCTATCATCGATTGATCTCCAGTGCTTTTGGCTGCTGCGCAAGATGCGGATGTTCGCCCCCGGCGTAGACCTTGAGCTTGCGGAACATGGCCGAGCCGAGCGGTCCCTTGGGCAACATGCCCTTGACCGCTTTCTCCAGCGCCCGTCCCGGGAAGCGCGCCTGCATCTTGGCAAAATTCATTTCGTAGATGCCGCCAGGGTAACCGCTGTGGCGGTAGTACTTCTTGTCCTGAGCCTTGTTGCCGGTGACGCGCAGCCGAGCGGCATTGACCACGACGATATAATCGCCGGTGTCGACATGGGGCGTGAATTCCGGCTTGTGTTTGCCGCGAAGCCGGCGCGCCAGCTCCACCGCGACGCGCCCTAGGACCTGGTCCGTCGCGTCAACCAGATACCAATTGCGCTTGACTTCCTGCGCTTTGGCTGAGAACGTTTTCATGAGAAGACCTGCCGCAGGTCGGTGGCGAAAGCCCGTGATCTTATTGAAGAAATAGAACCATGTCAAACCGGATTGCGCGGGCGCGCTTCGTTTGCCGACAGAAAAAAAATGCGCAACCTTTGCGGGTTGCGCTGAATCCACCAAAGGAGGAGGGTGGAGGAGACAATGCTTGAACGCCAGAGTATTTCATCCAACGTCCACACGGCGTCATTATGCCTTCCAGCGAGGGCGAAAGCAAGTGGTATTTGTGCGCTGCCATATTCTGTTTTTTATGGCTGAATTAATATTATTGATCAATCATGGTACAGAATATTAGGTATCTGTTTAACTGTGAATTCACAGAAACTCATGCGACAGCAGTAAATATTGATCGACTTACGGAATGCGACCTTTGTCGAGGCAAAATTAAGTTCGTTTTAGTGCATTGCACCATGCCATTGAATGGCCAAGCACAGCGTCCTGTGGGGCTGTGGAATTAGGGCTGGTTGAATTCGATCATGCCCGGCAAGGCAATCGCCCACGACCGGGAAATTGCAGAAGAGTAGGTCCTTACCACCACGCCGCTTCGCCAGCGCGTGCTAGATCCAGTAGGAGGTCGTGGTCATGACCCGCGAGGCGCAGCGCATTGCGCCCTTTACCGGCTCGGCAAGCTCGCTGGCGCCAAGCGACTGCGCCGTGCGCGCATGTCCGAGTTCTTCGCGCTCCATGGTTTCGATCAGCGCGCGCGTTCGCGCGTCGCGCGGGCTGAGCCGCGCCAAGTGTCCCTGGAGGTGTTTCCCGACCTGCCTTTCGGTTTCGGCGAGAAACCCCAGGTTCCAGCGGTCCCCGATGCGTCCGGCGGCATAGCCGATCGCAAGCGAACCCAGGTACCACAACGGGTTGAGCACGCTCGTGTGCCCGCCAAGTTCAGCAATGCGCTTCGCGCTCCAGGCGAGATGGTCAGCCTCTTCGCGCGCTGCCTGGGACAGCACCGATTTGATCCTCGGGTTCTTCGACGCCAGCGCCTGGCCCTGATAGAGCGCCTGCGCACACACTTCGCCGCAGTGATTGACGCGCATCAGCGCTGCGGCGTGGCGGCGGTCGCCTTCGCCGAGATCGCCCTCGGGGATCTTCGCTGCAGGATCGGCGCGCGCCGCGTGCGCGACGCCGCCGAAGACGGTTCGGATCCCTTTGTCGATCTCGATGATGAGCGCGTCGAAATTCATGCGGCGGCGAAAAACCTGCCCCGAAACCTCCAATGGGAAGAATACAGTATCGCGCCGCCCGATGCCCAATCAGAAGTTATACATCACGCCGACGCCATACATCCGTGGATCGGCTCCGACGCTCCCCGGGGGAAGACCCGGCAGAAGGCCAAGGGTTCCGGCCGAGGTCATCCAGCCGCCGACGTAATCCATGTTGTAGTTCGCCGCGTTGGCAATGCTCGTGTACTGAAAGTAGGCTCCGGTGCGCTTGGAGAAATTGTAGCGAGCCGCGAGGAGCCAAGACTTGGCGTTGGTGTTGCTGCACGCGCCTGCCACCACGCATCCGCTGATGTTGCCCACCTTCGCCCACTGGGCGAACGCCTGCACGTTGCCGAAAGTGTGCTCCCAGTTCAGACCCCAACCGGTCTGGGAAAGGCTCGCTGTCGCGGTCGGATCCGGCAGCAGGGCAAACCCGGCCGCGCCGGCGGCAATCACCAGCGCACCGCCGTTTTCCTGGACCGACTTCGACCAGATGAGTGAGACTTGCGAGCCCGGCGCGTAATACATGCCGGCGCGCAGCTTGTGCCCGGTCGAAACGGCTGCGCTGCCCACAGCGGGCAAATTGCCCCGGTTCCTGACCCAGTCGTAGCCCGCACCGATACCACCCCATTGCCCATGCACCGTGAGGCCCCAGAGCCGGCCATCGGTGTTGACGTTCACCGCCGATGCTTCCCCATTCGGAGAGTAGCTGAGGATCGCTGAGACGCCGCCCATCGTCGGGCTCGTGTATTGAACGGTGTTGCTGACGCGGGTCACGCCGACGCCCATGCCGCGGCCAAACAAGCCGTTGAAGCTCGGCATGCCGGCGGCGATGAAATTGGCGCTCACCTGCTCCTGGGCGTAATTGGCCCACCAGACATTGCTCTTGCCGAAGGTGAGAAGACCCCACTTGCCCTGCAGTCCGAGATGGCCGATGCGCGAACTCAAGAACCCAGTGAAGGGATTGGCCACACCTGACTGACCTGCGATGCCACCGCTATCGACATTGGCGCCGGACTCCATGAGGAACACAGCCTTCAGTCCGCCGCCAAGATCTTCGCTGCCGGTGAAACCGACTCGCGAAGCGGCGTCGTAGACGCGATAGCGGGATTTGAAGTCGGCCGCAGAGCCAGCGGTGGCGCCCGTCGCCGAGTAGTTGTCGAAGCCGAGGTGGACTCGGCCGTAGATTTGCACGTTGCTTGACTGAGCCCAGCCCGCCGCAGGCGCGCCCAGCGCAGCGGCGACGGCAAACACCATCACTTTCCTGTTCATTCGTTGATCCTCCCTTCGTGTTTCCCCTTGGTCAACGCAGCTCGCCGGCGCGTCCCCCGGTCAAAAGAAAACGGGCACTCGGAGGTGCCCGTTTTCCTTGCTGCCCGAGATCGGCCCGCTTAGAAATTGTGCATCACGCCCAGCGCCCAGACGCGCGGGTCGGCACCGACCGCAGCGGTTCCCGAGGTGTAGCTGCCCCCCAGGTGGTCCAGGTTATAGGCGGCAGCGTTCTTGATCTGGCTGGTGGTCAGATAAGCTGCCGTGCGCTTGGAGAACAGGTAGCGGCCGCCGATCATGTAGTGGCGTGCATTGGTGTTCGCGCAGGTCGCGGCCAGAGTGCAGCCGGTCGCGTCACGCACGTTCAGCCACTGCGCCAACGCCTGGATGTTGCCGAACACGTGTTCCCAGTTCAGTCCCCAAGCCCGCTGTTTCACGGTGGCTGACGTCGGGTCAACACCGCCCGCGCCGATTCCGGCGGGGCTCGCCGCGCCAGCACCCAGGACCCCGCCCTTGTCGAGCTTGGTCGTGATATGCAGGAAGGAAACCTGTGCACCGGGTTGATACCCCCAGCCAATGCGAAACTTGTTGCCCGTGTTGGAACCTGAGGGAAGCGCAGCCGTGCTGTTCGACGTGTTCTTGACCCAGTCATAGCCGCCGAACACTTGGCCGTATTGACCCTGCACCGTGACTCCCCAGAGCTTGCCGTCGGCGTTCGCGCCAGCGACTTGGGCTTCCTGGTTGTTGGGCGAATAGCTCAGGATGGCGTTGAAGCCGCTGAAGGTCGGGCTGGTGTACTGCACCAGGTTGCTGGCGCGCGTGATGCCGACGCTCATGCCGCGGCCGAACGTCCCGGCGAAGGTCGGCGCGGTATTGCCGCTGATGTAGTTGGCGCCCGTCTGGTCGTTCCTGCCGTTGCCCCACCACACGTTGCTGCGGCCGAAGGTCACCAGGCCCCAGTTGCCCTGCAGGCCGACATGGCCGATGCGCGAACTCAGGAAGCCGCTGCTGGTGTTGATCGCCGCAGCCTGGCCTAAGTTGTTGCCGCTGTCGACGTTGACCCCGGACTCCATCAGGAACACGGCGCTCAAGCCCCCGCCCAGGGATTCGGTGCCGCGGAAGCCAAGACGCGAACCGAAATCAAACACCCGATAGCGGCTCTTCTGATCGGTCGCCGCGGCGGCCGAGCCGGTGGAACGATAGTTGTCAAAGCCGGTATTTACACGCCCGTAGATCTGCACGTTGCTCGCTTGCGCGAACGCCATCGCAGGTGCGGCGAGAGCGCCGGCGACTGCCACTGCCATCAGTTTCTTGTTCATCCATGATTCTCCTGTGCTTGCTTGCCTTGAGCGGAGGGTCTGCGAACCCGACCCCGCCCACCTATTGCCAACTCTGTTGTAATTCTGCCGAACGTCCAAGCATAGGCGCAAGCCATTCCGCGCAATGTCAGCCTTTTGTAATCGATTTTGTTGCATTTCAGCAACAGAATCGATTATCGGAGAGTCCTGCTTGAAGTCAACCGCGTTAGCACACGATAAAAAAACGGGCACCCGAAGGCGCCCGTTTCCGACTTTCCGTTATTGCTTTTGTTGGCCGGATCAGAAATTGTGCAGTACGCCTATCGCCCAGATGCGCGGGTCGGCACCGACCGCAGCGGTTCCCGAGGTGTAGCTGCCACCCAGGTGGTCCAGGTTATAGGCGGCAGCGTTCTTGATCTGGCTGGTGGTCAGATAAGCTGCCGTGCGCTTGGAGAACAGGTACCGGCCGCCGATCATGTAATGGCGTGCATTGGTGTTCGAACACGTAGCCGCCAGGGTGCAGCCGGTCGCGTCACGCACGTTCAGCCACTGCGCCAACGCCTGGATGTTGCCGAACACGTGTTCCCAGTTCAGGCCCCACGCCCTCTGCTTCACGCTCGCCGATGTCGGATCAACACCGCCCGCGCCGATTACGCCCGGGCTGACGGAGCCAGCACCTGCGGCCCCGCCCTTGTCGAGCTTGGTCGTGATATGCAGGAAGGAAACCTGCGCACCGGGTTGGTACGCCCAGCCAATGCGGAACTTGTTGCCCGTATTGGAGCCCGATGGCAGCGCAGCGGTGCTGTTCGAGGTGTTCTTCACCCAGTCGTAGCCGCCGATGATCTGGGCGTACTGGCCTTGCACCGTCACGCCCCAGAGTTTGCCGTCGGCATTCGCGCCTACGCCTGTAGCTTCTTGGTTGTTGGGCGAATAGCTGAGGACAGCGTTGAAGCCGCTGAAGGTCGGGCTGGTGTACTGCAGCAGGTTGCTCACGCGCGTGATGCCGACGCTCATGCCGCGGCCGAACGTTCCGGCGAAGGTCGGCGCGGTGTTGCCGCTGATGTAGTTGGCACCCGTCTGGTCGTTCCTGCCATTGCCCCAGAACACGTTGCTGCGCCCAATCGTCAACAGACCCCAGTTCCCCTGCAGGCCGACGTGGCCAATGCGTGAACTCAGGAAACCAGTGCTCGTGTTGATCGCTGCAGCCTGGCCCAGGTTGTTGCCGCTGTCAACGTTGACCCCGGACTCCATCAGGAACACGGCGCTCAAGCCCCCGCCCAGATTCTCCACGCCGCGGAAGCCAAGACGCGAACCGAAGTCAAACACCCGATAGCGGCTCTTCTGGTCGGTCGCTGCGGCGGCCGAGCCGGTGGAACGATAGTTGTCAAAGCCCGTGTTCACCCGCCCGTAGATCTGCACGTTGCTCGCTTGCGCGAACGCCATCGCAGGAGCGGCAAGAGCCCCGGCGACGGCCACTGCCATCAATTTTTTGTTCATCCGATGATTCTCCTCTGATTTTTGCCTTGAGCGGAGGGAGCCTACCCTCGAGGAACTAGGCTCTGTCCCGCCCACCTAACCCCTACTTGTGTGGAGTCGTTGCGATATTGCCAAA
>JACPRN010000324.1 GCA_016189945.1 Betaproteobacteria bacterium
AAGTACAGGAGCAGCGGGCTGCCCTGCATCGGCACCTCGAAGAGAAGCAGCGCGGCCGCGATGAAGAGCGTGACCTGGATGAGGCCGATCAGGATGTAGGGCACGATCTTGCCGGTCATCACCTCGATCGGCAGCGCCGGGGTGGAGAGCAGGTTCTCGAAGGTGCCGCGCTCGCGCTCGCGGGTCAACGCAAGGCCGGTCATGAGCACCATCGTCATCGTGAGAATCGTGCCGAGCAGCCCGGGAACGATGTTATAGGCGGTCACGCCTTCCGGGTTGTAGCGCCGGTGCACGCGCATGTCGACCGGCGGCGGCACCGGATTGAGATCGGCGAGCGGTCCCTGCAGGTCCCGCGCAAGAGAACTCACCGATATCTGGGCAAGCGCCGCGATCGCGTTGCCGGTCGCAGCGGGATCCGCGGCATCGGCCTCGACCAGCAGCACCGGGCGCTCGCCGCGCGCGAGCTTGCGCCCGAAGTTCTCCGGGATCGTGACTGCGAACTGCACGCGCCCGAGCGCGAGCAGGCGCTCGAGCTCCTCTTCGTTCGCAGCCAGGTGCTCGACGCGGAAATAGCCGCTGGTCTGCATGGCCGCGAGCACGCTGCGCGAATAGAGGCTGGAATCGGCGGCGAGCACCGCTGTCGGCAGGTGCTTCGGATCCGAGTTGATCGCATAGCCGAAGAGGATAAGCTGCAGCACCGGGATGCCGATGATCATGCCGAAGGTGAGGCGATCGCGCTTGAGCTGGATGAACTCCTTCACGATGATGCCGACCCAGCGCGACCAGGAGAAGCTCATTGGTCGGAGACGTTTTCCATCAGATGGATGAATACGTCCTCGATACCCGCCTGCGCTTTACTCCAGAGGAGATCGGCTTCGTTCGCAAAAGGCGCGATGGCGGCTTCGAGCGCGGCTTCCTCCTCGCCGGTGACGTGCAAGGCATGGCCGAAAGCCGTGACATGCGAAACGCCCGCCCGCCCGCGCAGTTTCGCGGCCAGCTCGGCAAGCCGCGCCGCGGGCCCGGAAACCTCCCAGGTGCTCAGGCGAAACAGATGCAGCACTTCCTCCGGCGTGCCTGTGGCAAGGAGCTTGCCGTAGACAATATAGGCGAGGCGATGGCAGCGCTCGGCCTCATCCATGTAGTGGGTGGCGACGAGCACTGAAATCCCGCTCGCCGCCAGGGCGTGGATCTCCTCCCAGAACTCGCGCCGCGCCTGCGGATCGACGCCCGCAGTCGGCTCGTCGAGCAGCAGGAGCTTCGGCCGGTGCAGCATGCAGGCGGCCAAAGCCAGGCGCTGCTTCCATCCGCCCGACAGCGTGCCCGCGAGCTGGTCGCGGCGCGTGCCAAGTCCCAGTTGCTCGATCGCGTCGGAGACCGCGCGCCGCCTGCCGGCCATCCCGTACATGCGCGCGACGAAATCCAGGTTTTCGCGAATGCTCAAGTCCTCCCACAGCGAGAAGCGCTGCGTCATGTAGCCGACCTCGCGCTTGATCGCCGCGGTCTCGCGGATAACGTCGTAGCCGAGGCAGCTTCCGTTCCCCGAGTCGGGCTTGAGCAGCCCGCAAAGCATGCGGATGGAGGTGGTCTTGCCGCTGCCGTTCGGTCCGAGGAAGCCATAGATCTCGCCGCTTCGCACCTGCAGCGAGAAGTCCTTGACCACGTGCTTGTGGCCGAAGGACTTGTTCAGCTTCGCGACATCGATGACCAGCTCGCCGCTCATTTACCTATCTCAGAATCACGCTGACCGGCTGACCCGGACGCAGCTTCCCGCCATCGGCGGGGTCGGGCCGCGCCTCGACCAGGAACATGAGCTTCGCGCGCGATTCCTTGCTGTAGAGCACCGGCGGCGTGTACTCCGCCTGGCTGGAGACGAAAGTAATCTTCGCCGCAATGGGGGCGGGGCAGCCGTCGCAGCGGATCTCGACGGTCTTCCCGGTCGAAATCGCACCCAGTGAAGTCTCTGAGACATAGAAGCGCGCCTTCACGTTCCCCGGCGGCAAAAGCGACACCACCGGCCGGCCTGCCGGCACGAATTCGTCCTCGCGGAAGAAAGTGTCCTGCACCAGGCCAGACACCGGCGCGGCGACGCTCTTTTGCTCCAGGCGCCAGGCCGCCTGCGCAACTGCGGCGCGCGCCGCAGCCACTTCGGCCTCGGCCGCTTTGCGCTCGGCATCGCGTCCGACCGGCTGCAGCGCATTCTTCAACTGCGCCTCGGATTCCGCAAGCCGTGCCGCATCGCGATCAAGAGCCGTTCGCGCCTCGTCCAGGCGCGCCTGCGAAATGAAACCGTTCTTGAACAACTTTTCCTGTTGCGCGAGCTGCGCAGCCGACAGCGCCCAAGCCGCGCTCGCCTGCTTCACCTCGGCGCGCAGCGCTTCGATCTCAGCAGGCCGGCGCGCAAGCGTCAGGTTTTCCAGCCGCGCCTGCGCCGTCTTCAGACGCTCCTCGGCCTCGCGCCGTGCCGCGCGCTCCGCCTCCTGTTCCAGCGCGAAGACGGGCTTTCCGCGCTCGACAGTCTCACCGCGGCGTACGTAGAGCTTTTCCAACTGCCCCGCATAAGGCGAGGCAAGCAGGACGAATTCGCCTTCGATATAGCCTTGCAGGTAATCGTCGGCGGGCTTCGCGCAGCCGGTGAGCAGCGCGGCGAAGACAATCATGAAAGCGATGCGCATGCCTACCTCTTTTGTCTCGGCCTAGCAACGTAGGCGACCGCCTTGCGCAGCACCGCCCTGGCTTCGGTGCGCGCCTCGGCGTTGTCGCGCGCGAGCTGCAGCACGCCACAGCCGATGATCACCGAATGCAGAAACGCGACGCTTTCGGGATCGGTCTTCAGACCGCCCGCCTCGAGCACCGGCACCATCAACTCGCGCAGCTCGCGAACGAAACGGCGCATGCGCCGCCTGATCGCCGGATCGCGGTCGGCAGCCGTCACCAGCCCGAGCATCACCCGGACTCTACGCTTGTCGGCCGAGCCGGCGGCGATTGCCTCGGCGAGCCTGCCGGGACTTGCCCCCGGCGCTGCCGCGAGCTGGCCTGCAAGGGCGTCGATCGAGTGCCGGGCGACCGCCTGCAAAAGGTCGGCTCGCGTCGGAAAGTAGTAGGTGAGGTGGCTCTGGCGCACGCCCGCCGCGCCGGCAACTTTGGGCTGCGTCAGCGCGTGGGCGCCGCTCTCGGCGAGGAGCTTGAGGGCGGCATCGAGGATGCGGTCACGGACCTCCATTTGGTAATATTACCAAGTTCCGCGAATGGATGCCACACGTGGCGGGTCAAATAAGCGTCCGGGTCCTTGCGCAGCCGCCGGGTAGGGTTCGATCGTGCGCCAGCGTTCACATAGCCTTGCATATTATCCACAATATGTCTAATATGCTAGGCTATGTATCCACGCCTCGCTGCGGAACGATTGCAACGCCTCACCCGGCAGTTTCCGGCGATCGTCATTCTCGGTCCGCGACAGGTCGGCAAGACGACTCTCGCCGGGCTTACCTTTCCCGACCTGCCGCGCCTCGACTGCGAGGATCCGCTCACGGCCGGCTTGCTGCGGGAGGAGGCGCGTCACACGATTGCCGCGCGCGAGCGCGGAGGATTGGTGCTCGACGAAGCGCAGGCAGTGCCCGAAGTGTTCGCCGTCCTGCGCGCCATGATCGACGCCGATCGCCGGCGCAACGGCCGGTTCATCCTGCTCGGTTCGGCACATCCCGGCCTGGTGCGCGGGGTTTCGGAGACGCTGACCGGGCGGGCCGCGATAGTCGACCTGGCGCCGCTTGCCGCGTGCGAGGCGCGGGCCGGTGACCCTTCGCGCGACTGGCGCGAGCTGTGGCTGAAAGGCGGCTTTCCGGATGCTTTGCGAAACGATCACACCGCGTGGTGGGAGGCGTACCTGCGTTCCGTACTGGAGCGCGACCTTCCGCAATACGGCCTGAGGGCCGATCCGGTGTTCATGCGGCGACTGCTCTCCATGCTCGCCCACGCGCAGGGCGGAATCGCCAACGCGTCGCAGCTCGGATCGGCGCTCGGGGTTTCCTACCAGACGATCCAGCGCCACCTCGACGTGCTGGAGCGGATCTTCCTGCTGAGGCGGCTGCCGCCGTATTTTCGCAACGTCGGCAAGCGCATCGTCAAGGCGCCGAAGCTCTATTTGCGCGATACGGGACTGTTGCACCACCTCCTGAACATCCGCCGGCACGAGGATCTCGAGGCGCACCCGGCGCGCGGAGCGAGCTGGGAGACGTTCGTCATCGAGGATGTGCTCCGGCGCGAAGCGATCGCGCACCCGGATTCCGGCGCCTTCTTCTGGAGAACCGCGGCGGGCGCCGAAGCCGATCTGGTGCTGGAGCGCGGTGCCGCGCGGACGGTGGTCGAAGTGAAAACGGCGTACGGCGGATCGGGTCGTCAGCTTCGCGTGCTGCGCGAGGCGATGCGCGACATCGGCGCATCGCGCGCCTGGATCGTCGATCAAGGCCGCGGAATCGAACGCTTGGACGAGGCGATTGCGCGCGCCGGTTTCACCGATATTGTCGAGGGGGTGCCCGAATAGCGAGCGGCTGCGCGACGGGCGCTGCCGGCCCGGCGCTCGCAACTTGATTAGTGCGGCTCGCCGGCCAGGCCGTCGATCGCCTGGCGAACAAGCCGAACGCCGCGCTCCAGAACCGTGGCGCGCCAAGACGGCGATCGAGGGCAGAAGAGGTCCACGAGCCGCCGCTTCGTGCGCTCGGTCGCCGGATCGTCAGGCCGGCACCAGTGGTGAGCTTGGTTCTCCGCGCGCAATCCCGCGAGGACCCGCGCCGGGTTATGCGTCCCGAACTCTGCGGCCGCGTACAGATAGTCTCTGCCTCGGCTGCGCGCGGCGCACCACTGGCCGAAGCTTCCCCGCGTCGGGTACGCGAGGCGATGCGAATCGGAGCACTCGAAGGAATCC
>JACPRN010000328.1 GCA_016189945.1 Betaproteobacteria bacterium
CCCTTGTATGCGATGGCCGCGATGTCGACGCCGGTCTGATGCTTGATCCATTGGAGATAAACGTCGGGAAGGCTCGCCGCGCCCCAGGTGGCCCAGTTGAGCGCGCCGGGATTGGACTTGGCGTACGCGATCATTTCCTTGAAGGAATTGAACCGTGCGCTCGCCTTTGCCGCCAACATGCTGTTGCTCAAAGCCAAACAGATGACCGGAATCAAATCGCTCGCCGAATCGTAGGGGAGGTTCTTGAAAAGGTACGCGTTGTAGGACACCGCGTCGGTGCCCGGCATGCACAGCGTGTATCCGTCGGCTGGCGCCTTGACGCACGCCATCATGCCGATGATCGCGCTGCCGCCGGGCCGGTTCTCGACGACCACGGGCTGGCCCATTGTTTCGGCCAATTGAGAGCCGACTGCGCGCGCTACGGCATCGACGATGCCGCCCGCTGCATACGGAACAATGACGCGAATCGGCTTGCTCGGAAAGTCGGCGGCCGCGACCGCAGCCATGACGCCCGCCGCGAGAAGCAGCGAAACAAACAGCCCTTGCGCTAAACGAGCCATTCCCCCCCCTAGGTCCGTCTGCGCCGTGCACGCCGGAGCACCCGTGCGCACGGCGAATTCCTGCTCAGACGGCCATTATGCATCACGGTGAAGATTTTTCGGTACCTGCGTCGAACTCGCGCAACTTTGCGCTCGCCTTGGGGCTTCCCCGGGCTTGACTGCCGGTACTGAATGAGCAATCATTCAGTCAGGGGAACCCTCCAATCTCAGGGCGAAAACAAATGCGACTCGACGGTAAGACGGCTGTAGTGACCGGCGCGGCCTCCGGAATCGGACGCGCCACGGCGGAGGCGCTGGCGCAGGCGGGCGCTCATGTATTCCTCGGCGACATCGCCGAGCAGGCGGGAGCCGAGGCCGCTCAAGCGATGCGCGCCAAAGGGCAGGGGGCGGACTTCATCCGGCTCGATGTCACCGACCTTGCTTCGGTGGAATCCTTCAAGCGCGAGGCCTACGCGCGCAAGGGCCATGTCGACATCGTCGCCAACGTCGCCGGCTGGGGCAAGATCCAGCCCTTCGTGCAGAACACGCCTGAATTCTGGCGCCAGGTGGTCGACTTGAACCTCATGGGACCGATCTACGTGACCAGAGCGTTCCTCGACCAGATGATGAAGAAGAACGCCGGCAAGATCGTCACCGTCGCGAGCGACGCGGGCCGGGTCGGAAGCCTGGGCGAATCGGTGTACGCCGGCGCCAAGGGCGGGGCGATCGCCTTCACGAAGTCCCTGGCGCGCGAAACGGCGCGCTATAACATCAACGTGAATTGCGTCTGCCCGGGACCCACCGACACGCCGCTGCTTGCCGCAGTCCCGGAAAAGCACCGCGAGGCGTTCATCCGCGTGACGCCGCTCAGGCGCCTCGGCAAACCGTCGGAAGTGGCCGACGCCGTTCTCTTTTTCGCCAGCAGCCGCTCGGACTTCATCACCGGGCAGGTGCTGAGCGTGAGCGGCGGACTGACGATGGTGGGCTGAGGGTTGAATACCGCTCGCCGGGCAGCGTCCCGGCCCTTGATTTCGTTCCAGTCAGGAGAATCAAAATGTACAAGCTGAAAGCCGCCGAGTGGCGCCCGCAGCATTTCAAATGGGAGGTGGCCGATCGCGTGGCCACCATCACGCTCAACCGCCCCGAGCGCAAGAATCCGCTCACCTTCGAGAGCTATGCCGAGCTGCGCGACACCTTTCACAAGCTGCAGTACGCCGATGACGTGCGCGTGGTGGTGATCACCGGCGAAGGCGGCAACTTTTGCTCCGGCGGCGACGTGCACGACATCATCGGGCCTCTGGTGGGAATGGAGATGGACGCGCTGCTCGCCTTCACCCGCATGACCGGGAACCTGGTGAAGGAAATGCGCACCTGCCCGCAGCCGATCATCGCCGCCGTGGACGGCATCAGCGCCGGCGCCGGCGCGATCATGCCGATGGCCTCCGACCTGCGCTACGGAACGCCGGAAGCGAAGACCGCCTTCCTGTTCGTTCGCGTCGGCCTTGCCGGCTGCGACATGGGTGCCTGCGCCATCCTGCCGCGCATCATCGGCCACGGACGCGCGTCCGAATTGCTCTACACCGGGCGCGCCATGAGCGCGGAGGAGGGCCTCGCGTGGGGCTACTTCACCGAGATCGTCCGCAAGGAGAAGCTGCTCGAAAAAGCGCAGACGATGGCGCAGACGCTCGCCAGCGGACCGGCTTTCGGGCATTCCATGACCAAGAAATGCCTGCACCAGGAATGGAGCCTGTCGATCGTACAGGCGCTCGAAACCGAGGCCGAAGCGCAGGCGATCTGCATGCAGACCAAGGATTTTGAGCGCGCCTACCATGCGTTCGTGGCCAAGCAGAGGCCCAAATTCGAAGGCAATTGAAGCGGGCGCTGCGCGCCTGGCGGACTACGGTTGAGCGGATGCCATGACCGAGGAAGCGGCCGTTGCGAGATCGCCGGAGCAGGTCGAGAGCCTGGTCACCGACCCGAAGCTCGTCGAGGAGCGCCGCGGGCAGATCGTGCGCGCGGCGGTGAAGCTTTTCTCCGAGCAGGGCTACTACACCACCACCATCCAGAGTATCGCCCGCCAGGCCGGCATCAGCACGGGCCTCATCTATCAGTACTTCCGCGACAAGGACGACATCCTGTTCCTGTCGCTCAAGCTCGTTCTGGAGACTTACAAACACGAAATTCCGCGGCGCCTGGAGGGATTCGAACACCCGGTCGATCGGCTTTGCATGGCGCTCGCGGCCTATTCGGCCGTCATCGATGAGTTGAAGGAAGCGACCGTGCTCGCCTATCGCTCGACGAAGTCGTTGCGAGCCGACCGGCGGGCGCTGGTAAAGGAAGAGGAAACGAGGACCAACCGCCTGATCGAGGCCTGCCTGCGCGCCTGCATCGATGGCGGATACATGCGCAAGGTGAACGTGCAGCTTCATGCCTATCAATGCGTCATGTTCTGTCACGCCTGGGCGCTCAAGCACTGGGCGTTTCGCGGCAACTACAGCCTCGGCCGCTACGTGGCCGAAGGCGTCAAGCTCCTGATCGAGCCTTTTCTCACGGCCACGGGTTCCGCGGCGCTTGCCAGTTTGAGGCGCCGCAGCGCAAACTTTACGCGCGCGCTACGGCGGGCTTCGCCGGCGCCGGGCTCTCGTTCGCCGGCAGTCAGAACGGCAAGGCGAGCGTCGAGAGGCAACGCCGGTTCGCGCAGCGAGAACGCCCGCGGCTGATCGCGATCGGGAGCGCCAGAACAGGGTGGGCGGGGCCGGAATGATTCGGCCCCGAGGGGAGGGGAAATGGCAGTCGAAGGAGTCTTCCTGGACGAACGCCGGCTCGCGCTCGAGAAGGCGCGCGGCATCTGGCCCGATCGGGTGATCACCGATTATCTCGACCGCTGGGTCGAGGAAAAGCCCGGAGCAACGGCGATCATCGCCTTTCGCGATGAGGACGCGACCACGACGCAGATGAGCTGGCGCGAGCTTGCTCTTCGCGCCGGCGCGATCGCCGGGGTGCTTGCCGCGCGCGGCGTCGCCAAGGGCGACGTGGTTTCGTTTCAGCTCCCGAACTGGTGGGAGTTCGTCGCCATGCACCTCGCGTGCGCGCGCATCGGCGCGGTGAGCAATCCGCTGATGCCGATCTTCAGGCGCCGCGAGCTTTCCTTCATGATCGGACACGCCGAATCCAAGGTCCTGGTGGCGCCGGCCGCGTTCCGCGGTTTCGATCATGGTGCTCTCGCCAGGGAACTCAAGCGCGAGATTCCCTCGCTCGAGCACGTCTTTCTCGTCGGGGCGAAGGGCGAGGATTCGTTCGACTCGCTCCTTGCCCGCCCGGAGGATTTCTTCTACAAGAGCGGCACGAAGCTCGCAGCGAACGACGTCGTGCAGCTCCTCTACACCTCCGGGACCACCGGCGAGCCGAAGGGCACGCTGCACACCTCGAACACGCTGATCGGCACCACGA
>JACPRN010000323.1 GCA_016189945.1 Betaproteobacteria bacterium
CTCCAGGGAGAAGAATCGATGCAGCTCCGCTCCGATGCGCAGTTTGTCGCCTGGTTTCGATCGGTGGCGCCCTACTTCCACGCCTTCCGCGGCAGGATTTTCGTGCTGGCCTTCGGCGGCGAGGTCGTCGCCGACGGCAAGTTCACCAAGCTCGCGCACGACATCAACCTGCTGCATAGCGCCGGCATCCGCCTCGTTCTCGTTCACGGCTCGCGCCCGCAGATCGAGGCGCTGCTCGAGCGGCGCAACGCGCGCTCGCGCTATGAGGACGGCTTGCGCATCACCGACCCGGTCGCGCTTGAATGCGTCAAGGAGGCCGCGGGCGTGCTGCGCGTCGAGATCGAAGCGCTGCTTTCGCAGGGGCTGCCCAATTCGCCCATGGCCGGCGCCGCGATCAACACCGTCTCGGGAAATTTCATTACCGCGCAGCCCCACGGCGTTCACGGCGGCACCGATTTTCAGTACACGGGCACGGTGCGCAAAGTCGACGCGCCTGCGATCAAAGCGTGCCTGGACGCGGGCAACATCGTCATCATCTCGAGCGTCGGCTACTCGCCCACCGGCGAAGTGTTCAACCTGTCGATGGAGGATGTCGCCGTCGCCACGGCGGTTGCGATCGGCGCAGACAAGCTCGTGTTTCTCACCGACGAGCCGCTGCGGGGCAAGCGCGGGCGTACGATCACCGAATTGTCGGCCAAGGAGGCCGAACGGTTGCTCGCGCGCGGCCGCAAACTGAGCGCAGACACGCGGCTCTATCTCCAGCATGCGACCGAGGTTGTGCGCGCCGGAGTGCCGCGCGCGCACCTGGTTTCGCATCAGGTCGATGGCGCGTTGCTGATCGAGCTTTTCACCCATGACGGATCCGGCGCCATGCTCACCTCCGACAAGCTGGAGCGGCTGCGGGAGGCGACGATCGATGACGTGGGCGGCATCCTGCAGTTGATCGGGCCGCTGGAGGCCGACGGCACGCTCGTCCGCCGCGGCCGCGAGTTGCTGGAGCAGGAAATCCAGCGCTTTTTCGTGCTCGAGCACGACGCCATGATCGTCGGCTGCGCCGCGCTCTATCCTTTTCCGTCGGGAAAGGAGGCGGAGCTCGCCGCGCTCGCGGTGCGCCCCGAATCGCGCCGCCTCGGCCATGGCGAGAAGCTTCTCGATCATCTTTGCGCGGAGGCGAAGCGCCGCGGGCTGAAGCGGCTGTTCGTGCTCACCACGCTTGCGACCCACTGGTTCATCGAGCGAGGTTTTTCCGAGAGCGACATCGGCGCGCTGCCCGAGCCGCGCCGTTCGCTCTACAACTGGCAGCGGCGCTCGAAGGTGCTGGTGAAGTCGCTCTGATCGGATAGAATCCCGCCCTCATCAAGGAGTCGCAAATGGCCAGAATGGTTAAGTGCGTGAAGCTCGGCCGCGAGGCCGAGGGGCTCGATATCCCGCCTTATCCGGGCGAGCTGGGGAAAAGGCTTTACGAAAACGTCTCCAAGGAGGCCTGGCAGGGCTGGATCAGGCACCAGACCATGCTGATCAACGAGAACCGGCTGAACCTCGCCGACGCGCGCGCACGAAAATATCTCGCCGAGCAGTTGGAGAAGCACTTCTTCGGCGATGGCGCGGACCGAGCAGCCGGGTACGTCCCGCCGAAAAACTAAGCTTTGGGGTCAGGTCTTGAAATTGAGCAGGTGTTGAAATTACGCGTCGGGTCGACTTCCTCCCTCTACCGAAAAGAAAAACCAACGAGGCCCAATTTCAAGACCTGACCCCTATTTTCCGATTTTTCGCACGCCGGATTTGGTCCCCAGCAGCAGCACGTCGGCCCCGCGCTGCGCGAACAGGCCGTTCGTGACTACGCCCGCGATATTGTTGATCCTCGCCTCGATCTCGACCGGATTGAGAATCTTCAGGCCCCACACGTCGATGATGATGTTGCCGTTGTCGGTGGTGAAGCCTTCGCGCAGCTTCGGGGTGCCGCCGAGCGCAACCATCTGGCGCGCCACATAGCCGCGCGCCATCGGGATCACCTCTACCGGCAGCGGAAACTCCCCGAGCACCGGAACGAGCTTCGATTCGTCGGCGATGCAGACGAATTTTCGCGCCACCGCGGCGACGATTTTCTCGCGCGTGAGCGCGCCGCCGCCGCCCTTGATCATCGCCAGGTGCTCGGTGATCTCGTCCGCGCCGTCGATGTACACCGGCAATTCGTTGACGCTGTTCAAATTCTGCACGGGAATGCCGTAACCCTTGAGCCTCGCCGCGGTCTTCTCTGAGCTCGCCACGGCGCCGGCGATGCGGTTCTTGACCTTGGCCAGCTCGTCGATGAAAAAATCGGCGGTCGAGCCGCTGCCCACGCCAATCACCGCGTCTTCCACCACGTACTTGACCGCCTCGCGGGCCACCGCCTGCTTGAGTTCGTCTTGGGTCATGATTTCCTCGGCACGTACAAATCCGTGATCGTCCCGAGCGCCATTTCGGCCGCAAACCCCGGCGTCTCCGAGAGCGTCGGGTGGGCGTGAATGGTGAGCGCGAGGTCCTCCAAATCCGCGCCCATTTCGAGCGCGAGCACCAGCTCCGCGATCAGCTCGCCCGCGTTCACCCCGACGATTCCCGCGCCGAGGATGCGCCGCGAAAGCGGATCATAGAGCAGTTTGGTCATGCCTTCGGTTCGGCCGACCGAGCGCGCGCGGCCCGAAGCGGCCCAGGGAAAGCTCGCCTTGGCGTAGGCAACGCCCTGCTCTGGCGCCTCCGTTTCCGTGAGCCCCATCCACGCCACCTCCGGATCGGTATAGGCGACCGACGGGATGGTCAGGGCATCGAAGCGCGCTTTGTGTCCGGCGATGGCTTCGGCGGCGACTTTCGCTTCGTGCGTCGCCTTGTGCGCGAGCATCGGCTCGCCGCAGATGTCGCCGATGGCGAAGATGTGAGCGACGTTGGTGCGCCGCTGCGCGTCCACTGCAATGTAGCCGCGCTCGTCGACCGCGATCCCGGCCGCCTCGGCGCCGAGCTCGCGCCCGTTCGGCCTGCGGCCCACCGCGAGCAGCACGCGATCGTAGCGCTGCGGCTCGGTCGCGCTCTGTCCGTCTTGCGCGCCGGCGAACGCGGCGAGCAGCCCATCGGGCTTCGCTTCGAGCCTCACCACCTTGGTCTTGAGCAGAATCTTCTCGTAGCGCCGCTCGATCCTGCGCGCAAGCGGCTTGATCAAGTCCGCGTCCGCCCCCGGTATGAGCTGGTCCATCAATTCGACCACGGTCACGCGCGAACCCAGCGCGTCGTACACGCACGCCATTTCCAGCCCGATGATGCCCCCGCCGATCACGAGCAGCCGCTTGGGGACATCGGCGAGTTCCAGCGCCCCGGTCGAGTCGATCAGGCGCGGATCATCGTAGGGAAATCCGGGGATCCTCGCGGACGATGAACCCGCCGCGATGACGCAGTGCTCGAAGCCAACGCGCGTGCGCTTGCCGCCCTCGCCCGTTACGAGCAAGACGTGCGCCGATTCGAACCGGCCCGCGCCCTGCAGGACAGTCACCCCGCGCTGCCTGGCAAGCCCCGCAATTCCCTTGCTGCCCTTGGCGACCACGTCATCTTTCCAGGCGCGCAGCTTGGCGATGTCGATTTGCGGCTTGCCGAAGAGGACACCGCCCGCGGCCATCTCTTCGGCGTCAGTGATGACCTTGGCCACATGCAGCAGCGCCTTGGACGGAATGCAGCCCACGTTGGTGCACACCCCGCCCAGCTCGGGGTAGCGCTCGATCAGCACCACCCGCTTGCCCAAATCCGCGGCGCGAAACGCCGCCGTATAGCCGCCCGGCCCAGCACCCAGGACTGCGACCTCGGCCTCGATGTCGGGCGCACCGGCAGGCGCCTTTGCCGCCGGCCGGGGTGCAGCGGGAGCCGGAACCCGTTCGGCCGCATGAGCCCGTTCGGCCCCCTGAGCCCGCTGGGCCGGCGCGGCCTGCTCGGCGCGCCCGGCCTGCGCCGGCACGGCTGCGGCCTCCTCGGCCTCGAGCAGCGCGATCACCGCACCTTCGGACACCTTGTCGCCGATCTTCAGGCGCACTTCGCGCACCACGCCGGCGTGTGAGGAGGGAACTTCCATGGTCGCCTTGTCGGATTCGAGCGTGACGAGCGAAGCCTCCCGCTCGACGCGATCGCCCGCCTTGACCAGGATTTCGATCACATCGACGTCCTTGAAATCGCCGATGTCCGGGACCTTGAGTTCGATCAGAGCCATGAAGTCCTCAGAGCAGCGTGCGGCGGATGTCGGAGAGCACCGACGCGAGGTAGGCGGTGAAGCGGGCGGCGGAAGCGCCGTCGATCACGCGGTGATCGTAGGAGAGCGCAAGCGGCAGCATCAGCCGCGGTGCGAAAGGGCCCTTTGCATTCTTGCCCCCGGTCCACACCGGGCGCATCACCGACTTCGAAACCCCCAGTATCGCCACCTCCGGCGCGTTGATGATGGGGGTGAACGCGGTTCCGCCGATGCCGCCCAGGCTCGAAATCGAGAACGTTCCGCCCTGCATGTCGCCGGGCTTGAGTTTCCTTGCGCGCGCGAGCGCAGAGACTTCGGCCAGCTCGCGCGCCAGGTCGAAGACGCCCTTGCGGTCGGCGTCGCGCAGAACCGGTACGACCAGTCCTTCGGGCGTGTCGACCGCGACGCCGATATGGTAGTAGTGCTTGAGCACCAGGTTCTCGCCCGTTTGGTCGAGCGAGGCGTTGAATTCCGGATACTGGCGCAACGCCGTGACGCAGGCCTTGATCAGGAAGGCGAGCAGCGTGAGCTTGAATCCCTGCTTTTCGGTTTCGGCGGTATTCGACTTGCGGAAAGCCTCCAGGTCGGTGATATCGGCCTCGTCGAACTGGGTGACGTGCGGAATCCCGATCCAGTTGCGGTGCAGGTTGGCGCCCGAGTGCTTCTTGATGCGCGAGCGCGCTTTCAGCTCGATCGGCCCGAACTTGGCAAAGTCGACCTGTGGCCATTCGGGCAGGCCGAGGGCAAACGCCGGGGCCGCCGCCGCAGGCGCGCCAGTGGCGGCCGCGGGCGCCCCTTTCATCACGCCTTTGACGAATGCCTGGACGTCCTCGCGCAGGATGCGGCCTTTGGGTCCCTTGCCTTTTACCGGGCCGAGATCGACGCCCAACTCGCGCGCGAACTTGCGCACCGAGGGACTCGCGTGCGATTTGAAAGCGGCCGGCTCCGGCATCGGCTCGTAGGGCACCGGTCCCGTTCGCGGGATGAGCGGCGGCACTTCCGCGAGTTCGGAGGACGCCCCCGAAGTCGCGAAGGCGTCCGGTTCGCCAAGTCCCGCAGGCGCGGCGGCTCGGTCCGGTTCGCGCGCCGAAGGGCCGGGCTCGGCGGGTTTCGCGAGCGCGCCCGCGCCCGCGGGCGCCGAGGGCGCCCCCGCCGCGGCCGCCGCCTGTTCCGACGCCTCGAGCAGCAGGATCGGGCTGCCCTCGGAAACCTTGTCGCCGAGCTTCACGCGCAGCTCGCGCACCGTGCCCGCCTCGGGCGCCGGGATCTCCATGGTCGCTTTGTCCGATTCGAGCGTGACCAGCGACCCCTCCTTTTCGACCCGATCCCCGGGCTTCACCAGGATTTCGATCACTTCGACGTCCTTGAAGTCGCCGATGTCGGGGACCGTGATTTCTCTGATTGCTCCCATGGTTGTTCTTTTGAGTGGAATGTGGCCTGGCGTTACACCGTCACCGGGTTCGGTTTTTGCGGATCGAGCCCGTATTTGCGCATCGCCTCGCTCGCGGCGGACGCTTTTCCCTCGCCCGCATCGGCGAGCGCCTTGAGCGCGGAGAGCACCACCCAGTAGCGGTTGACCTCGAAGAAGTGGCGCAGCTTCTCGCGCGTGTCCGAGCGCCCGAATCCGTCGGTGCCGAGCACGCGGTAGATCCTGCCCTTGGGCATGAACGCTCGGATCTGATCGGCAAAAGTCTTCACGTAATCGCTCGAGGCGACCACCGGCCCCGCGCGCCCCGAAAGGCACGTTTCGACGTAGGCGCGGCGCGGGGCGCTCTCCGGGTGCAGCAGGTTCCAGCGCTCGGCGTCCAGCCCCTCGCGGCGCAGCTCGGTGAAACTGGTCGCGCTCCAGACATCGGCGCTCACTTTCCACTCAGCCTCCAGCAGCTCGGCGGCGGCGATCACTTCGCGCAGTATGGTGCCCGAGCCCAGGAGCTGCACGCGGGCCTTGTGCTTGCCGCCCTCGCGGAACAGATACATTCCCTTGATGATCCCCTCCTCGGCCCCCGCGGGCATTCCCGGGTGCTGATAGTTCTCGTTCATCAGGGTGATGTAGTAGAAGACGTCTTCCTGATTGGCGACCATGCGGCGCAGGCCGTCGTGGATGATCGCCGCCAGCTCGTAGCCGAAGCTCGGATCGTAGGAAACGCAGTTCGGAATCAGCGCGGAGAGCACGTGCGAATGGCCGTCCTGGTGCTGCAGGCCTTCGCCGTTCAGGGTCGTGCGCCCGGCGGTGCCGCCCATCAGGAAACCGCGCGAGCGCTGGTCGCCCGCGGCCCAGGCGAGGTCCCCGGTGCGCTGGAACCCGAACATCGAATAGAAGATGTAGAAGGGCACCGTCACCACGTTGCTCACGCTGTAGGAGGTCGCCGCGGCGATCCAGGAGGAGAAAGCGCCGGCCTCGTTGATGCCTTCCTCGAGGATCTGCCCGGCGGCGTCCTCGCGGTAGTAGGTGAGCTGGTCCCTGTCCGCGGGCACGTATTTCTGCCCTTCGGAGGAGTAGATGCCGAGCTGGCGGAACATGCCCTCCATGCCGAAGGTGCGCGCCTCATCGGGAATGATGGGAACGATGTGCCTGCCGATCGACTTGTCGCGCACCAGCGCGGTGACGATGCGCAGAAAAGCCATGGTGGTGGAGATTTCGCGCTCGGTGGCTTTGAGCACCGGGTCGAACGCGGCAAGCGGCGGCACCTCCGGTGCGCTCTCGGCGCGCCGGCGCCGGCTCGGAAGGTATCCGCCCAGCGCGCGCCTGCGCTCGTGCAGGTACTTCATCTCCGGCGAATCCGCGGGCGGGACGTAGAACGGCAGGTCTTTCAGTTTCGCGTCCGGAATCGGGATGTTGAAGCGGTCGCGGAATTCGCGCACCGAATCCAGGTCCATTTTCTTCTGCTGGTGGGTAGCCATCTTGGCCTGGCCGACCCGGCCCATGCCGTAGCCCTTCACGGTCTTGGCGAGGATCACCGTCGGCTGGCCCTTGTGCTTCACCGCCGCGGCGTAGGCGGCGTAGATCTTGTGCGGATCGTGGCCGCCGCGGTTTAAGCGCCAGATGTCCGCGTCGTTCATGCGCGAGACCATTTCGAGCAGCGCAGGGTGCTTGCCGAAGAAGTGCTTGCGCACGAATGCGCCGTCGTTCGCCTTGTAGTTCTGGTACTCGCCGTCGACGGTCTCCTCCATCACCCGGCGCAGGATCCCGTCCTTGTCGCGCGCGAGCAGCGGGTCCCAATAGGAGCCCCAGATGAGCTTGATCACGTTCCAGCCCGCGCCGCGGAAATCGCCCTCCAGTTCCTGGATGATCTTGCCGTTGCCGCGCACCGGGCCGTCCAGCCGCTGCAGGTTGCAGTTGATGACGAAGATGAGGTTATCGAGGCGCTCGCGCGCGGCCATCCCGATCGAGCCCATCGCCTCGGGCTCGTCCATCTCGCCGTCGCCGCAGAACGCCCACACCTTGCGCCCCTCGGTGTTCGCGAGCCCGCGCGCATGCAGGTACTTGAGGAAGCGCGCCTGGTAGACCGCCTGGATCGGTCCCAGCCCCATCGACACGGTCGGAAACTGCCAGTAATCGGGCATGATCCACGGGTGCGGATAGGAGGTGACGCCCGTGCCGTCCACGTCGCGGCGGAAGTTGATGAGCCGCTCTTCCGAGATCCTGCCTTCGAGCAGCCCGCGCGCGTAGATCCCCGGCGACGAATGGCCCTGGAAGAAAATCAGGTCGCCGCCGTGATCAGGCGAGGGCGCGTGCCAGAAGTGGTGCTGGCCGACGCCGAACAGCGTCCCCTGCGAGGCAAAGCTCGCGATGTGGCCGCCCAGTTCGTCCTCGCCCTTATTCGCCCGCGCCACCATGACCATGGCGTTCCAGCGGCAATAGGAGCGGATGCGCTCCTCGAGCACGTGGTCGCCGGGGGAGCGCTCCTCCATGTGCGGCGGAATGGTATTGATGTAGGCGGTCTGCGCCCGGTACGGGAGATAGGCGCCGGAGCGGCGCGCCTTGTCGATCAGGCGCTCGAGCAGATAATGGGCGCGCTCGGGCCCTTCGCGCTCGAGCACCGCTTCGAGCGCATCGATCCACTCCTGGGTTTCGAGGGAATCGGGGTCGTTGGCGGCTGCGGATTCAAGCAGAGCAGACATGGTGGTTCCTTGTTTCAAATGATCTAAGTCGCGCGGCGAAACGGTTTCACCGCCCGGCGCGGCGCTTTGGCGGCTTGCCACAAGTCCCATTTGGACTGGCGCAGGAGCCAGGATTCGGGGGCAGTACGGGTCAACAGGCCGATGCGGATCGCCATGTCGGCTGAAATCGCCGAACGGCCGTTCAGGACGCGGGACAACTGCACGCGCGACACGCCAAGACGCCGCGCCACCTCCTCGATCGTCGCCGTCTCCGGCAGCAACTCCCGCAGCACCCCGCCGGGATGCGGCGGGTCATTCCTGCGCGCCATGCGTCGCTCCTGGAGTTTCATCCGGATGCATTGTAGCATGTAACGCTACGAGTTACATGGGTTTCAGCCTCGAGGCCGAGCTTCAACCTCGATGCCGAGCTTCAACCTCGAGGCCAAGCGCAAGGGATGGTTCTCTGACAGCCGAGCGCGTGCTCCGTTCATCCGGAAAGTCCTGCAATGGGGATACCCATAACTCGGTATGGGCGGATTGCCGATCTTCGGAATTCCCGGCTCACCCATGGCGCGCTCATGGGTTTCATCGCGCAACCGGGCCCGGCGGCGGCGACAGGCGCACTCGCCGCCGGCGATGGTAGAATGCGCCGCTCGATTGGTCCCGGAAATCCGCTTGAATACCAAGGTCATTGACGGCAAGGCACATGCCCGCGCGGTGCGCGAAGCCCTGCGCCCGCGCGTCGATGCGCTCAAGAGCCGCGGCGTGGTTCCCGGACTGGGCGTGGTGCTGGTGGGCGACAACCCGGCCTCCAGGGCCTATGTGCGCAGCAAGGGGCGCGCCTGCGCCGAGGTCGGCCTGCATTCGGAGCAGTACGACCTCCAGCCCACGGCGAGCGAGGCCGAAGTGCTCGAGCGCGTGCACGCGCTCAACGCCGACGCGCGCATTCACGGCATCATGGTGCAGCTTCCCCTGCCCGAGCACGTGCGCGTTGAGCGCGTGATCGACGCTATCTCCCTGGCGAAGGACGTCGACGGGTTTCATCCGCAAAACGTCGGGCTGCTCGCCACCGGTCATCCGAACCTGGTGCCCTGCACCCCCGCCGGGGTGGTGGTGATGCTGGAGCGCGAGGGCATCGATCTGCAGGGCCGCCACGCCGTCATCGTCGGCCGCAGCAACATCGTCGGCAAGCCGATGGCCATGCTGCTCTTGCAAAAGAACGCCACCGTCACCATCTGCCATTCGAAGAGCAGGGCCCTCGCAGCGCTCACGCGGCAGGCCGATGTTCTGGTTGCCGCCGTCGGACGCGCCAAGTTCATCGGCGGGGACATGGTGCGCGAGGGCGCGGTGGTGATCGATGTCGGCATCAACCGGCTGCCGGACGGCAAGCTCGCAGGCGACGTGGATTACGCGAGCGTGCTCGGGCGCGCATCGCACGCGACGCCGGTGCCGGGCGGCGTCGGCCCGATGACCATCGCCATGCTGCTCGCCAACACGGTGTACGCCGCCGAGCGCATCGCCGGGAAAATGGGGTCAGAGTAACTTTTCGCTCTGCCTCCTCGTGTTGCGGATTGGAGGCCGAAGAAAAGTTACTCTGACCCCGATTTTTCCCGAACCGCTCGCCCGGGGGCGCGGTCCAATTTGCCTTGTTCTTGTCTTGGCAATCCTGAGGTTGAATACGAAATGAACCAGTTTTCGCTTGATGCAGTGGCCAATCCGCTGCTCGACTTTGCGGGTCTCCCGCGCTTCTCGCTGATCCGCCCGGAGCACGTCGAACCGGCGGTCGATGCGCTGCTGGCGCAGAACCGCGCGCTCGTCGCCGCGCTCACCGCGGAGACTACGCCGGCCACTTGGCGCGGCGTCGTGCAGCCGCTCGAGGACGCGAACGAACGGCTCTCGCGCGCGTGGGGCGTGGCAGGCCATCTGCACGGGGTCGATGACAATGCGGCAATCCGAGAGGCCTACAACGCCTGCCTGCCGAAGATCACCCAGTATTGGACCGAACTCGCGCAGAACCTTGCGCTGTACGGAAAGTACAAGGCTCTGCGGGCCTCGGGCGAGTACGCGCAGCTCTCCGCCACGCAGCAGCGCATTCTGGACCACGAGCTGCGCGATTTCCGCCTGGGCGGCGCCGAGCTTGCACCCGAGCAAAAGAAGCGCTTTGCCGCCATCCAGGAAGAGCTTGCCGCGCTGTCGGCGAAATTCTCCGAGAACCTGCTCGACGCGACCAACGCCTTCACCATCACCCTCACCGCCGAGCGCGAGGTGGCGGGAATTCCGCCCGACGTACTCGCCGCCGCGCGCGACCCGGCCGCAGCCTCAGGGGCAAGCGGCTGGAAGTTCACGCTGCAGGCGCCCTCCTATACGCCGGTGATGCAGTATGCGGAGAACCGCGAGCTGCGCGAGACGATGTACCGCGCTTTCGTGACGCGCGCGAGCGAGTTCGGCCCGGTCGAACTGGACAACACGGAACTGATCACGCGCTGCCTTGCCTTAAGGCGCGAGGCCGCGAAGCTGCTCGGCTACCGCAACTACGCCGAAGTGTCGCTCGAGCCGAAAATGGCCGAGTCGCCCGAAGGCGTGATCGCCTTCCTCGACGATCTGGCCGAGAAGGCCTTTCCCTTCGCGCGGCGCGACTACGCAGAGCTGGCCGAATTCTCGCGCGCCGCGCTCGGCCTGGAAAAGCTCGAAGCCTGGGACATCGCTTTTGCTTCCGAGCGCTTGCGCAGCAGCCGCTACGCCTTTTCCGACCAGGAGGTCAAGCAATACTTCCCCGAGCACAAGGTGCTGGAGGGAATGTTTCGGGTCGTCGCCTCGCTCTACGGCATCCGCATCGAACCCGATTTGGCGGAAACGTGGCACCCGGACGTCCGCTACTATCGGATCGCCGACGCTGAGAACGCGACCATCGGCGGCTTCTACCTCGATTTGTACGCCCGCGAAACCAAGCGCGGCGGCGCCTGGATGGACGAGGCGATCACGCGCCGTCGGCGCGCCGAGGCCGTGCAGGCACCGGTTGCGTACTTGATCTGCAATTTCTCCCCGCCGGTGGCCGGCGCGGACGGCGCCAGGCGGCCGGCGCTTTTCACCCACGACGAGGTGATCACGCTGTTCCACGAGTTCGGCCATGGGCTGCATCACCTGCTCACGCGCATCGACTACCTGGGCGCGAGCGGCATTCACGGCGTGGAGTGGGACGCGGTCGAGCTGCCCTCGCAGTTCATGGAGAACTTCTGCTGGGAATGGGAAGTGCTCGCGCACATGAGCGCGCACGCCGAGACCGGCGAGCCGCTAGAGCGCGCGCTCTACGACAAGATGATCGCGGCGAAGAACTTTCAGAGCGGCATGCACATGGTGCGCCAGCTCGAGTTCTCGCTCTTCGACATGCATCTGCATTACGACTTCGATCCGGATGCGGGCGGCGCCAGGACGCCGCTCGAATTGCTCGATCGAATCCGCGCGCGCGTCGCCGTGGCGCTGCCGCCCGCCTACAACCGCTTCCCGAACAATTTCTCGCACATCTTCGCCGGCGGCTACGGGGCGGGATACTACAGCTACAAATGGGCCGAAGTGCTCTCGGCCGACGCCTACAGCCGGTTCGAGGAAAACAGGACTGCGCACTCGGGCGTGCTCGATGCGGCGACCGGGGCGCGCTTTCGCGACGAGATCCTCGCCGTGGGCGGAAGCCGCCCGGCGATCGAGTCGTTTCGCGCTTTCCGCGGCCGCGAGCCGCGGGTGGAAGCGCTCTTGCGCCACAGCGGCATGATCGCCGCGTAGGCGACGAAGCGCAGCGCAATCGCTCCCGCACCATGAAACTGGCGACCTGGAACGTGAATTCGCTCAAGGTGCGCCTGGCGCAGCTTCTCGACTGGCTGGAGGCCCGAGCGCCCGACGTGGTGTGCCTGCAGGAAACCAAGCTCGAGGACGCGGCCTTCCCGCGCGAGGCGATCGAAGCGGCGGGGTACCGCTGCGCCGTCTCCGGGCAGAAGACCTACAACGGCGTGGCCATTCTCGCGCGCGGCGAGATCGCGGACATTCAGCTCGGCATTCCCGGGTTCGAAGACGAGCAAAAGCGCGTCCTCGCCGCCTCCGTCGACGGCTTGCGCGTCGTGTGCGCCTACGTTCCGAACGGCCAGTCGGTCGGATCGGAGAAATACGAGTACAAGCTCAAGTGGCTGGCGGCCCTGGAGCGGTGGCTGCGCGAGGAATTGCAGGGCGCCCCGCGCCTGGTGCTGCTCGGCGACTGCAACATCGCCCCCGAGGACCGCGACGTCTACGATCCCAAGCTCTGGGAGGGCCAGGTGCTGGTGAGCGAGCCGGAGCGCGCGGCTTTCCGGCGCCTGCTCGGCCTCGGCCTGGCCGACAGCTTCCGGCTTTTTCCCCAGGCGGAAAGATCGTTCACCTGGTGGGACTACCGCATGCAGGGATTCAGGCGCAACCTGGGGCTGCGCATCGATCACATCATGGTCTCGGCGGCGCTCGCGCCCAAGTGCGTGAGCTGCGCGATCGACTTCGAGCCGAGACGGCTCGAACGGCCATCGGATCACGCGCCTGTCATCGCCGAGCTGAATCTATGAGCCGACTCGAACGAACCCGAACCGCAGATGTTGATATTGCTTTTTCTCAATCTCACGATGGTGCAGTGCAATTGCCTTGCAATTGGACTGCACCATCGTGAGACGGTCTTGAAAAGCAATTCTTGCCAAAGACCGTCAACATTTCTCGCATGAGTGTTCCAACCAAGGACCCGCCATGAGAACTGCCATCCGCGCCCTCGCCGCCGCTCTCCTCGCCGTCTCCCTCGCCCCGGGCGCGCTCGCCCAGAGTTACCCGGCCAGACCGGTGAAAATCATCGTTCCTTTCGGCGCCGGCGGCCCCGCCGACATCTACGCGCGCGCCATCGCGCAGCGGCTCACCGAGCCCCTGGGCCAGCAAGTGGTGGTCGAAGACCGCCCCGGCGCGGGGTCGGCGCTTGGCACCGACGCGGCGGCGAAATCCGCTCCCGACGGCCACACGCTGCTCATGATCTCCAACACCCACGCGATCAACGAGACGCTCAATCCGAAGCTCCCCTACGCTCTGCTGCGCGATTTCGTCCCCATCACGCAGGTGAACGTCATGCCCAACGTCCTGGTCGTGAACCCGAAGTTCCAGGTCAATTCGGTGAAGGATGTGATCGCGATGGCCAAGTCGCGGCCGGGCAAGCTCAACTATGCTTCCTCCGGCCCCGGAACGCCTTACCATCTCGCCGCCGAGCTGTTCAAGGCGATGGCCGGGGTGAACATCGTTCACATCCCGCACAAGGCAAGCGGCGAGGCGCGCGCAAGCGTCCTCGGCGGCCAGGTCGAGATGATGTTCGATTCGCTGCCGACCACGGTGCAGCAGATCAAGGCGGGCAAACTGAAGGGCCTGGCGATCACGAGCACCAAGCGCTCGCCGCTGCTGCCCGAAGTTCCCACGGTCGCCGAGGCGGGCGTGCCCGGCTACGAGGCCGACCTGTGGCTGGGTCTGGTCGCGCCCGCGGGGACGCCGGCTCCGATCATCGGCAGGCTGCACGCGGAGATCGTGAAAATCCTCGCGCGGCCCGAGGTGCGCGCGAGCTTCATCCAGCAGGGCACCGAGCCGATCGCCAATAGCCCCGAGCAGTTCGCTTCGGTCCTGAAAAACGAGGTCGAGAAATGGGGCAAGGTGGTGAAATTCTCCGGGGCCAAAGTGGAGTGAGCGAAGCCGTGCTCGACGCGCGGCGCATGATTTGCTCCCTCGATGGCTGAGCGGTTTTCCCTTTCGGTCAACGGCCAGCCGCGCGAAGTCGTGGCCGAGCCCGATACGCCGCTGCTCTACGCGCTGCGGAACGACCTCGATCTGAAGGGCACGCGCTTTGGCTGCGGCAGCGGCGAGTGCGGCGCCTGTTTCGTTCTGATCGACGGCCGCGCCTTGGCCTCCTGCGACACGCCGCTCTGGGCTTGCGCGGGCAAATCGATCGTCACCGTCGAGGGCTTGGGTGAAGCGGGCAAGCTCCATCGACTGCAGGAGGCATTCATCGCCGAGCAGGCGGCGCAATGCGGCTATTGCTCGAGCGGCATCATCGTCGCTGCGGCGGCGCTCCTCGCCGAGAATTCGCGCCCCTCCGAAACCGAGGTCCGCGCCGCGCTCGATCGCAACCTGTGCCGCTGTGGCTCGCATAACCGGATCGTGCGCGCGGTGCTGCGCGCGGCCAGCGCGTCATGAACGCTCCCGCCGCAGGCGGCCCGAAGCGGCCCGCGAGCCTGCAGAAGAATCCGCGCCTGCCGCAGTGGCTGCGCATCGACCGCGACGGCACGGTCTGGATCACCAGCGGCAAGGTCGAGATCGGGCAGGGCATCCTCACCGCGCTGGCGCAGATCGCAGCCGAGGAACTCGACATCGATCCGGGGCGCATCCGCATGCTCGCGGCCGCCACGGATCGCAGCCCCGACGAGGGCGTGACTTCGGGCAGCCTTTCGATCCAGGATTCGGGGTCGGCGCTGCGCTTCGCATGCGCCCAGGCGCGCGCGCTGCTCTTCGAGCGCGCCGAACGGCAGCTCGGGGTTCCGATCGCGCAGTTGCGCATCGAAGACGGCACGATTTACGCCGCAAACGACAGTACACGCCGAACGACCTATTGGGACCTTGCCGGTGACCGGCTCCTCGACCGCGAGATCGAGGGCACGCCGGCGGCGAAGCCGGCGCGCGAATACCGCGTCGTGGGTTCGAGCGCCGCGCGACTTGACCTTCCCGACAAGATCGCCGGCCGGCCGTGCTTCATCCAGGACATGGTCCTCCCCGGCATGCGCTTTGGCCGCGTGGTGCGCGCACCGCGCGGGCTCGCGCAGCTCGCGGCGCTCGATCGGAGCGCCCTCGAGTCGATGCCGGGCGTCGTCCTCGTGCACGAGGGCAGCTTCGCCGGCGTTTTGGCCGAGCGCGAGGA
>JACPRN010000326.1 GCA_016189945.1 Betaproteobacteria bacterium
GGAAGGGGTGCGCTTCGCCTCGCCCGTAAACGGCGACCGGATGCTGCTCACCCCGGAGGAATCGATGCGCATCCAGCGCGTCCTGAATTCGGACATCGCCATGATTTTCGACGAGTGCATGCCCTACCCGGTGAGCCAAGCGCAAGCCGCCGAGTCGATGCGCCTTTCGCTGCGCTGGGCCGAGAGGAGCCGCAGGGCGCACGCGGGCAACCCCAACGCCCTGTTCGGCATCGTCCAGGGCGGAATGCACGAGTGCCTGCGCGAGGAGTCGCTCGCGGGCCTGGTGGCGATCGGCTTCGACGGCTACGCAATAGGCGGACTTTCGGTGGGCGAGCCCAAGGACGACATGTGGCGCATCGCCGGACACACCGCGGCCTTGCTTCCGGCCGAACGCCCGCGCTACCTGATGGGGGTAGGCACGCCCGAGGACATCGTCCGTGCGGTCGAGATCGGCATCGACATGTTCGACTGCGTGCTGCCCACGCGCAACGCACGCAATGGGTGGCTCTATACGCGTTCGGGCAACGTCAAGATCCGCAACGCCCGCTACCGCGAGGATACGCGGCCGTTGGATGAGTCCTGCTCCTGCTACACCTGCGCCAACTTTACCCGCGCCTACCTGCACCACCTGCAGAAAGCGAACGAGATCCTCGGCGCGCGGCTCAACACCATTCACAACCTGCATTACTACCAGCGCCTGATGCGGGAGCTGCGGGATGCCATCGCCGCCGGTCGCCTGAGCGATTACGCCGGATCATTCAGGGAGCAGCGCGAAGCCGCGGGGGCCTGATTTTCGCCTGCCCGATGGTACAATTCGCGGCTCGACAATCCGGCGTTGGAGCCCTTTGTGATCATTTCCCCTGCTTTTGCCCAGGCTGGCGGCGTAGGCGACGCCGGCTGGACCGGCCTGCTGCCGATCGTCCTGATGTTCGTGCTGCTCTACTTCATGCTGATCCGGCCGCAGATGAAACGCGCCAAAGAACACAAGACGATGACCGAATCGCTGCAGAAAGGCGACGAAGTGGTCACCTCGGGCGGGGTGCTCGGCAAGATCACCAAGATGGGCGAGGCGTACGTCTCGATCGAGATCGCGCCGCAGGTCGAAATCGCCGTGCAGCGCTCCGCGGTGCAGACCCTGCTGCCCAAGGGGACGATCAAGTCCATCTAGCATGAACCGCTATTCCCTCTGGACCTACATCACGATCGCCGTCGCCCTGGTTCTCGGGTTCCTGTACACGCTGCCGAACTTCTACGGCGAGGTTCCGGCAGTCCAGGTGTCTTCGGCGCGGCCGACGCTCAAGATCGACAACGCCGTTCTGGCCAGGGTCGAAGCCGCCCTGAAGCGCTCCGGCGTGCAGGCAAACGGCATATTCCAGGACCTGAACAGCATCCGGGCGCGCTTTGCCGACACCGATACCCAGTTGAAGGCGAAGGACATCATCAGCCAGGCCCTCAACCCCGATCCGCGGGATCCCTCGTACACGGTCGCGCTCAACCTGCTGTCTGCCTCGCCCGCCTGGCTCACCGCCATCCACGCCCTGCCCATGTACCTGGGTCTGGACCTGCGCGGCGGCGTGCATTTCCTGCTGCAGGTGGACATGAAGGCGGCGCTCACCAAGCGCCTGGACGCGCTCGCGGGGGACGTGCGCTCGCAGCTCCGCGACAAGAACATCCGTCACAGCGGCATCAGCCGCGAGGGCGGCACGGTCGTGATCACGTTCCGCGACGCCGAGACCCGCGCCAAGGCGCGCAAGGTGATCGAGGACACGCTCACCGACCTGGAGGTCGCCGAGAGCGGCGAGGCCGCCGAGCCGCGGCTCGCGGCCACCATCCGCGCCACGGCGCAGAAGCGCACGCAGGAGTTCGCCCTGAAGCAGAACATTCAGACGCTGCACAACCGCATCAACGAGCTGGGGGTGGCCGAACCGGTCATCCAGCAGCAGGGCGCCGACCGCGTCGTCGTGCAGCTCCCCGGGGTGCAGGACACGGCGAAGGCAAAAGAGATTCTCGGGCGCACGGCGACCCTCGAGATCCGCATGGTGGACGAGGAGAACATGGCCCCGGCCGCCCTCGCCGCCGCCGCCCAAGGGCAGGTCCCGTTCGGCTCGGAGTACTACGTCGAGCGAAACGGCGCCCCGCTCATGGTCAAGAAGCAGGTGGTGCTCACCGGCGACCGCCTCACCGATGCGCAGCCCGGTTTCGACGGCCAGACGCAGGAGCCGGCGGTGAACATGACCCTAGACGCCGCCGGGGCGCGCATCTTCAGGGATTACACGCGCGAAAACGTCGGCAAGCGCATGGCGATCCTGCTCTTCGAGCGCGGCAAAGGCGAAGTCATTACCGCGCCGGTGATCCGCAGCGAGATCGGCGGTGGGCGCGTGCAGATCAGCGGGCGCATGACCACCGTGGAAGCGAACGATCTTGCCTTGCTCCTGCGCGCCGGGTCGCTCGCCGCGCCGATGGAGATCGTCGAGGAACGCACCATCGGGCCCTCCCTCGGCGCCGAGAACATCAAGAAGGGGTTCGACTCCACGCTCTACGGGTTCGCCGTGATCGCGGCGTTCATGGTCGTCTACTACGTCGTGTTCGGCGTGTTCTCGGTGGTAGCGCTCTCGGCCAATCTGCTCCTGCTGCTGGCGATCCTCTCGCTGCTGCAGGCGACGCTCACCCTGCCGGGCATCGCGGCGATCGCGCTCACCCTGGGCATGGCGATCGACGCCAACGTGCTCATCAACGAGCGCATCCGCGAGGAGCTGCGCGGGGGCTCCACGCCGCAGGCGGCGATCCACGCCGGCTACGAGCGCGCCTTCGGCACCATCCTCGACTCGAACATCACTTCGCTGATCGCGGGCCTGGCGTTGCTCATATTCGGTTCGGGTCCGGTGCGCGGCTTCGCCGTGGTGCACGTGCTCGGGATCTTCACCTCGATGTTTTCCTCGGTAATGGTGAGCCGCGCGCTGGCGAACCTGACCTACGGCACGCGCCGCAGGCTGGAGCGCGTGGCGATCGGGAATACGGCGTGGAAGTGAACGGGACCGTCGAGCGTTAAACGTGGAGCGATAAGATGGAGTTCTTCAAGATCCGCCGCGACATCCCGTTCATGCGCCATGCGCTGGCGTTCAACGTGATATCGGTCGTGACCTTTCTGCTGGCCGTTTTTTTCCTCGCCACGCGCGGCCTGGCCTTTTCGATCGAATTTACCGGCGGCACGGTGATCGAGATCAACTACGGCCACGCCGCCGACGTCGAGGCAATCCGCAAGACCCTCGAGGGGAAGGGCTACCACGACTTTTCGGTGCAGAACTTCGGTTCCTCGCGCGACGTGCTGGTGCGCATGCCCCTCAAGCCCGGGCAGGCGAGCGCCGAGCTGTCGCGCGCGGTCATGGAGGCGCTCGCCGCGCAGGACGCTTCGGCCAAGCTGCAGCGGGTCGAATTCGTCGGACCGCAGGTCGGCCGCGAGCTGGCCGAGAACGGCGCGCTCGCGCTGCTCATCACCTCGCTCGGCATCGTGATCTACCTCGCGTTCCGCTTCGAGTGGAAGTTCGGCGTTGCCGCGATCATCGCCAACCTGCACGACGTGATCATCATCCTGGGCTTCTTCGCCTTCTTCCAGTGGGAGTTTTCTCTGCCGGTGCTCGCCGCGGTGCTCGCCATCCTCGGCTACTCGGTGAACGAGTCGGTGGTAGTGGCCGACCGGATCCGCGAAAATTTCCGCAAGATGCGAAGGGCTTCGGTGACCGAGATCATCGACAACGCCATCACGCGCACCATGTCGCGCACCATCATCACCCACGGCTCCAC
>JACPRN010000327.1 GCA_016189945.1 Betaproteobacteria bacterium
GCGCTCGCCCAGCTCCACGGCGTCTACATCCTGGCGCAAAACGCGGCGGGGCTCGTGCTCCTCGACATGCACGCGGCGCACGAGCGCATCGTCTACGAGAAGCTCAAGGCGGCGCTCGATGCGCGCGCCATGGCGACGCAGAAGCTCCTCATCCCCGTGACCTTCAGCGCCGAGCGGCTCGACGTCGCCACTGCCGAAGAGAACCAGGAGGCGCTGCATGCACTCGGGTTCGATCTCGCGCCCATCTCGCCCACCGCGCTTGCGGTGCGCGCCGTGCCTGCGGTCCTCGCCGGGGGCAACATCGCCGAGCTGGCGCGCGCCGTGCTCGCCGATCTGCGCCAGTTCGGCGCGAGCCGCGTTCTTACCGAGCGAAGAAACGAGGTCCTCGCCACCATGGCCTGCCACGGCGCGGTGCGCGCCAAGCGCGCGCTCAGCAGCGAGGAAATGAATGCCCTGCTGCGCGAAATGGAGAGAACCGAGCGCTCCGGGCAGTGCAACCACGGCCGGCCCACGTGGTACCAGATGAGCCTTGCGGATCTGGACAAACTGTTCCTGCGTGGACGATAGACAAGCGAGCGCGGAATCGCCGCCGGCGGTTCTGCTCATGGGCCCCACCGCCAGCGGCAAGAGCGCGATCGCGATGGAACTCGCGCGGCAGCTTCCGCTCGAGATCGTGAGCGTCGATTCGGCGCAGGTATTCCGCGGCATGGACATCGGCACCGCGAAACCGACGCGCGAGGATCGCGCGGCCGTCCCGCATCACTTGATCGACATTCTCGATCCGACCGAGCGCTATTCCGCGGCGCGGTTTCGCGCCGATGCGATAAGGCTTTGCAAGGAAATCACCGCCAGGGGACGTGTGCCGCTGCTTGCAGGCGGCACCATGCTCTACTTCAAGGCGCTGCGCGAGGGACTCGCCGAGCTGCCGCAGGCAGACCCGGCCCTGCGCAAGGCGATCGAAACCGAGGCGAGGACACGCGGCTGGCCGGCGCTGCACGCGGAACTCGCGGCGGCAGACCCACAAACGGCCGCGCGGCTGAAGCCGAACGATTCGCAGCGCATTCAGCGCGCGCTCGAGGTGCTTCGCCTCGCGGGCAAACCGATGTCAGCGTTGCTTGCGCGCGGCTCACGCGAAGCGCCGCCTTTGCGCTTGATCCAGATCGCGCTCCTCCCGGGCGAGCGAAGGGTCCTGCACCGCCGCATCGAGGCGCGATTCGAGGCGATGCTGCGCGCTGGCCTGGTCGAGGAGGTGAAGGCGCTGAAAGGGCGCTACGCGCTCGAGGCCTCGCTCCCCTCGATGCGCTGCGTCGGCTACCGGCAGGTGTGGGAGTTTCTCGAGGCCAAATTCGATCGCGCTGCGTTGCGCGACCGGGGCGTGTACGCCACACGCCAACTCGCCAAACGCCAGCTCACCTGGCTGCGCGCAACTCCTGGCCTCAGCGTGTTCGATTGCCTCGCCGCGGATGCGGCGCGGCAAGTGCGCACCAGCGTCGAGCGCGAACTCGACCACCGGGTATAACAGGGTCCGCGCGGCGTCGGGCTCGCCCGAATTGAGTGCGGCGTTCCTTGCCGAGCGACTGTCGGCTTCCGGCGACACCCTAATCCATCGGTAATTCATGGTCTTCGCTTAAGGTTCTGCCACGTCAGTCGTCAGGCAGCGACATTGCGGCACATGCAATATTCGCGGTCGCGGTCGCAACGGTCTGAAATTCTTACGATTAGTTCGTCCCTAGGGAAAGTGGCATTGGATTTGCCTTGGAATCTTCGTGTCGTATGACACTTGCATAAAGAAGCACCTAGCGATACGTATTGGCCGAGCATCGGGGGCGCGACGGTGCAAAGTGGAGGAGGATCATGAGCCATTCTTCTGCGAGCAGCGCTTGGGGGAGCTATTCCATACCGTGGGCCCTGCCCCTGGCGATCGGAGCGATCGGAGTTCTGTACCAGATTATCGTGGGCGTGCTCGTCGAAGAGAGCGGTAGCGGGCGCATCGAGCATGCCGTCGATATGATCCTGTTTGGTGTCGTGAGCCCCGCCCTGACCTACTGGGGCTGGACCGTGGTCGCGCGGGCGCGGCAGGCCGAGCGTTTGCTGGCCGCGATCGACGTTGCGTCTCCGGACGCCTTCATTCGCCTTGATCCTGAGGGCCGCATAGGGTTCTGGAGCCGCCAGGCCAAAGTGCTCCTCGGCTATTCAGCAAGGCAGGCGAACGGACGAACTCTCGGGGAGCTTCTCGGCCCGCAAGGCGAGGCCGTCTGGCTGCGGCTGCGCGACATGATGCGCGCTTCGGGGCTGGTTCGCGGGCAGCAGGCTCTATTCCACACGCGGAGCGGCCTGGAGGCTCCGGTCGAGCTTTGTGCGAGCCCAGTGCGGGATGGCGTCGGGCGGTCCGGGGGCATGCTCGTCGTCGTGCGGGCGGTCAGGCGCCGCGGCGAACGCAAGGAAACGATCGACGACCTCAGACAACGCCTGACCGAGAATGTGCAACAACTCGCCCGTGCCAACGCGGAGCGCGAGCGCGCCGAGAGCATGCGATACGAACTGGTGTCGTTCGCGTCCCACGAGATACGCGGGCCGCTCGGCCACATCCGGGCCGCGACAGAGCTCATGTACAGCGGGTGTCGGGAGAACAGTCCCACCTGTCAGCGAATGTTCGGCCTGATCAATCGGCAATTGCGCCACGTGGATGAGCTGGTTCGCAGCGTGCTCAGCGCAGCGAACATTGAAGCCGGCAAATTGGTGCTGCATAGAGAACCGATGTCGGTGATGGCAGCAATGCAGGAGGCGGTCCAAGCGATGAAGGCGGTCAGGGAGTGCAGGCCGGTCCGCCTCGCGGTTTCCGCGGACCTGCCCCCGGCGGATGCCGACCGGGAGCAGGTGGTGGCGGTGTTGAGAAATCTTCTGGGCAACGCTGACAAGTACACGCCGCCGGGAACGGAAATCGTCCTGGCGGCGGAGGAGAGCACCGGCTTCCTGACGGTGCGGGTGAGGGATCACGGCCCGGGTTTGCCGCACGTGAGCCCGGAGAGGATATTTGACAAATGCTATCGCGGTCCGGCAGCGCGTGGCGTTGAAGGATACGGGCTCGGCCTGTATATCTGCCGCCAAGCGGTGGCGGCTCACGGCGGACAAATATGGGCCGAAAACCACCCGCGCGGCGGCGCCGTATTCTCGTTCACGCTTCCGATCGCACAATGAGCGATTCCACGGGAACAATCCTCCTGATCGATGACGACAGGGTGCTGGTGGAGTTGATGTCGGATCAGTTGCGGGCGGTCGGCCACCATCCACTCGCGGCCTTCAACGGCACGGAAGGCCTGCATATCGCAGCGCAGGAGAATCCCGATCTGGTATTGCTGGACGTGATGATGCCGGGAATGAGCGGGTGGGAAGTTTGTGAACGCCTTCGCGAGCGCTCCTCCGTGCCGATCATCATGCTTACCGCGCGGGACGAAGAGATCGACAAGCTGCGGGCGTTCCGGCTCGGCGTGGATGATTACGTGACGGTACCCTGCTCGTTCGCAGAGGTCCTCGCCCGAGTGGAAGCGGTGCTCCGGCGGACCCGCCGCAGGACCGCGCCTGCCGCTGGTTTCCGCAGCGGCGGGCTGTCCATGGATTTCGCCTTGCGGCGCGTGATGGCGGGCAAGCGGGCAGTGGAACTGACCGTCACGGAGTACAGGTTGCTGGAAACCCTTGCCCGGCGTTCGCCCTGCCCGGTGTGTCTGGACACGATCGTCGGCGAGGTCTGGGCCTTGGGGGCCGACACTGGCTTCGAGCAGGTCAAGCACTACGTCTGGACGCTGCGCAGGAAGATCGAGCCGGACCCCGACAATCCCCGCCACCTTGTGACTGTGCGGGGTTTCGGCTACCGCCTTCAATAGGCCTCCCCTCGCTGGAGGCTACACCGTTCGTACACCCCGTCGGCGCTGACTCAACCCGCCGTACACCTTCGTCACCGCGGCTACATTGTCCCGCTCGGTCGGCCAGCCCAGACTAGCCCGCATCCCGCCAACAGGTTCCGCAGCATTCCGGGGACCGGTCGGGGTTGCGGGAAAACGAGGATTGGCCGGGGGCTGCGCCACGGGAAATTCCGGCGTCACCGGTCTTGGCCTTTTTCACCATTGGGAGGTGCCTCATGTCGAATGTGCTAGGTGGGAATCCGCTCCTTCGTGCCGAGCAACTTGGAAAGGTATTCCTGACTGCCGTCCTGGTCTTGGGCGGGGGCGCGTCCACATGGTCATTGAACGCTCACGGCGACGACGAATCCTCGACGCAAACCACCGCTAATGCGATCGCGTTCCACGATCGCAACTCGCGCCGGTACAACGACAACTGTCTGGACTGTCACGCGGCGGTGCTGACTGAAGCGCCTGTGGTGGCGAACGCGACCGTCACCAATCCCGATCTGAACCAGCAGCCCCGCACCCGGACCGCGCACGGAACCATGCTGCGGGGGAATGCCAAACCGGGCGAGAGAGGCGATGACAGGCGGTGTCAGTTCTGCCACCGCAGCGTCAACGTGGTGGAAGGACCGCCCATGCCGCAGAACGAGCTGAACGGGGCCATCCGCAAGCGCGTCGATCCCGCCGTGTGCACGCTGTGCCACGGACCCAAGAGCGGTGGGCAACCCAACAGCCCGGGGCCGCAGTTCCACCCGGTCGGGCTGCCGCAACTGGTTCCGTTGACCGATCCTCTCGCTGCCGGCCGGAGGCTCTACGGAATGTTTTGCGCGGGATGTCACGACCCGCTGGCGAATTCGGAGGTCCGCGGTGAATCTGCAAGCAAGATCCGGGAAAAGATCAATGAGAATGAGGGTGGCATGGGACCGCTGCGGGTTCTGACCACTGCTCAGATCCAGGCCATCGCCACCGCGCTCCGATAAACACTGGAAGGAGTTGACCGATATGAGTATGACTGCCGAAACACGCAAAGACCTGCTCAGTCCCAGGGTGGATCGCCGCGCCTTCCTGAAAGCAAGCGGAACGCTGGCTGCGGTGGTGGCGGCCGAACCGGTTTTCCGGGCTGGACAGGGCGGTTCGGGCACGGCCGCAGCCGCGCCGCTGCTCCTCACCGGCGAAAATCCGCCGGACCCGGTGGAAACCGCAGAGGACATTCTCTACAGCGTTTGCCAGATGTGCCACGCCCGCTGCGGGATCCGGGCGAAAGTGGTGGACGGGATCCTGCTCAAGATCGACGGCAACCCGTGGCATCCGAACCAGCGCGACGTGGACGAGAATAACGCTCCGGACCGGGTGGCCTATCGCGCGGCGGACCCGGCAACCCAGTTCCACGAACTCGGGCGCATCTGCCTCAAGGGGCAGTCCGGGGTCCAGACCGTCTACGATCCCTATCGCATCCAGCACCCGCTGAAGCGGGTGGGTCCGCGCGGCTCAGGGCGGTGGCAGACCATCGACTGGGACCAGGCGTTCACTGAGATCGCGGCGAGGATCAACCAACTGATCCCGCCGGCGGATCGCGATCAGCCGATCAACCCAGCGATTCCCCAGCTCGGCGCGAAGCGCAATCAACTGGTCTTCTCCCCGGGCCGCAGCGTCGAGAAGGAACTCAGCAACCGGATCTGGAGAGACGGTTGGGGAAGCGTCAACTTCAACATCGATCACACCTCGATCTGCGAGGCGACCCGGCACGTGGCGGGCGAACTCATCACCTGGAACCCCAATCCTGCCGACCCGCGCAAGGGCGGTGGCCGGACCGTAGGCTGGCAAGCGGACATCCTCGGCGCAGAGTTTCTGATCTACTGGGGATCGAATCCTCTCGAGGCGGGTTTCCCCATGGTGGGGATGGCCCGCAACCTGATGCAGTTCAAGGTGAACGGCGGCAGGTATGTCGTCGTCGATCCGCGCATGAACAACACCGCCGCCAAGGCAAACGGCGTCCCCGCACGGGGAATTCCCGGCTGGGTGCCGATTACGCCGGGAGCGGATGCCGCATTGGCTCTGGGAATAATGAGCTGGATTCTTGAGAACAACCGCCACGACGTCCGCTACCTGAGCAATCCGAACCAGGCCGCGGCGGCAGCGGATGGTGAACCTACCTGGACCGACAGCACCTACCTGGTGGGAGCCTTCACCGATGCGGGCGGGCGGACATTCCAGCGCTACCTGAACGCCGGCGAGCTCGGCCTGAGCGGCGCCGCTCCGGGGGATTACGCGGTCCTGGACGGCGGCATGCCGAAGCGCCATACGCAGGCGAGCGCTGCGGCTATCGAAGTGAGCACCACGCTGACCATCTCGGGGAGACCTATTCCCGTGAAGTCGGCGTTTACCCTGCTCAAGGAATCCGTCAATAGCCGGACCCGCGCCCAGTATTCCGCGATTTGCGGAGTGAGCGTCGCGGTCATTGAAGCCTTGGCCGCGGA
>JACPRN010000023.1 GCA_016189945.1 Betaproteobacteria bacterium
GGCAACTGCGGCCGGCAACGTGGTGCTGCGCGAGCTCAGCGGGGGCGGAGATCTGGCGATCGGAGTAAGTGGTGGCGGAATCACCTCCAGCGGCGGCGACATTGTCATCCGCGTCGACGCGGGTTCGCTGGATGTCAACCAGAACGTCAGCACTACAGGCGCGGGCAGCGTAGCGCTCAAGGCGGCGGGCGCGGCGAGCAACATCAATATCAATGGGGCGACGGTTTCGTCCGCGAGCGGCAATCTGCAGGCGATAGCGGGGCGGAGCATCCTGACCAGCACTGCGACCGGCACGACAACCGAGTTTTCGACGACCGGATCGCTGCTGCTGGATGCGCAGACGTCCATTGGCGTGACGGCGAACCGCATCGATACGAGCGTGGGCACGGTGGCGGCAGTGACCGCCGGGGCGAGCGCGAGCGACATCTTCCTCAATCAGAGGTCAGGGGCGCTGGCAATAGATACGGCGACGGGGTTGGATGGCCGCGCCAACCTCGACGGAGTTGCCACGGCAAACAACGCGAGCATTACGGTGGTGTCGCAAGCGGGCTCGATCACGGTGACGAAGGACGTGAGGGCGAACGGGTCAGGCAATGCGGCACTGCAAGCGATCGGGGCAAGCTCCGACGTCAACGTTAACGGCGCGACCGTGTCGTCAGTGAGCGGCAGCCTGCAGGCGATCGCAGGCCGGCACATCAAGACCACAACGTCGACTGGGACTACCAATGAGTTTGCCACCGGTGGGACGCTGCTCTTGGACGCGCAGGACTCGATTGGCACCACTGCCAACCGGATCGACACGGCGGTAGGCACGGTGGCGGCGGTAGGCGCGGGCGCCAGCGCGGCCGGGGATATCTTCCTCAACCAGACGGCCGGGGCGCTTCAAATCGGCACGGCGAGCGGACTGGACGGGCGCGCAAACCTGGACGGCATCGTGACGCAGGCGAACAACAATGACATCGCGGTCGTATCGCAAGCAGCCTCGATCACTGTGACCAAGGACGTGACGGCCAACGGATCAGGCAACGTGGCGCTGCAGGCGATTGGCGGCAGCTCTGACATCAATGTGAACGCAGCCACGGTTTCGTCCGCGACCGGCAAACTCCAAGCGATTGCGGGGCGAAGCATTCTCACTAATACAGCGGTGGGGACGAGCACGGAATTCGCGACGGGTGCCGGTGGCACGCTGTTGCTTGACGCAGCCGATGCGATCGGCACCGACAGCAACCGCATCGAGGTCAGCGTCCCCACGCTGGCGGCGAGGGTGACCGGCGCGGCGACTACGGGGGACATCTTCCTCAGACAAGTGTCCGGTGGTGGCGCGCTTGCAGTCGGCACGGCAACGGGATTAGACGGTTCGAGCGATCTCTCTGGCATCACGACGAGTAACAACAACGACATCACGGTGACGGTGGCCGCGGGCTCCTTGACGGTGACGAAGAACGTGACTGCGCACGGCTTGGGCAATGTGGACCTGAGGACAGGCGGGGCAACCTCGGACATCAACTTGAACAACAGCGCCTTGGCGGCGACGGTATCGTCGACCAGCGGCACGGTGCAGTTGGTGGCTGGTCGGAGCATTCTGACCGATTCGGCCAATGGCACTTCGACTGAGCTTCAGACCTCGGGCAATGTGCTTCTGAAGGCGGGTGACGCGATCGGGACCGATGCGAACCGCATCGAGATGAAGGAGGTGGCCAAGGTTGCGGCAGTGTCTGCTGGGGCAAGCACCGCTGGTGACATTTATCTGCGCGAGCTCTCGGGAACGAACAGCAATCTTCAGATCGGCACGGTGACGGGGGTGAACACCGCGTCCAGTCTGGACAACACGGTCACGAATCTCTCCGGCATTACGACCGGCGCGGACAGCAACGACATCACGGTGACGGTGGCCGCTGGAAGCCTCACGGTGACCCAGAACGTCACCGCGCACGGCGCGGGCAACGTGGACCTGAGGACAGGCGGGGCAACCTCGGACATCAACTTGAACAACAGCGCCTCGGGGGCGACGGTATCGTCGACTTCCGGCACGCTGCAGTTGGTGGCTGGTCGGAGCATCCTGACCGATTCGGCCAATAGCACTTCGACTGAGTTGCAGACTTCCGGCAATGTCATCCTGAAGGCGGGCGACGCGATCGGTACCGATACAAACCGCATCGAAATGAAGGAAGTGGCGAAGGTTGCGGCGGTGTCTGCCGGCGCGAGTACCGCTGGGGACGTGTACCTCCGCCAGCTCTCTGGTACCAACAGCAACCTTGAGATCGGCACGGTGGCTGGGGTCAATACGGCCTCCAGCCTCGACATCGCAGTTTCGAACCTCTCGGGGATCGCGACCAGCGCAAACAACAATGACATCACGGTGACAGTAGCCGCAGGCTCCTTGACGGTGACGCAGAACGTCACTGCGCACGGCTCAGGCAACGTCGATCTGAGGACAGGCGGCACGTCCTCTGACATCAACCTCAACAACAGCGCTTCTGGGACGACGGTGTCCTCGACCAGTGGCACGCTGCAGGTTGTTGCGGGCCGGAGCATCCTTACCGATTCGGCCAATGGCACTTCGATTGAGCTGCAGACCTCCAGCGATGTGCTACTCAAAGCTGGGGATGCGATTGGCACCGACAGCAACCGTATCGAGATGAAAGAGGTCGCGACAGTCGCCGCGATCTCTGCTGGGGTGAGCACTGCCGGAGACATCTATCTGCGTCAATTGAGCGGGACCAACAGCGCTCTTGAGATCGGCACGGTGGCTGGGGTCAATACGGCTTCCAGCCTGGACAACACGGTTTCGAACCTCTCGGGGATCGCGACCAGCGCGAACAACAACGACATCACGGTGACGGTGGCTTCGGGCTCCTTGACGGTGACCCAGAACGTCACGGCGCACGGCTCAGGGAACGTAGACTTAAGAACGGGCGGCTCGACCTCTGACATCAACTTGAACAACAGCGCTAGCGGCGCGACGGTCTCCTCGACTACCGGGACGCTGCAGTTGGTGGCGGGGCGCAGCATCCTGACCGATTCGGCGAACGGCACTTCGACCGAGCTGCAGACCTCGGGCAACGTGTTGCTCAAGGCGGGGGATGCAATTGGTACCGACACCAATCGCATCGAAATGAAAGAGGTGGCGAAGGTTACCGCGGTCTCTGCTGGGGCGAGCACTTCGGGTGATATATACCTGCGCGAGTTCTCTGGGACGAACAGCAATCTTGAGATCGGGACAGTGGCCGGGGTCAATACCGCTTCGAGCCTGGACAACACGGTCTCTAACCTCTCGGGAATCACCACCAGCGCGAACAACAACGACATCACGGTGACGGTCGCCTCGGGCTCTTTGACGGTGACCCAGAACGTGACGGCGCACGGCTCAGGCAACGTCGACTTGAGAACCGGCGGTTCAAATTCCGACATCAATTTGAACAACAGCACCTCCGGGGCGACGGTTTCTTCGAGCAGCGGCACGCTGCAGTTGGTGGCAGGCCGAAGCATCCTCACCGATTCGGCGAACGGGACCTCGGCCGAGTTGCGGAGCTCAGGCAACGTGCTGCTGAAGGCCGGAGACGCGATCGGCACCGATACCAACCGCATCGAGATGAAGGAGGTGGCGACGGTCGCCGCGGTCTCCGCTGGGGCGAGCGCCGCTGGGGATATTTACCTCCGAGAGATCTCGGGCACCAATAGCAATCTTGAGATCGGCCCGGTAGCGGCGGTGAATTCGACCTCAACGTTGGATAACACTGTTTCCAACCTCAATGGTATCGCCACCAGTGCGAACAACAACGACATCACGTTAACTGTTGCTGCGGGCAGCCTGACGGTGACGCAGAATGTGACGGCGCACGGCTCGGGCAACGTCGACCTGAGGACGGGCGGCGCGACTTCCGATATCAACCTCAACAACAGCACCTCGGGGGCGACTGTGTCCTCGACTACCGGGACACTCCAATTGGTGGCTGGCCGAGGCGTCCTCACCGACTCGGCGAACGGCACTTCGACCGAGCTGCAGACCTCCGGGAACGTGTTGCTCAACGCGGGCGATGCGATCGGCGGCGAGACGAATCGAATCGAGATGAAAGAGGTGGCCAAGGTTGCCGCGGTGTCTGCCGGGGCGAGCACCTCTGGGGATATTTATCTACGCGAGCTCTCGGGCACCAACAACAATCTAGAGATCGGGACGGTGGCCGGCGTCAACACGGCCTCGATCCTGGACAACACGGTTTCCAACCTCTCCGGGATCACGACCAGCGCAAACAACAACGACATCACGGTGACGGTGGCCTCGGGCTCTTTGACGGTAACGCAGAACGTCACGGCGCACGGCTCAGGCAATGTCGACCTGAGGACGGGCGGCTCGGCCTCTGACATCAATTTGAACAACAGCGCCTCCGGGGCGACGGTCTCCTCGACCAGCGGCACGCTGCAGTTGGTGGCCGGTCGCAGCATCCTGACTGATTCGGCCAATGGCACATCGACTGAACTTCAGACCTCCGGGAACGTGCTGCTGAAGGCGGGTGATGCGATCGGAACCGATACTAACCGCATCGAGATGAAGGAAGTGGCGAAGGTTGCCGCGGTGTCTGCTGGGGCGAGCACCGCTGGGGATATCTTCGTGCGCCAGATCTCCGGCACCAACAGCAACCTTGAGATCGGCACGGTGGCTGGGGTCAATACGGCTTCGAGCCTCGACAACACGGTCTCGAACTTCTCCGGGATCGCGACCAGCGCGAACAACAATGACATCACGGTGACGATGGCCTCGGGCTCCTTGACCGTGACGCAGAACGTGACGGCGCACGGCGCGGGGAACGTCGACCTGAGAACCGGCGGTTCAACTTCCGACATCAATTTGAACAACAGCACCTCTGGGGCGACGATTTCCTCCACCACGGGCACGCTGCAGTTGGTGGCGGGCCGCAGCATCCTGACCGATTCGGCGAATGGCACTTCGACCGAGCTGCAGACCTCAGGCAACGTGCTCCTGAAGGCCGGGGATGCGATTGGCACCGACACCAATCGGATCGAGATGAAGGAGGTGGCCAAGGTCGCCGCGGTCTCTGCCGGGGCGAGTACCGCCGGGGACATCTACCTGCGGCAGCTCTCGGGTACCAACAGCGCTCTCGAGATTGGGACGGTGGCTGGGGTGAACACGGCCTCCAGCCTGGACAACGCGGTCTCCAACCTCGCGGGGATCGCGACGAGCGCCAACAACAACGACATCACGGTGACGGTGGCCTCAGGCTCCTTGATCGTGACGCAGAACGTGACTGCGCACGGTTCGGGGAATGTCGATCTGAGGACGGGCGGTTCAACCTCTGACATCAATTTGAACAACAGCGCCTCGGGGGCGACGGTATCGTCGACTTCCGGCACACTGCAGTTGGTTGCGGGCAGGAGCATTCTGACCGATTCGGCCAATGGCACTTCGACTGAGCTGCAGACCTCGGGCGACGTGCTCCTGAAGGCAGGCGACGCGATTGGCACCGACACCAACCGGATCGAGATGAAAGAGGTGGCGACGGTCGCCGCGGTCTCGGCTGGTGCGAGCAACTCCGGTGACATTTACTTACGCGAGCTTTCGGGCACGAACAGCAGCCTTGAGATCGGCACGGTGGCTGGGGTGAACACGGCTTCGAGCCTGGACAATACGGTCTCCAACCTCTCGGGGATCGCGACCAGCGCGAACAGCAACGACATCACGGTGACGGCGGCGTCGGGCAGCCTCACGGTAACCCGGAACATCACGGCACATGGTTCGGGGAACGTGGATTTGAGGACCAGTGGGGCGACTTCCGACATCAACCTCGACAACAGCGCCTCTGGGGCGACGGTATCGTCGACCAGTGGCACGCTGCAGTTGGTAGCAGGCCGAAGCATCCTGACCGATTCGGCGAACGGCACTTCGACCGAGTTGCAGACCTCAGGCAACGTGCTGCTGAAAGCGGGCGATGCGATTGGCACCGACGGCAACCGCATTGAGATGAAAGAGGTGGTGAAGGTTGCGGCGGTCTCCGCGGGGGCAAGTACTGCCGGGGACATTTACCTCCGCGAACTCTCGGGCACCAACAGCGCTCTCGAGATCGGCACGGTGGCTGGGGTCAATACGGCTTCGAGCCTGGACAACACGGTCTCTAACCTCTCGGGCATCGCGACCGGCGCAAACAGCAATGACATCACGGTGACGGTAGCCGCGGGGAGCCTCACGGTAACGCAGAACGTCACCGCGCACGGCTCGGGGAACGTGGACCTGAGGACGGGGGGCTCGGCTTCTGACATCAACGTGAACAATAGCGCCTCGGGGGCCACGGTATCGTCGACTTCCGGCGCGCTGCAGTTGGTGGCCGGGCGCAGCATTCTGACCGATTCGGCCAATGGCACTTCGACTGAGCTGCAGACCTCGGGCGACGTGCTGCTGAAATCCGGTGATGCGATCGGCACCGACGCCAATCGGATCGAGATGAAGGAGGTGGCTAAGGTTGCGGCGGTGTCGGCCGGGGCGAGCACCGCTGGGGACGTCTACCTCCGCCAGCTCTCTGGCACCAACGGCAACCTTGAGATCGGCACGGTAGCCGGAGTCAATACTGCCTCCAGCCTCGACAACACGGTCTCCAACCTCTCGGGGATCACGACCAGTGCGAACAACAATGACAGCACGGTGACGGTGACCTCGGGCTCCTTGACCGTGACGCAGAACGTGACTGCGCACGGCTCGGGGAACGTCGATCTGAGAACCGGCGGTTCAACCTCTGACATCAACTTGAACAACAGCGCCTCTGGGGCGACGGTTTCTTCGACCAACGGCACGCTGCAGTTGGTGGCCGGGCGCAGCATCCTGACCGATTCGGCGAATGGCACGTCGACTGAGCTTCAGACCTCAGGCAATGTCTTGCTCAAAGTGGGCGATGCGATCGGCACCGACACCAATCGGATCGAGATGAAGGAAGTGGCCAAGGTTGCCGCGGTTTCTGCTGCGGCGAGCGCGGCTGGGGACATCCATCTCCGTCAGTTGAGCGGGACCAACAGCAATTTGGAAATCGGGACCGTGGGTGGGGTTAATACAGTCTCGAATCTGGACAACACGGTTTCTAACCTCTCCGGCATCGCTACCAGTGCCAACAACAACGACATCACCGTCACAGTGGCATCGGGCAGTTTGACCGTAACCCAGAACGTCACGGCGCACGGCTTGGGGAACGTCGATCTGAGGACGGGCGGCTCGGCCTCTGACATCAACCTCAACAACAGCGCTTCTGGGGCGGCGGTGTCCTCGACTTCCGGCACGCTGCAGTTGGTGGCTGGTCGGAGCATCCTGACCGATTCGGCCAATGGCACTTCGACCGAGCTGCAGACCTCGGGCAACGTGCTCCTGAAGGCCGGGGATGCGATTGGCACCGACACCAATCGGATCGAGATGAAGGAGGTGGCCAAGGTTGCGGCGGTGTCGGCCGGGGCGAGCACCGCTGGGGACGTCTACCTGCGGCAGATCTCCGGCACGAACAGCAATATCGAGATCGGCACAGTAGCGGGCGTGAACACCGCTTCCACCCTCGACAACACGGTCGCCGACCTCTCCGGAATCGCCACGGCGAACGCCAACGACATCGTCGTCTCGACCGAAGCCGGCACGCTGACGCTGGCCCAGAACATCGACGCGGGCGCCGGGAATGTGGGCCTCGTGTCGGGCGCGAACATCGCGCAGACCGGCGGGACAATCACTGCCAACCAACTCGGAATGCGCGCGGCTTCCGGCATCGACGTCAACCGCCCGGGCAACAACGCGAATGCCCTGGCGGCGACGACGAGCGGCCCCGGCACGATCGTCTACCAGGACGCGGACGGTTTTCAGTTGGCGACCGTGAGCGTATCGGGCGCTATCACCGCGACGAGCGGGCTCGCCGCCAACGCAGGGGCAAGCGACATCACGCTCGCCGCGGGCGGTGCGGTCACGCAAGCGGCCTCGCCCGACAACGTGATCGCCGCGGGGCTGGAACTGAAAGGCGCCGGCCCGTACGCACTCACCAACGCAGGCAATCACGTGACGACCCTGGCGGGTTCGGTCACCGGCGCGGTGAGCTACACGGACTCGGCCAGTTTCGCGGTCGGAACCGTGAACACGGTCGGACTGAGCGCCGGCGGCGCGGCGCTCACTTCGCTCGGCAGCGGAACCATGACGGTGAACGAGCGCATCACCACCACAAGCGGCGGAGCGCTCACACTCACCAATGCGGGCACGCTCGCCGTCAACGCAGACATCAGCGCCGACGGGGCGATGACGCAGAACGGCGCCGGCGCGGTGGCCATCGCCAGCCCGCGCACCGTCACCACGAGCGGCGACGCGGTGAGCTTTGCCAGTCCGGTCACCCTCAGCGGCGCCGGTACGACGAGCATCGACACCACCGCCGGCGCCAACGCTTCGGGCGCGAGCATCACCTTCGCCAATACGCTCGACGGCACCGCCGCCGGAGCGGAACACCTGAGGCTTACCGCGGGCACCGCAGGCGACGTGCTCTTCAGCGGCGCGGTGGGCTCGGCGCAGCGCCTGGGCGACATCACCGTCACCGGCGCGAAGAACGTCACCGAATCCTCGGGGCTTGCGGCCAAGACCCTGACCCAGTTGGCGGGCTCGAGCGGCGCGACGACGCGTTTTGACGGACCGGTGGACACCGATGGCGCCGCCGGGATCGGCATCGCGACCTCGGGCACGGTAAGCGTTGCCGCTCCGGTGAACAGCAACAACAGCCCGATCACCTTCAGCGCCAGCGACTGGGTGATCTCCCGGGCGGTGAGCGCGGGCACTGCGCCGATCGCCATTTCGCACTGGAACAACGGCACGGTAAACATCGGCTCGCAGATCGACACCGCGGAACTGGCGCTGCTCGCGACCAGCGACAATCTCTATCTCGGCGCGCCCGCTAACTCCGGGATCGTCAACATCGACGGCTCGGTGAACTTTGCCGCCAGCACCCCCAATGTCGTCCTGCGCGCAACCGGCACGGGCGGAAAGATCACCCAGAGCAACGCATCGGCGATAATCGGCTCGCCGCCCACCCTGCTCACCTTCGTCGCCGACAGCGGCATCGGAGGCGCCGGCGCGCCGGTGCGCGTGACCGGCGGCAACTTCTCCGCTGACAACGCCAACGCGGGCGAGATCGTCCTGCAGGTCACGAGCGGCAATGGCCATTTCACCGACAACGCCTCGCAAGGGCTCGCGCGCTTGCGCAACGCCGCGCCCGGCGGCGCGCTCGACGTATCGGTGACGGACGGCAGAATAACCCACGATGCGCCGCTCGCGAGCGCCGGTCCTCTCTCGCTCACGGCCAATTCGAGCGGGAGCATCGCGACCATCACCGTCAACGCCGCCGGCATCTCGGCAGACGGCGACGCGACGCTCAGGTCGGCCGATGCGCTCACCGTCGATTCAGGCAGCGGCATCGACGCCCGCGGCAACATCGCGCTCCTCGCGGGCAAGGCAAGCGGCATGACCTCCGGCTCGGCCCACGGCGACGGCTCGGCGTTCACCCCGATCGCACCGGCGGCAGCGCCGAACGACGCGGGCGGAACTACGAACTACCACGGTGCGGCCGTGCTCATCAACGGTCCGGTGCGCGCGAGCGGCGCCGCGGGAAGCAACAACATCACCGTCTACGCCGCCGGCCCGGTGACGCAGTCGATCGCGACGGAGGCCGGCCTGCAGACACGATACGCCGACCCGCTTGCCGATGGCGCGCTCAAGGTCGTGACCTTCAACGATGCGGGGGCCGCGATTTCGCTCAAGAACAATCTCGGCACGGGCGCAGGCGGCATCTGCCCGGGCACCGCCGGGAGCGGAAACTGCGCAGGGCCGCTGATACTCGAGACGCGCTTCGCAAGCGGCGACGCAACGGCGGCTTTCGCGCCGGGCAACATCGACTACAACAGCATCAACGGCACCACGATCTTCGGCATCGGCACCGCCGCGAACGTCACCTTCATCGCGCCCTCGCACAGCATTTCCACCGGCGGAATCAACGGCAGGGAAGTCGCCTTCTACGCCGCGGGCTCCGACCCGAACGCCCTGGACTCTAGCGGGAACATCTCGCTCAATGTCCAGATCAGGAACAGCGACATCAACAAAGGCGCCGCCGGCGGCTCGCTCAGCCTGATCGCCGACGGCAACATCAACATCAACAACCCCGGCAACGCGAAGCTCGGCGTGTCGATCGGGGAGCGCACCGGCACGAGCGCGATCGGGGATCCGATCGTCGAAAATTTCGACCACGACTTGAAGCTCGTGGCCGGGGGCAACATCAACATAGCCGGATCGATCTATCTGCAGGGCGATCTCAAGCTGCGGGCCGACGCCTCGCAGCAGGAAGTGAAGGCGCTCGCGGTCGATCCGGTGCCGGCCCTGGGGAGCGGAAAAGGGAGCGTCGTCATCAGCGTTCCCGCGACCTCGGTCTATCCGGTCGAAGTGAAGGCGAAGACGGTGCTCATCGGCGCGCAGGGCGCGAGCGCTTTCTACCCGGTCAATAATGTGACGCTCGCCGCATCGAGCAAGCAACTGCCGGCCGACGGAAAGGGCATGCAGACCGATGCGGTGCTCTCCAGCCAAAACTGGATGAATATCTACCTCACCGGGGATTTGAGCCTGATCGGCGGGACGAGCGCCGCGGTCACGAGCAGCACGACGACGAGCGCGGTGCGATCCTCGGCCGCCGCGGCGATCCTCGCCAAGGACATCACCATCATCGGGCTCAAGCAGGCGAACAACCCCGATCTGCCGCAGACCAACGCTTCGAACATGACGCTCCAGGCGGGGACCGCCGCCGCCGACAACCGCGCCGGCAGCGGCGCATTCGCCTCCGCCGACGCGGTGATATTCGCCGAGGCGGCCAAGTACGCCGACATCGGCGGCGACCTCACGCTGCTCGGCGGCACGACCAACCGCGACGGCTCAAGCGTCGTCGCGGCGCGCGCCCCGATCGATACCACCCAGCTCAAGATCACGACCGGCGGCAACGTCGTTCTGATCGGCGGGATCGGCATCAACGCGACCGCCAGCATCACCAACGTCGGCGACATCGCGATGCGCATCGGCGGCAAAGCGCCGGTCACCTACACCGATACGGCGCGCGGCAAACAGACCACCGCCGGCGGCGGGCTGGTGATCGTGGGCGCCCCCGGCGCCTCGGGGCTTTTCGACAGCAAGAACAATCCCATATCATTCGACACTCCCCCGGTGCAGGTGATCTTTACCGGCGGCGGCGGATACCTGGTCTACCTCGACCCGGGCAGGGCCGACGCTTACATACAATCGGGAACGCTGAGGAACTTCGAATCCCTTCAGAGGTATCTGATTTTCGCAGCAAACGAGGAGACCAGACGCGGCCGGGTGCTCAGGGGACTGGGCGCCGGAGACGATGCCAGCCTGCCGAGCTGCAACTAGCGGTTTGCCGCTGGCCCCCGGCGCGCCATGACCCTGGCATAGCAGGGTCTGGTAACATGTGGACCGTGGAGTAGTAATAGAGCGTTTTGGCGCACTTGATGAGGGTGACTAATGGCGAACCAGGCAAACGTATCGACTTTGCTGCTCCGGAATGTGCCGCTGTTCGCATCGCTGGCTGAACCGCAGCTCGCGTTGTTGACCAGCGTCGTAAACCGGAAGAACTTTCCGCGCGGGGCAACGGTCATTTTGGCCGGCGGGGTCACCGACTCGCTCTACGTCGTAATTTCCGGACGCCTCAAAGTGATGATGAGCGACGACGAAGGACGCGAGGTGATCCTTGCCATCCTCGGTCCAGGCGAATACTTCGGCGAAATGGGGCTGATCGATGACTGTCCGCGCTCGGCGACAGTGGTCAGTCTGGAACCGTGCGAGCTGCTCAGCCTGGCGAAGCGCGATTTCAAGAAATGCCTGCTGGAAAACGTCGAGATGGCGATGACGGTCATGCGCGGGCTGGTCAAGCGGCTGCGCGAGGCCGACCGAAAGATCGGCAGCCTGGCGCTGATGGACGTCTATGGGCGCGTTGCGCGGCTGCTGATCGAGATGTCGGAAAACGTGAACGGCCAGAAGGTGATCACCAAGAAGGTTTCCAAACAGGACATCGCCAAGATGATCGGCGCCTCGCGCGAGATGGTCAGCCGGGTGATGAAGGACCTGCGCACCGGCGGCTTCATGGAGGTCAAGGAAGGCAAGCTCGTGCTGCGGGAAAAGATCACCGCCATTGACTGAAGCGGCGTGCAGCAGCGCCGTCGCGATGTATGTCACGGATTTGATTTGTATTTTTCGTGAAGTATGCCCTTAGGCAGAATTGCCAGGTGTGGCTAGACTTATAGGAAATGGCCGGATATGGCCGCGGCCGGAGGGGTGGAGAGGCTGCGATAAGGGGGGTACGACATGCGAGGTCATTGTGCGAGCGCACTTGCGCTCATGGTCAGCCTGCTGGTCCTGGCGGGCAGTTCGATAGCAGCGGCTCCCGGCACGGTCACCCAGCTCGCCGGGACGCTTTCGGTGAGAAAGCCCGACGGCTCGATCCGCATCCTGTCGAGCAAATCGGAAGTTCAGAGCGGCGACACGCTCAACACGCAAAGGGACAGCTACGCCCAGATCAGGTTCGCCGACGGGGCGCAAGTTACCCTGAAGCCCAACACGAGCGTCACCATCGAGAAGTTCAATTTCACCGAGGCTGAACCCCAGAACGACAATTTCCTCTTCAGCCTGCTCAAAGGGGGACTGCGCGCGGTCACCGGCCTGGTCGGCAAGCGCGGCGATCCCGAGGCCTACCAATTGGGCACCGCTACGGCGACCATCGGCATCCGCGGAACGACCTACGGCGCCGACGACTGCACCGGGGCCTCAGCCGGGACCGGCCAATGCGCAAACCTCGAGTCAGCCGTGTATGTTTCGGTTTCCGACGGCGAGATCGTGGTGAGCAACAACACCGGTTCGGTGTCCTTCCTCGCCGGCCAGTTCGGCCTGATCGACAGCCGCGACCGGCGGCCCCGGTTCCTCGCCGCCGACCCTGGGCTCCAGTTCACGCCGCCGGCTTCCTTCATTCAAAGCATTCTGGGCGGTACGGCGGTCAATGCCGGCAAATCGCTGGAGTGCGTGGTCCGCCGCTGAGCACCCGTCGCCCCGCATAATCCCCGCCCGAGCGCGGGGATTTTGCTTTATGCGGTGCTAAAATCGCGCCAGCGCGGCCTTGGCCGACGCCCGCCACGGCCGCCGCGAGGAGAACACGAGCACGTTGAAAGACGCTCCGCTACCGGGAAAGATCGCCGCGCTGCTGCGTGAATCGAAATGGTTCGTCCTGATCGCGCTGGCGGCCTATCTCGCGCTGATCCTGCTTTCCTTCGACAAGGCAGATCCGGGCTGGTCGCATGCGGCGGCGAGCGCCGAGGTGCGCAATTCGGGCGGCGCCGTGGGAGCGTGGGTGGCCGACCTTCTGCTCTATCTTTTCGGCGTTTCCGCCTGGTGGTCGGTGCTGCTGCTGTTCTATGCGGTCCTGTGGGGCTATCGGCGCCTCGACGGCAGCTCGATAAGCGATCGCCGGCCGTTCATGATCGCGTTGGCGGGATTCGCGCTGCTGCTGGTGTCGAGCAGCGCGCTGGAGGCGCTGAGGCTCTATTCGCTCAAGGCCGCCTTGCCGCTTGCGCCCGGCGGCATGGTCGGCGACGTGGTCAAGACCGCGATCGAAGCGCAACTGGGTTTCACCGGCTCGACGCTCGCGCTGCTCACGCTCTGCGCCATCGGGCTGTCGCTGCTCACCGGCATTTCGTGGCTGGCGGTGCTCGAGCTGACGGGCATGGCAATCGAGCGCTTGTTTCTGTTCGCCATCCAGCGCTGGCGCGAGCGGCAAGACCGCAAGGCGGGCGAGGTCGCCGCGGTCGAGCGCGAGGCGATTGTCGAGGAGAAGCGGATCGAACTGGTCGAGGACCACGAGCCGATCCGGATCGCAGCGCCGGTGGTGGAAATCCCCAAGTCGGCGCGCGTGCAGAAGGAAAAGCAGGTTCCCCTGTTCCAGGACCTCCCCGACACGCCGCTGCCGCCGCTGAAGCTCCTGGACGAGCCTCCGCCGGGGGTCGAAGCGCTTTCAGCGGAAACCCTCGAATACACCTCGCGGCTGATCGAGAAGAAACTGGGCGATTTCGGCGTTCAGGTGAAGGTCCTGGCAGCCTATCCCGGGCCGGTCATCACGCGCTATGAGGTCGAGCCCGCGATCGGGGTGAAGGGCGCTCAGATCCTGGGGCTTGCCAAGGACCTGGCGCGCGCGCTTTCGGTGATCAGCGTGCGCGTGGTCGAGACCATTCCCGGGAAGTCGTGCATGGGACTGGAGATCCCCAATCCGCACCGCCAGATCGTGCGCCTGCACGAGATCCTCAGTTCCCAGGTCTATCACGACATGGGCTCGCCGCTCACGCTCGCGCTCGGGAAGGACATCGCCGGAAACCCGGTGGTGGCCGACTTGAGCAGGATGCCGCATCTGCTCGTCGCCGGAACCACCGGCTCGGGCAAATCGGTCGCGCTCAACGCCATGATCCTGTCGCTGCTGTACAAGGCGGAGCCGCGCCAAGTGCGGCTGATCATGGTGGATCCGAAGATGCTCGAACTCTCGGTCTACCAGGACATCCCGCACTTGCTCGCGCCGGTGGTCACCGACATGAAGCAGGCGGCCAATGCGCTCCTGTGGTGCGTCGCCCAGATGGAGCGGCGCTACAAAATCATGTCCTGGATCGGCGTGCGCAACCTCTCGGGTTACAACCACAAGATCGCCGATGCGGAAAAATCGGGCAGCCCGCTGCAGGATCCGGATACTCTCGAATCGGGCGAGCCGCAATCGCTGGAGAAGCTGCCCCATGTCGTGGTCGTGGTCGACGAGCTTGCCGACCTGATGATGATCACGGGCAAGAAGGTCGAGGAGCTCATCGCGCGCCTGGCGCAGAAGGCGCGCGCTGCCGGCATCCACCTGATCCTCGCCACGCAGCGGCCCTCGGTGGACGTGATCACCGGGCTCATCAAGGCGAATATTCCGACCCGCATCGCATTCCAGGTTTCGAGCAAGGTGGACTCGCGCACCATCCTCGACCAGCAAGGGGCGGAAGCGCTGCTCGGGCAGGGCGACATGCTTTATCTGCCCCCGGGAACTGGGCTGCCGCAGCGCGTGCACGGCGCCTATGTCGCCGACCAGGAAGTGCGCGCAGTCGTCGATTATCTCAAGGGACTGGGCAAGCCCGACTACAAGGAAGGCCTGCTCGAAGAACCCGAGCCGGGCGAGGCGGACGAACTCGGCGGCGACAACGGCGAGGCCGATCCTCTCTACGACCAGGCCGTGGAGATCGTGCTGCGCACCCGCCGCGCGTCGATCTCTCTGGTGCAGCGGCACCTGCGCATCGGCTACAACCGGGCCGCGCGCCTGATCGAACAGATGGAGCGGGCAGGCCTGGTGTCGTCGATGCAGACGAACGGAAACCGGGAAATCCTGGTTCCGCATCGAGCCGAGTAAGGCATGCCGCTCGCCCCCCAACCTGCCGCCCTTTGCGCGTTTGCGCTCCTGGCGGCGGCATCGTTTTTCCCGGCCGGGGCCTCGGCTTCGAGCCTGGAGCGCTTCTCCCAGTTTCTCGCGGCGACGCTCTCCGCCAAAGGCGAATTCGAGCAGCGCATCGTCGACCGCAACGGAAAGGTGGTGCAGCAATCGAAGGGGACGCTCGCGTTCTCGCGGCCGGGGCGCTTTCGCTGGACCTACGTGAAGCCCTACGCGCAGTTGATCGTCGGCGACGGGACCAGGGTCTGGATCTATGACGAGGACCTGAAACAGGTAACGGTGCGCGCGGTCGATAAGGCGCTGACCTCGACGCCCGCGGCGCTGCTCGCCGGCAACAACGAGGTCATGCGCGCATTTCGCATTTCCGACCAGGGCGAGCGCGACGGTCTCGAATGGCTGCAGGCGGTCCCGCGGGTGAAGGAAGGCGGATTCGAGAGCTTGCGCATCGGTTTCGGTTTCAGCGGACCGGAGGTCATGGAATTCCAGGACAGCTTCGGGCAGACCACGGTGCTGCGGTTCACGAGCTTCCAGCGCAACCCGAAGCTCGACGCCGCCCTGTTCCGCTTTTCGCCTCCGCGCGGCGCCGATGTCATCGGCGATACCAAGTAGCCGTCTTCACGGCGGGCTGCGATGACGGATCTGTTCGGCGCGCCGAAACCTCAAGCGCCACTGGCCGACGTACTGCGACCGCGCTCGCTCGACGAAGTGGTCGGCCAGGCGCACCTGCTCGGGGCCGGCAAGCCATTGAGGCTCGCGTTCGAATCCGGGAAACCCCATTCCATGATCCTCTGGGGACCGCCGGGGGTGGGCAAGACGACCCTTGCGCGGCTGATGGCGAACGCGTTTGACGCCGAATTCATCGCGCTCTCGGCCGTGCTCGCCGGCGTGAAGGACATCAAGGATTCGGTGCAGCGCGCCCGTGAAGCCCTGGCCGTCTCGGGCCGGCGCACGATCCTGTTCGTCGACGAGGTGCATCGCTTCAACAAGGCGCAACAGGACGCGTTTCTTCCTTTCGTCGAGCAGGGTCTGCTCACCTTCATCGGCGCGACCACCGAAAACCCATCGTTCGAGGTCAACAGCGCGCTGCTCTCGCGAGCGGCGGTCTACGTCTTGAACAGCCTGAGCGAAGAGGAACTCGGCACGCTATTCGACCGCGCCGTCCAGCGCTCGCTGCCCGGGCTCGAATTCGATGAGGCGGCCCGCACCCGGATCATCGGCCTGGCTGACGGCGACGCGCGTCGTTTGCTCAACGCGCTGGAATATCTTCAGACCGCGGCGGCGAGCGCGGGCAGGACGAAAATCGACGGCGAGTTCGTACAGCATTCCGTGGCGAGGAACCTTCGGCGCTTCGACAAGGGCGGGGAGGCGTTCTACGATCAGATCTCGGCGCTGCACAAGTCGGTGCGCGGATCGGACCCCGATGCATCGCTTTATTGGCTCGTGCGCATGCTCGACGGCGGCGCGGATCCGCTGTATCTGGGCCGGCGCATGGTGCGCATGGCGACCGAGGACATCGGGCTTGCCGATCCGCGCGCGCTGCGCCTGGCGCTCGATGCCTGCGAAACCTACGAGCGCCTGGGCAGTCCCGAAGGCGAGCTTGCGCTCGCCGAATGCATCATCTATCTCGCCTGCGCGGCAAAATCGAACGCCGTGTACGTCGCGTATAATTCGGCGCGCGAGTTCGTCGCCGAAGACGAGTCGCGGCCGGTTCCGCTGCACTTGCGCAACGCGCCGACCCGCCTGATGAAGGATCTGGGCTATGGGCGCGGATACCGCTATGCGCACGACGAGCCCGAAGCCTACGCCGCCGGGGAGCGCTATTTTCCCGAGGGCATGCCCGGGGTGAGCTGGTACCAACCGACCGAGCGCGGACTGGAGGCCAAGATCGCCGAGAAACTCGCCTATCTGAAAAGCCTCGCGCGCAAGCCGAAACCGGAAACGTAGAGGAACGCATGCTCGACCCGCAGCTCTTGAGGAGCGACATCGAATCGGTCGCCAGGCGCCTTGCCACGCGCCCTTTCACGCTCGATACGGGCGCGTTTCAGGCGATCGAGCAGGAGCGAAAACAGGTACAGGGCCGCACGCAGGAGCTGCAGGCCGCGCGCAACCAGTTCGCCAAGAGGATCGGCCAGGCGAAGGCGAAAGGCGAGGATGTCAGCGCCTTGATGGCCAAGGCGGGTCGGGGCAATGAGGAACTGGCGACCCTCGAAAAGCGCCTGGAGTCGATCCAGACCGGGTTGCAGGATTTCCTGCTCGGGGTGCCGAACGTGCCGCACGAGTCGGTGCCCGTCGGAGCGTCGCCCGCGGACAACGTCGAGGTGCGGCGTGCCGGCACGCCGCGGCGGTTCGATGCGCCGGCCAGGGATCATGTCGACATCGGCGCGGCGATCGGCATGCTCGAGTTCGATACCGCGGTGAAAATAAGCGGGGCGCGGTTCGCGCTGATGAAAGGGCCGCTCGCGCGGCTGCATCGCGCGATCGCGCAGTTCATGCTCGATGTGCACACGGCCGAGCACGGCTACACCGAGGTCTACGTGCCCTATCTCGTCAATGCCGCGAGCATGCGCGGCACCGGGCAGTTGCCCAAATTCGAGGCGGACCTGTTCGCCGTGCCGCGCGAAGCCGGGGAAGGCAATGCCGCCGAGAAGCTCTATCTGATTCCGACCGCGGAAGTGCCGGTGACCAACATCGTGCGCGAGGAGATCGTGCCGCTGGAGCGCCTGCCGCTCAAGTTCGTCTGCCACTCGCCCTGTTTCAGGAGCGAAGCGGGGTCCTACGGCAAGGACACGCGCGGCATGATCCGGCAGCACCAGTTCGACAAGGTCGAGCTGGTCCAGATCTGCCATCCGCAGAGATCCTACGAGGCGCTCGAGCAGTTGACCGGTCACGCCGAGACGATATTGAAGCGGCTCGAGCTGCCCTATCGCGTGGTCACACTGTGCACCGGCGACATGGGCTTCTCGGCGGCGAAGACCTACGATCTCGAAGTGTGGCTGCCGGGACAGAGCGCGTACCGGGAAATCTCCTCCTGTTCCAATTTCGAGACCTTCCAGGCGCGGCGCATGCAGGCGCGGTTCAGGAACGAGAAAGGCAAACCCGAGCTCGTGCACACCCTGAACGGCTCGGGGCTTGCGGTCGGACGCACGCTCGTCGCGGTGATGGAGAATTACCAGCGCAGCGACGGCGGAGTCGATGTCCCGCCCGCGTTGCGCCCCTACATGGGCGGCGTGGAATTCATCGCGCCGGCGCGCTGAGGTAGAATTCCAGCCTTCGGAGAGGTGCTGGAGCGGTTGAACAGGCCGGTCTCGAAAACCGGAATACGCGCAAGCGTATCGTGGGTTCGAATCCCACCCTCTCCGCCAGTAACTCGCTCGAACGTATTGATTAAAAGCAACTTTATATTTTCAGTTGCCGATTTACCCGCCAATCTACCCACCGTGAATAAATTCTGTCGTTCTTGTGATTAGCAGCTGCCTTCCCCCGGCTCTGCC
>JACPRN010000026.1 GCA_016189945.1 Betaproteobacteria bacterium
AAGAAGATCGTGAACCTGTATCACGACTCGGCCTACGGCAAGGAAACCATCCCGGTGCTTGACGTCCAAGCGAAGAAGTACGGCTTCCAGGTCACCCATATCGCGGTTCCGCACCCTGGCAACGAGCAACAGGCGCAGTGGCTGGAGATCCGCCGCATTAAACCCGACTGGGTGATCCTGCGGGGTTGGGGGGTAATGAATCCAACCGCACTCAAGTCGGCGGCAAGGGCCGGCTATCCGCGCACCAAGATCCTCGGCGTTTGGTGGTCAGGAGCCGAGGAAGACGTGATTCCGGCGGGCGATGCGGCGAAAGGCTATTTCGCCGCGGGCTTCAATCTGCCCGGCACCAACTTCCCGGTAATGCAGGAAATCCTGAAGCACGTCTACAAAAAGGGCAAGGGCGAAATGGAGGACAGCTCCCGCATCGGCTCGATCTACCACACCCGTGGTGTGGTCGCCGGCATCCTGACTGCCGAGGGCATTCGCGCGGCGCAAGGCAAATACGGCAAGAAACCGCTGACCGGCGAGCAGGTGCGCTGGGGTATCGAGAATTTGAACCTCAACGACGCGCGCCTGAAACAGCTCGGGGCAACCGGCCTCATGCAGGCGCTCAAGGTTTCCTGCATGGACCATGAGGGCGGCGGTGCGGTGAAGTTCATGCAGTGGGACGGCAAGAAATGGACCGTGATCACCGACTGGATCAGTTCCGACCAGTCGATCGTGCGGCCCATGATCGAGCAGTCGGCCGCGCAGTACGCCAAGGAGAAAGGCATCAAGCCGCGCGACTGCTCGAAGGAAAGCTAAGACTCTGCGGCGATCCAGGACCGAAGATCGAGGGGTAGAGACGGTTTTGTCCCGCTCCTCGATCGTCTCTGGACCTCGGATTCGACAATCCGCTTTCTGACGCCAAATCTCCATGTCAGCCGTTCTGAAGCCCCAACCGACCAAGCCGGCGTATCTCGAGGTCAACAATATCGAGGTCATCTACGACCACGTGATCCTAGTCCTCAAAGGCGTTTCGCTCGCCGTCGATAAAGGCAAGATCGTGGCGTTGCTGGGTGCAAACGGCGCCGGCAAGACCACCACGCTCAAGGCGATCTCCAACCTCCTGCGCGCCGAGCGGGGCGACGTGACCAAGGGGACGATCGAGTTCGACGGCAGGCGCATCGACCGGCTCTCGCCCAACGAACTGGTGCGCCTGGGCGTGTGCCAGGTGATGGAGGGCCGGCACTGTTTCCAGCACCTGACGGTCGAGGAGAATCTGCTCACCGGCGCCTTCACCCGCAGCGTGGGCCGAGCCGAGCAGAAGCGCGATCTGGAACTGGTCTACAGCTACTTTCCGCGCCTCAAGGAGCGGCGCGCGAGCCTTGCCGGGTACACCTCGGGCGGCGAGCAGCAGATGACCGCGATCGGGCGCGCGCTCATGGCGCGGCCGAACATGATCCTGCTCGATGAGCCGTCCATGGGACTGGCGCCGCAGTTGGTCGAGGAGATCTTCGAGATCGTGAAGAACCTCAACCAGAAGGAAGGCGTGTCGTTTCTCCTTGCCGAGCAAAACACGATGGTGGCACTGCGCTTCGCCGATTATGGCTACATCCTCGAAAACGGCCGCGTGGTCATGGACGGGGAGGCCGCCGGCCTGCGCGAGAACGAAGACGTCAAGGAGTTTTACCTGGGTTTGTCGAGCGCGGGGCGCAAGAGCTTTCGCGACACCAAATTTTACCGCCGCCGCAAGCGGTGGCTGTCATAGGACTGTTGCACCGCCGTGGGGCGTGCGGGCGCCGGGGAAGTGCATCGGCGGCCGCTCCAGCCCGGCGCTTGACTTCCTGACATGGCCGAATATTTCGATTCGCTGGAAACGCGCGACCCGGAGGAGCGCGAGCGCGCGCTGATGGCCGCGCTGCCGAGGCAGCTTGCGCACGCGAAGAAGCACGCACCGGCGTTTGCGCAGATCCTTGCCGGGGTCGAGCCGCGCGAAATCACTTCGCGCAAGGCGCTCGCGCAGTTGCCGGTAACGCGCAAGACGGATGTCAAGGAACTGCAGCATGCGGCGCCGCCTTTCGGCGGACTGGTCGCGGGCGCACCGGGCGCTCTGGCGCGCATTTTCGTATCTCCGGGACCGATCCATGACCCCGAGGGCGCGCGCCCGGATTACTGGCGCACCGCGCGCGCCCTGTTCGCCGCGGGCTTTCGCCGCGGCGACATCGTGCAGAACTGCTTCACCTATCACTTCACTCCCGCCGCGTCGATGATCGAGTGCGGGGCGCTGAAGCTGGGCTGCGCCGTGATACCCGCGGGGGTCGGCCAGACCGAGATGCAGGTGCAGGCGATGTCGGGACTGAAGCCCGACGGCTACTGCGGCACGCCGTCGTTCCTGAAGATCATCATCGAAAAGGCGCTCGAAATGGGCGCCGACATCTCCAGCGTCAGGAAGGCGGGCGTGGCCGCCGAAGCGCTGCCCCCGAGCCTGCGCCGGTGGCTCAAGGATCATGGCGTGAAGACGGTGCTGCAGTGGTATGGCACGGCCGACGTAGGCCAGATTGCCTACGAGAGCGAGGCGATGGAGGGCATGATTCTGGACGAGGAAATCGTGGTCGAGCTGGTGCGCCCGGGGACCGGTGAGCCGGTGGCCGATGGCGAAGTCGGCGAAGTCGTGGTGACCACGCTCGGCCCGGACTATCCGCTCATCCGCTTCGGCACCGGCGACCTCTCGGCGGTGATGCCCGGCATCAGCCCTTGCGGGCGCACCAACGTGCGCATCCGCGGCTGGATGGGCCGGGCGGACCAGACCACCAAGGTGAAAGGCATGTTCGTGCACCCGGCACAGGTGGCCGAAGTGCTCAAGCGTCACCGCGAAATCGTCAAGGCGCGGCTGGTCGTCGACAATCCGGGCGGACAGGACCGCATGACGCTGCATTGCGAGACCAGCGCGGCGAACCCCGAAGGGCTGGCGCTTGCCATCGCCGAGAGCATGCGCGAGGTGACCAAGCTGCGCGGCGAAGTGGCGTTCAGGAAACCCGGTGAACTACCCAACGACGGCAAGGTCATTGAAGACGCGAAGAAGTACGATTGAGCTTCCCACCGCGGCAACGCGCAGCAATCAGACTTGCTCATAGGTACGTCAAATTAGGCCGAAACCGCTACACGGCATCCGCGTCCTCGATCTGACCCGCTTGCTCCCCGGCCCCGTGGCGACCATGCATCTGGCCGACATGGGTGCCGATGTGATCAAGATCGAGGACACGGGCGAGGGCGACTATGCCCGCGCCATGGGCCCCATGCGCGAGGGCATGAGCGAGATCTTTCGCCTGTGCAACCGCAACAAGCGCGCCTTGCGCCTCGAT
>JACPRN010000017.1 GCA_016189945.1 Betaproteobacteria bacterium
ACGCTTTGGCCCGTGAGCTTGATCCAATTTTCGAAAAGATTGTTCGCGACGCGACAGGTAATTGATCCGGTAAGAGCCGGCGTTGCGCCCGCGGCCCCGGCGCAACGCATAGCGCTCTGGACCGGTCTGAGTGCTCTCCTGTCCCTGGGGCTACTCCTCGAGGGGCGGGCACCGCGGCTGGCTATTCTGCTGGTCGTCGGCGCGCTGTGCGGCGTCACGTTGTATCACGCTGCATTCGGCTTCACTGCGGCCTATCGCCGACTGCTGTTCGACCGAGACGGGACGGGCATGCGGGCGCAGCTGGTGATGCTGGGCGCTGCAACCTGTATGTTCGCGCCGCTGCTTGCCGCAGGCTCGTTTCTTGGCAATCCGGTCGCCGGCGCGACCGCCCCGGTCGGATGGCAGGTCGCCATCGGCGCCTTCATGTTCGGCATCGGCATGCAGCTTGGCAACGGCTGCGGCTCGGGTACGCTCTACGCTCTGGGCGGGGGCAGCCTAAGAATGGCGGCGACGCTCATCGCTTTCTGCGCCGGCGGCTTTGCCGCGAGCCTGCACATGGCGGCGTGGCAGCAATTGCCCGACGCAGGCGAGGTCGTTCTCGGCGAGGCGCTCGGCTGGCCTGCCGCCGCGGCCATCCAGCTCGTCGCGCTGGCCGCGCTGTACGCCCTCATCCGGGCATGGGAACGATCGGATAAGTCATCGTCGCCGGCGACTGCGCCCATGGCTTTCCGATCGCTCTCCGGTCCATGGCCCCTGATGGCCGGAGCGGTGATCCTCGCGCTGCTCAATTTCGCCACGCTATCGGTTGCCGGACATCCGTGGAGCATTACGTGGGGCATGACGCTCTGGGGGGCGAAGACCGCACTCGCCTTCGGCTGGGATCCCTCGAATGCCCCTTTCTGGAGCGGTGAATTCCAGCATCAGGCCCTTTACGCCACGGTCCTTGACGACGTTACTTCAGTCATGGATATCGGAATCGTACTGGGCGCATTCGTCGCCGCGGCATTCGCGGGTCGCTTAGCGCCTTCGCTTCACCTATCGAAACGCGCGCTGGCGGCGGCGGTGATCGGAGGGCTCCTTATGGGTTACGGGGCAAGGCTCGCGTACGGTTGCAACATCGGTGCATTCTTTTCCGGTGTCGCCTCTACCAGCCTGCACGGATGGCTGTGGATTGCTGCCGCGCTGCCTGGCAACTGGATCGGCGCGCGTCTGCGGCCCCGGTTCGGACTGGCACATTAGCCTCGCTCGCGCCGCCGTTAATCACCCGGCGCAACAGGAAAGCTGCTTCACGTCTTTGCCGAAGGTCTGCGCGCGGACCGGATTCTCCGCTCAGAACCCATCAGGAATATGGCGATGAACAGTGTCACATTAACGGTTGGAGGCATGCATCGCCAGGGATGCGCCGCGATGATTCAAGCACTGATCGAGAAACTATGTCGGGGGCCGGCGCCTGCGGTCTCGAATGAATTTCACCGCGACAGGTATCAAGGTAATGGCGCCCAACGCGAGAACAGAACCCATGATCCGGCCGGATTCACCCGTGGCCATCTCGCCCCCGAAATGGGCCAGCAGAAAGCTGGCCGGGACGATGCCGACCAGCGTCGCGATCGCGAAGCGCCAGGATGAGAGAACCGTCAGGCCCGCGGCATAGCTGACGATATCGAATGAAATAAAAGGCAGGAGGCGGCTGACCAGCACTATACCCATCAACACGTTTTGGGACCCCATCAACCCCACCGACAAGCGCTCGCCGAACCAGCGTTTCAGCGTTTCCCCGCCCAACCAGCGTGCCACCCCGAAAGCGGCAAGCGCTCCGATCTCGGCGCCCAGGAGAACATAAAGCGTGCCCCAGACGTGGCCATAAGCCGCTCCGGCAGCCAGGGCGATAGGCGCACTGGGAATGGGGCTCACCATAATGGCCAGCACCATGAGACCGATCACCATCAACGGGCCCCATACCCCCAGTTGCGTGATGTGATCGCGCAACGCGGCTTCGTTCAGGATAGTCGCCAGCGTGCCGGTTTCGCGCAACAGCCAGTAGGACGCTGCAAGCAACGCGAGCAGCGCGACGACGGCGAGCAATTTGGATCGCGTCGGCCGCGTCACAGGTATGCGCCTCCGAATTTCGATGCTGCTGGCCACATTTTCCCTCCTGTCCCATAGCCGCCCCAATCAAGGCGGGTAGGCAATCTGCAAGCACCCTGCGGATTGTGACGGCCAGACGCAAGCTCGCAGGAAAGCCTCTCCGCCCGGGCATCAGGGAGATTGTCGCACCGCTTTGTGCGGCGTTGCACGGCCCATCAAAATGCTGCGCGTTTCGACGAAAGCCCCCTCATGCTTCCCCGGATTGGCCCGCTGCAAGATACGATTTGCCGCGGGCCCTTGGTACTACCGTAGTGTGAGGACGATCGGCTCGGCTGCCGCACCCTGCGGCAGTACCCGGCCAATGGCCGCCGCATGCCTGTAGCCGAGCGCGCGCAGGGCCTTCAGGCAAGCTTCGGCGCGATCCCCGGGGATGCTGGCGATCAGGCCGCCAGCGGTCTGCGGGTCGAAGATCAGCGGATAGCGCGGATGTCGCACCGCTTCCTGCTGGTTGCGCAGCGCGCGGCGCAGCCGCACATTGGCCGGCTGCAGCGAACTGAGTATGCCGGCCGTGCTGGTTTCCTCGGCGCCCTCCAGGACAGGCAGTGCCGATAGGTTCAGTTCCGCGTCCACGCCGGAGGGTCGGGTCATTTCCACCAGGTGCCCGAGCAAACCGAAGCCGGTCAGGTCGGTACAAGCGGTTGCGCCGTGCTCGCGCAGGCACTGCGCCCCCAGGCGGTTCGACTGGCACATCGACGCCAGGGCTTCGTCGATCCATCGGCCGCGCGCCGCTAGTCGCGCATGCGCGGCAAACAACGTGCCGGTGCCGATCGACTTGGTGAGGACTAGCACGTCGCCGGGCTGCATGCCGCTCTTGCGCATCACCGAAGCCATATTTTCATCCACCAGGCCGTTGACGGCAAAACCCAGGGCCAGTTCCTTACCCTCGCCGGTGTGGCCGCCGACCAGGGCGCAATCGGCTTCGTTGAGCACTTCGATCGCACCGGACATCATCTGAAACAACAGGTCCTGCGCCTTGGCTTCCAGCCCGGCGGGCACGGTCACAATCGCCGTGGCCGACTGCGCCTCGGCACCCATCGCGAAGATGTCCCCCAAGGCATGGTTGGCCGCAACTTTGCCGAAAATGTAGGGGTCGTCGATGAAGGCACGAAAAAAATCCACCGTGTGCACCATCGCCTTGCCCGGCGGCACGCGCACCACCGCGGCGTCGTCGGGCGCATGCAGGCCGATCAGCACATCGTCGCGGGCGATCGGCTGCAGGGCACCGAGCGCACGCGTGAGCACAGAGGCGCCGACTTTCGCGCCGCAGCCCCCGCAGCGCATTGCGATTGCCGAGATCGCTTGCGCGGTCTCCTCCTGATTGAGCTTGACCGACGTTGGTGCCGCCTCGGGACCGCCTTCCATCGCCGGAAGCTGGTTGAACTTGCGCATGAAGCGGCGGTCGATCCAGTCCTTCCAGCGCCACACCCAGGCGCCCTGGAACCCGAGCTCGCCGCGCGAAGCCACCGCATACTGATCGCCCGTGCTGATCAGCGCAAGCCATTTCCTCTGCGGGCGGTAGGGCTTGAACGCTCTCCCCTCGACGGCGCGGCGCAGGTTTTCCGCCAGTGGCGGTCCCTGACGCACTGCGAATACCCCCGCCTTCTCCAGCGGGTGGTTGACCATGCTGGCGATGTCGCCCGCGGCAAACACCTTCGGGTCGCTCACCGTCTGCAGGGTGTCGGTCACCTGAATGAAACCGTCCGCATCCAGAGCGAGCCCGGTTTTGCCTAGCCACGGCGCGCCGCC
>JACPRN010000027.1 GCA_016189945.1 Betaproteobacteria bacterium
AGCCATGCCATTTATCTTAGCGCGAGATGTAGCGTTCTGATTTTGCGGAATAAACATGCCAAACAGTCGCCATCAAGGCGCAGGCTGATCACTGATTGGAACCGGTTTCGGCCTGGCGCACCTGTCGCCGGCGGGCGACAGGTTTCCAATTGTGTGCTCTAACAGGTTGATCTGCATGGATTAACAAAGTCGCCAGGCAGCGACACGCGTGCAAATAGCAAAGCGGTGGCGCGCTGCGTCGCGCGCTTATTTTCCTTCAGTTGGGGGCCGCCGTACCAGGACCTGAAAGCTCAGGAACGCACCCCAGGTCCCCACGCCGATTCCGACTGCCATCGGTATCGGTGTTCCGTCATAGAGTCGTCCCACGATATAACCGGAAAGCGCGCCGAAGGCGAGCTGCACGAAGCCGAACAGCGCCGAGGCGGTACCCGCAATGCGCGCAAAAGGGCCGATCGCGCCGGCGATGGCAGCCGGTTGGGTGAATCCCACCGAAACCAGAAACACAAAATAGGGTGCAATGATCGCCGCTACCGACTGCACTCCGGCGAGCGCGAGCGCGGCCATCGCCGTGCCGGCGGCCATCCCGAGTGCGGTGCCCAAGGAGAGGAGGCGGTCGGCCCCGGTCTTCGCGACCCAGCGCACGGTGACGAAACTTCCCCCCATGTAGCCCAGGATCGTGAGACTGAAGAGCAGGCCGAAGGCCGGCGCCGACACGCCCAGGAGTCCCATGAGCACGAACGATGCGCCGGAATGAAACGCGAGGATGGCGGCAAAAGCGAAGGCATTGCACAGCGTGCAGCCCCAGACGCGCCGATTGGCGAGCAGGATGGCGTAATTCCTGAGCGTTTGCCCGATGTCGGTATCGCGCGCGTCCCGGTGTGGATGCGACTCGGCGAGCAGGAGCGCCGCGGCCAGGGTCAACAGCGCGCCGAAGGCGAGCAGAAAAGCGAAATTGGCGCGCCAGCCGAAGGATTGTTCGAGCTGGCCGGCGATGATCGGACCGAGAACGATGAGCAGCGACTGACCCACGCCGATGATGCCCATCATGCGGGCGGTGCCCTCGTGGCCGTGGATGTCGCGCACGATGGCGCGGCCGACGACGGCCCAGGCGCAGCCGCCGATTGCCTGGAAGAAGCGCGCCGCAATCAGCACCTCGATCGAGGGCGCCGCGATGCAGGCGATCGTGGCGAGAAGGTAGATGACATTGCCGGCGAGCATCGTGGCGCGTCGGCCGTAGCGGTCCGAGAGCGGGCCGTAGACGAGTTGCGACAGCGCAAAGGCGAGAACGAATGCCGACAAAGTGAGCTGCGCCTGCGACACGCTGACGCCGAAATAGCGCACCATCCCGGGCAGCGAAGCGACGGTCATGTCGGTGGACAGCCCGAAGGAGGCGAACCCGGCGACGATCATCGCGATGACCCCGGGATGCTTGAGCGGAAGTCGCACGAACGCTTTGCTAGCGCTGCGGCTGGTGCTGGACCACTTGCTGCTCGATCGCCCCGAACAGGGATTGGCCGCCGGCGTCGGTCATTTCGATGCGAATGCGATCGCCGAATTTCAGGTATGGGGTCTTCGCCTCGCCCGAGCCGATTGCCTCGATCGCGCGCTTCTCCGCGAGGCAGGCCGGGCCTGCGCTGCGCGTCCGGTTGGAGACGGTGCCCGAACCGATGATGGTGCCGGCCGAGAGCACCCGCGTGCGCGCTGCGCGCGCGATCAGTTTGGCGAAGCCGAAAGTCATGTCCAGGCCGGCGTCGGGACTTCCGAGCAGCTCGCCGTTGACGTGCACGGCGAGAGGCAGGTGCAGCTTGCCGCCGCGCCATGCCGCTCCGAGCTCCTCGGGCGTGAGCGCCACGGGAGAAAACGCCGTGGCGGGTTTGCTCTGGAAAAATCCGAAACCGCCTGCCATCTCTCCGGCGATGAGGTTGCGCAGCGACACGTCGTTGGCGAGCATCAGCAGGCGGACGTATTCGAGCGCATTTTCGCGCTTCACGCCCATCGGCACGTCGCCGGTGATCACCGCCACCTCGCCTTCGAGGTCGATGCCCCAATCCTCGTTTTCCACCGCGATGTCGTCGCGCGGTCCGAGCAATGCGTCGGAGCCGCCCTGATACATGAGCGGTTCGGCTGCGGCGTTCTCCGGCATTTCGGCTCCGCGAGCCTTGCGCACCAGCTCCATGTGGTTGATGTAGGCCGAGGCATCGGCCCACTGGAAGGCGCGCGGCAGCGGCGCGGCGAATCGAGTGAAATCGATTTCAAACGCCCTTGCCGAGGGCTGGCGATTCAATTCTTCGTACAGGCTCTGCAATTGCGGCGCAATGTAGTCCCAGTCGTCCAGCGCCGCCTGCAGCGTCGGCGCGAGGTGGTCCGCCGGCAGGCCGAGCTTCAGATCGCGCGAAACCATCACCAGAACACCGTCGCGCGTGCCGTCGCGCAGCGTGCCAAGCTTCATGCTGTTTTTCTTCCGGGAATCGACAAGTCGCGCAATTCTATCCCATCGCGACCCGCGGTTACCGCGGAAACGGGAGTGCAAGCGGGAATCAGCGATGCTGATCTTGCCGTTAGTCAATCTCCACGTTTCCGTGCGGTTGCAGGCAACCGCACGGAAACGTGGAGACGAGTTGAAAAACAAATTCGGCCGCTGGCGTCGATACTCGCCTGATTAGCGCCCGGATAGCGGCCGGCGCGTCAGCTCATGCCCCTGCGGTTCGGGCAATCGGTCTTGAGGCAGTCGGCGTAGAGGGTCATCGCGTGGCCCTGAAGATCGAAATCGCGGTCCCTGGCGAGCTTTCGCTGGCGCTTTTCGATTTCAGCGTCGTGGAATTCTTCGACTTTGCCGCACTGCAGGCAGATCAAGTGGTCGTGATGCTTGCCCTCGTTCAGCTCGAACACCGCCTTGCCGGTTTCGAAGTTGTGGCGGGTCAGCAGCCCCGCGTGCTCGAACTGGGTGAGAACCCGGTAGACGGTCGCCAGTCCGATCTCGATTTGTTCGCTGATAAGCTGGCGATGCACGTCATCGGCGCTCATGTGACGAGTGCCGTACTTCGCCTGCGCGTTCTGAAACAGTTCGAGGATCTTCAGCCGCGGCACGGTCGCCTTGAGGCCGATGTTCTTCAGATTCTGCGGATTGGACTGGTTGCTCATGGCGGAGGGTCGGCAGAATTGAACCTATGATACGCGCGCATCGCTATATTATTCCAGCTTGCGCGGGCGCGCGAATTCCGGGTGCAGAGCGAGCACGCGCCGGCGCAGGTCGAGCAGGTACTCGTCGCGCACGCCGTGCTCGAGCAGCGCATGGTTGGTCGCAAGCAGGTATTCGGCGGGAGTGCCGAGGTAGCCGCTCGCGCTCACCAGGGTCTTCAAGACCACTTCGGTGGGCAGGCGCCCCGCGTAGGCCGGGTGGGCGCGGTTGACGATGAACGCAAGCGCGCGCACCGGACGCTCGCCCAGGCTCGCCGTGATCCAGCGCGGGCAATAGGACCCGAGCACCATTTCACGCCGCCACAGCAGGCGAAGCTCCGCGGCGGCGTGCGCGCCATCGATGCGGAATGCGACGCCGCGGCAGCAGCCGCCGACGTCGAGCCCGAGCACCAGACCCGGGTGCGCGAGCGATCCCCGGCCGATGTGCGACCACAGGCAGAAGCGCCGATGGTATCCGTGCAGGTGCGCGACGTGGCGCTCGCGGAAATGGATGATCGGATTCCAGATCAGCGAGCCGTAGCCGAACAGCCACACGTCCTCGTTCTCCGGGTGCGTCGCGAGCAGGCTCTGAAGCGAGGCGTCCAGCTCGTCGTCGCTCAAAACGCGCACGTGCGGGTTGACGTTGACGAAAAGCTTTCGCAGCCGGTCGCTCTCCAGGTCGGCACGGGTGAGCGTCATGATCGAGTACCCAGGCGCGGAACCTCAGGCGGCCTTCAACGCCGGGAAACTGTCGCGCAGGGCCTGGATCAACCGCGCTTCCTTTTGCTTCGCCTTTCTCACATGGCGCAGCTTCACATGGCCAAAGCCGCGGATTTCCTCCGGAATGGAGGCGATTTCGACCGTCAGATCGAGGGTTGCGCCGCTGAGCACGCCGAGCAGTTCGCCGACGGTCCTCTCGTAGTCGGTGATCAACTGGCGCTCCATCCTGCGCTCCTCGGTGCGGCCGAAGAAATCGAACGCGGTGCCGCGAAGTCCCTTGAGCCTGGCCAGGATGCGAAGGGCCGTCATCATCCACGGGCCGAACTCGCTTTTCTTCGCCTCGCCGGTCGCGGGATCCGGCCGCGAGAAGATCGGCGGGGCCATGTGGAACTTGAGCTTGTAGTCGCCTTCGAACATGCCGGTGATTTTCGCGGCGAAAGCCGGGTCGCTGTGCAGCCGCGCCACCTCGTATTCATCCTTGTAGGCCATGAGCTTGAAGTAGCCGCGCGCCACGGCTTCGGTCAGCGGAAACCGGCCCTCCGTCCCGCCGATCTTTTCCGCTTCGGCCTTGCGCGCGCGCTCGACCAACTCGCGGTAGCGCTCCGCATAAGCGCGGTTCTGATAGGCGGTCAGGAATTCCGCGCGCCGGGCGACCAATTCATCCAGATTGCGCGAGAAGCCGCGGCCATGGGCATTCAAGGGGAGGACTTCCGCCGGCGCCGCCACCCGCTCGACGCGCGCGCGGTCGAAAGCGGCGCGCCGTCCCCAGAGGAAACTGCTGCGGTTGAAATCGACCGCCACGCCGTTCAGCTCGATCGCCTTGAGGATCGCGCCTTCGGCGAGCGGTACCCAGCCCTTTTGCCAGGCGTAGCCGAGCATGAACATGTTGGTGGCGATCGAGTCGCCCAGGAGAGCGGCGGCAAGGCGCCCGGCGTCGCTCGATTCCACTTCGGCCGCAGTCCGGCGAATCTCCGCGAGGAGCGCGTCGCCCGAGACGCGCCAATCCGGGTTGCGCACGAATTCGGCGGTGGGAACGATGCTCGAGTTGACCGCTGCGCGGGTGCGCTCCTGCCCCATGCGCGAGAGCGCGTCGGCACTCGCGGTGACCACCAGATCGCAGCCGATCACGAGGTCGGCGGCGCCTGTTCCCAGGCGCGTCGAATGCAGTTCGTCGACATCGGCAGCCAGTTTGACGTGCGACATCACCGGACCGCCCTTTTGCGCCAGGCCCGACATGTCGAGAACCGATACGGCCTTGCCCTCGATATGTCCGGCCATCGCCAGGATCTGGCCGACAGTAACGACTCCGGTGCCGCCGATCCCGGTCACCAGCACACCGTAAGCGCGCGCAAGCTCCGGGCGGCGGGGTTCGGGAAGAGGGGGGAAGTCCTCGCTGTAGGCGGCTTGACCGGCGGTTCCGCCGCGCGCGGCTCGCCCCGATTTCAGCGCACCGCCCTCGACCGTGACGAAACTCGGGCAGAAGCCCTTCACGCAGGAATAGTCCTTGTTGCAGGTCGACTGGTTGATGGTCCGCTTGCGGCCGAATTCAGTCTCCAGCGGCTCGACCGACAGGCAATTCGACTTGTCGCTGCAGTCGCCGCAGCCCTCGCACACCAGCTCGTTGATGACCACGCGCCTGGCCGGATCGGGGAACTGCCCGCGCTTGCGCCGGCGGCGCTTCTCCGAGGCGCAGGTCTGCACGTAGATAATGGCCGAGACGCCCGGCGCCTGGCGCAACTCCTTTTGCACCGCGTCCATCTCGTCGCGATGACGGAAGGTCACACCCGGGGCCCAGGCGAGGTTGCGCGGGAGCTGCTCCTTTTCGTCCGCCACCACCACGATCGGCGCCACGCCCTCGGCGGCGATCTGGCGCGAAATCATGGCAGGGTCGAGCGGCCCGTCGGGCGGCTGGCCGCCGGTCATGGCAACGGCGTCGTTGTAGAGAATCTTGTAGGTCATGTTGACCCCGGCCGCGCAGGCGGCGCGGATCGCCATCAGTCCGGAGTGGTAATAGGTCCCGTCGCCGATGTTGGCGAACACGTGGCGGGTGGCCGAAAAGGGCGCCTGCCCGATCCAGGGCGCGCCTTCGCCGCCCATGTGGGTGAAGGTCGCGGTGTTGCGGTCCATCCATAACGCCATGTAATGGCAGCCGATGCCGGCCATGGCGCGGCTGCCCTCGGGCACCTTCGTCGAGGTGTTGTGCGGACAGCCCGAGCAGAAATAGGGCTGCCGCAGCGCGGTGATGCGCGGTTTGGCGAGCGCCTGTTCCTTGAACTCGAGAAACGCGAGCCGTTGCCGATAGCGCTCGCCCAGATCGCGGTCCAATCCCAGCCTTGCGAGCCTGCTCGCGATCGCCTTGGCCACGATGGCGGGCGAAAGCTCGTAATGCGCCGGCAGCAACCAGGTGCCGGCCGGCTGTCCTTCCGCCCTGCTCCACTCGCCGTTGTCGTCGAATTTTCCCACCACGCGGGGAACGCGCACCCCCGGGTGCCAGTTGTACAGCTCCTCCTTGATCTGGTATTCGATCAACTGGCGTTTTTCCTCGACCACGAGGATTTCCTCGAGGCCCTCGGCGAAACGGCGCGCGCCCTGCGGCTCGAGCGGCCAGGGCATCGCGACCTTGTAGAGGCGCAGGCCGATTTCGCGTGCCACGTTCCCGTCGATGCCGAGGTCATCGAGCGCCTGCATGGTGTCGCCGTAGGACTTGCCGGTGGTGATGATCCCAAGGCGCGGGGGTCTGGCGCCCGGCGGCGAATTCCAGATCATGCGGTCGAGCCGGTTGGCGCGCACATAAGCGAGTGCGGCATAGACCTTGTAGTCCAGAAGCCGCGCCTCCTGCTCGAGCACGGCGTCGGGCCAGCGGATGTTGAGCCCGCCCGCGGGCAAGGCGAAGTCCGCGGGAATTGCAACCTCGGCGCGCCGGGGATCGAGGTCGACCGACATGCCGGACTCGACGACGTCAGTGACGCATTTGAAGCCGACCCAGCAGCCGCAAAAGCGCGATAGGGCAAAGCCGTGCAGGCCGTAGTCGAGGTACTCCTGGACGTTCGCCGGATGCACGACGGGGATGCAGCAGGCCTTGAGAATGTGCTCGCTCTGGTGCGCGAGGGTCGATGATTTCGCGGCGTGATCGTCTCCGACAAGGACGAGCACGCCGCCGTACTTCGCGCTGCCCGCGGCGTTGGCATGCTTGAATACGTCGCCGCAGCGATCGACCCCCGGTCCCTTGCCGTACCACATCGAGAACACGCCGTCGTATTGGGCACCGGGGAACAGGTTGAGCTGCTGCGCGCCCCATATGGCGGTGGCCGCGAGATCTTCGTTGACGCCGGGCTGGAAGCGGATGTGACTTTGTTCGAGATAGCTTTTTGCTTTCCACAGCGCCTGGTCGAAGCCCCCCAGCGGCGAGCCCCGGTAGCCGGATATGAACCCGGCCGTGTTCAATCCGGCCGCGGCGTCGCGGCTGCGCTGCAGCATCGGCAACCGCACCAGCGCCTGGGTGCCGGTCATGAAGGCGCGTCCGGAGTCGACCGTGTACTTGTCCTCCAGCGTCACTTCGTGCGGCTTTGCGGGCGCGTCCATGCTAGTCTCCTCAATGCGGCGCATTCTATCGCTCAGGCGGCATTGCGGGCGGGGGTACCGTGTTCACAACGGGGGCTTCGGCGATGGCAGGTCCTGTGGAAATGAGCGCTTATTGATCGGCGGCTGATTGCGCTCGGGGAACGCGGGCGCAGTCTTTGTCGCGCCCTGCCCGCCGGCGCCACTGCCGGGTTTGAGCGCAGTTTGACAGTCGGGCGAAAGTTACGCATAATCAGCAGTTTCGTTCGGAGGGGTTCCCGAGCGGTCAAAGGGATCAGACTGTAAATCTGACGGCTCAAGCCTTCGAAGGTTCGAATCCTTCCCCCTCCACCACGGAAGACGTGCCAATCTGGGTAGGCGATGGACGGCAGATGCGGGTGTAGCTCAATGGTAGAGC
>JACPRN010000046.1 GCA_016189945.1 Betaproteobacteria bacterium
GTGTTTGCCGGCGTCGAGGGCGCGCTGCTCACCGCCTTCGAGAAGGTGCCGCGCGCGGTGATCGAGGCCGCGCCCGGCCTGCGCGCGCTGTCGAAATACGGCGTGGGAATCGAAGCGATCGATCTGGAGGAGGCGACCGAGCGCGGAATTGCGGTCGCGAACACCCCGGGGGCGAACTCCCTGGGCGTGGCCGAGCACACCATGGCGCTTATCCTGTCGATCCTGCGCCGGACCCCGCAGCTCGACCGCCTGGTGCGCGCGGACCGCTGGAACGACGCGCGCCGGATTATCGGCGGGGACGTCGAGGGCAGCACCCTCGGGCTGGTCGGGTTCGGCAATATCGGCCAACTGGTCGGCCGGCGCGCTGCTGCCCTCGGTATGCGCGTGCTCGCCTACGATCCTTACCAGAGCCCCGAAGCCATTGCCGCGCTGGGCGCGGAGAAAATCGGCGCGCTCGACGATCTGCTCGCGGCATCCGACGTCGTGTCGCTGCACATGACGGTGACCGCGGAGACGCGCCGGCTGTTCAACGCCGAGCGCTTTTCCCGCATGAAGCCGGGCGCCTTCTTCGTCAATACCGCGCGCTCGGCGCTGGTCGATCAGGAGGCGCTCGTTGCCGCGCTGCGCGAGCGGCGCCTGGCGGGTGCGGCGCTCGATGTCTTCGAGCCCGAGCCGCTCACCCCCGGGAGCCCGCTGCTCGAGTTCGACAACGTGATCATCACCCCGCACCACGCCGGCACCACTGCGCGCACCCGCGAGCGCACGCTCAAGCAGGCGGCGGCGAACCTGGTGCGCATGCTGAACGGAGAGCTGCCCGAGGTCGGCCTCTGCAATCCCGCGGTTCGGGAACGGTTCGAGGCGCGCTTCAAGTCTGTCGCCAAGGCGCGGTAGAGCTCCGAGCCGCCCAAAACAGAATCGTCGAAGCTGCTCTTGCCGTTTATCAATCTCCACGGTTTCGTGCGGTTGCTCGCAACCGCACGAAACCGTGGAGACGATTTAAAAGACCAATTCGCCCCGCGCGCGTTCTTCTTCCCAGGTGGGAAATTCGGTTGATCTGACCGGTCGCAGCTGCAATCGCGGGGGCTGTGTTCTCCGCAAACTGGGGATCAATCCCCAGTTGCGGGGATGATCCCCCACGCGCCGGGTGATATGGCCCGATTCGCTACCCGCAGTTAAAGCGTTGGCTTATATGCGTTTTTTGGGAACGATTTGCATTTGGCCCGTTGCGGCATGGTTCCTGCTATCGGCATCCCCGCGCGTAATTTGCGCGCCTACCAGGAGATGATTCGATGCTTGTCACTAGAAGAAACTTCCTCGGCATGACGGCGGGCTTGAGTGCCGGCACGTTGTTGCCGTTGTCGCTCGCTTCGAGAAAGGCATTCGCCCAAAGCCTGCCGCTGCTCGATCCGATGAGCCAGCCCAAGTTCGTCAACCCGCTGCCCAACCCGTTGGCTCCGAACTATATTTTTCAGCCCTCGGGGATCGATCCCCTCTCTGGGCTGCCGCTGTTCGACGTCCGCGCCGAGCAGATCACCCACGATGCCGGCCTGATCGATCCGGCGAGCGGGCGCAGGCTCCAGAGCACCGTGTGGGGTTACGGCACTCCGTCGCAGCCCGCCGTGTACCCGGGCTACAGCTTCAATCTGCGCTCCGGGCGGGCGGTCAAGGCGCGCTACGCGAACAAGCTGAACGGCATCACCTATCCTGCCGACGTGCCGGTTGACCAGACCCTGGACTGGGCCGATCCGATGAACGCCGGGAACCCGGCGAATGTCCCCTACACCGGACCGGTGCCGCTCGTGACGCATCAGCACGGCGGAGACACCGAAAGCTTGAGCGATGGCCTGCCCGATGCCTGGGCGACACCCGACAACGCCATCACCGGGCGCCTCTTCAATCCGCTCTACGCCTACGACAACCGCCAGGAAGCGACGCAGTTGTGGTATCACGACCACACGGTCGGGGCGACGCGCGTGAACGTGTACATGGGACTCGCGGGAAACTACTTCATCCGCGATGCCAACGAAGACGCCCTCAACCTTCCTGGATTTCCGTACGAAGTTCCGCTCCTGATCCAGGACCGCCAGTTCCTCGCCAACGGCGAGCTGTTCTACGCTGCGCAGGATCCGGCGAACCCTCTGGCTCCCAACCCGACCCACCTGCCGGAGATGTTCGGCGACGTGGTGCTGGTGAACGGGGTCGCCTGGCCGGTGCTCGAAGTCGAGCCGCGCAAATACCGCTTCCGGGTGCTGAACGGTTCCGATTCGCGCGTGTACGACATGCGGATCTCGAACGGCATGCCTTTCACCCAGATCGGCTCGGACCTCGGCATGCTCAATTCGCCGGTGCAGCTCGGCATGCTGAGCGTTGCCCCGGGCGAGCGGGCCGATGTCATCGTCGATTTCTCGCGCATGAGCGGGCAGACGATCGTGATCACCAACAGCGCCAACGCTCCCTATCCGAGCGGCGATCCGGTGGACCGCAAGACCGCGGGGCAGATCATGGCCTTCCGCGTGTCGCTGCCGCTGTCCGCAATTCCGGATCGTCCCATTCCCGCCAACTTGCGCCCGCTGCTCGGGCCCGTGCCGGTGCTTGGCGCTCCCCTGCGCACGCGAAAAATCCTGCTCTTCGAAGGCACCGACACGCGCAACCGCCTGCAGACCATGATCGGCATCGTCGATTCGAGCCGGCCGACGTTGAACGGAACGCTCGTGTTCCACGATCCGATCACCGAGAACCCGGGCCTGGGCGACACCGAGGTGTGGGAGTTCTACAACACCACCGCCGATGCGCACCCGATCCACATGCACCTGGTGGATTTCCGCATCATGAACCGCCAGAAGTTCAGCGGCTCGATCGCGCCGAAGACCAACAGCGACGGTTCGCAAGGCGGAACCCTGGACGAAGCGAGCATCAGGCTTCTCGGCCGGCCGAGGATTCCGCAGCCCGAGGAGAGCGGCAAGAAGGACACCGCCAAGATGTTCCCGGGCGAGGTGACGCGCGTCATCGCCAAATTCAATCGCCCCGGCGAATACGTGGTCCACTGCCACATCCTCTCGCACGAGGATCACGAGATGATGCGGCCGTTCTACGTCGGGCCGATTCCCGCCGGACGGTGAGCTGTTGACTCAATGACTCTTTGGCGGGGCCCTGAAAGGGGCCCCGCGATCGGCAAGGAGATGAATGCATCATGATCGCGGACAGATTCGGGCGCCTGCGGCTTGCGCTCGCAGGCACGGCCTTTGCGCTCGCGGCGGCGGTGTTTCCCGCGCAGGCGCATGATCACCACGACGCCCACGACGCGCCAGGTTACGCGCGCAAGGCGGCCGCGTATCGATTGCCCGAGGCGACGCTGGTGCGCGCCGACGGATCGCGGGCGAATTTCCCGAGCGAGATCGATGACGGCAAGCCCGTCATCCTCAATTTCGTATTCACCACCTGCACCGCGATCTGCCCGGTCCTGAGCCAGAGCTTCGCGGAGTTTCAGCGCCTGCTCGGCACCGAGCGCAACAAGGTGCGCATGGTGTCGATTTCGATCGATCCCGAGGAGGACACGCCCGAGCGTCTGGCCGCTTATGCCAAACGCTTTGGCGCGGGCCGCCAATGGGACTTCTACACGGGGAGCGTCCAGGCGAGCGTCGCGCTGCAAAAGGCGTTTCAAACTTATTTCGGCGACAAGATGCATCACCGTCCGATGACTTTCATGCGCGCGGCGCCGGGCGAAGCCTGGGTGCGGCTGGAAGGTTTCGCGACACCCGGCGAGCTGCTCAAGGAGTACCGCCGGCTGGTCGCGGCCCGTTGAGCGCGGGCGCTGCCTTGACCGCGGTTCGCATGCGCTTTGCGGCAGCGGCGCTGGTGATCGCGTGCGGTGCGCTCGCGCGCGCCGACGCGGCGGCGCCGGAGGCAGCGCTTGCCGCGGGCCGCAAACTCTACCTCGAGGGCAAACGCGCCGACGGCCTGCCGCTTGTCGCGGCGCGCGCGGGCGGCCTCGCGGTCTCGGGTCCCGAGGCCGCCTGCGCCGCTTGCCACCGGCGCAGCGGGCTCGGGGGCGCCGAAGGCCAAAGCTACATCCCGCCGATCGACGCGGCGTCCCTGTTCGCCGCCAGGGCGCCGGGCACCGGCGCATCGGCCGGAGGCGCGGGCCGGCCCGCCTACAGCGAGGCCGCACTGGCGCGCGCTATCCGCGCTGGAGTCGATCCCGGGGGCAGGCGGCTCGACTACCTGATGCCGCGCTACGCGCTGCAGGAGGCGGAAATCGAGGCGCTGGTTGCCTATCTGCACGGGCTTTCGACCCGGAGGTCCCCGGGCGTCGAAGCCGGCCTCGTGCAGTTCGCTACCGTTGTCGTTCCCGGCGCGGGGGCGGCGAGCCGCAGGGCGATGATCGAAGTGCTCGACGCCTGTTTCGATGAGCACAATTCAGGACCGGCGCCCGAGCGGGGTCGCAAACGCCTCGCGCCCGAGATGCGCCTCGCCGAGCAGCGCAAGTGGAAACTGCAGGTCTGGGAACTGGAAGGCAAAGCGCAATCGTGGGCGGCGCAGCTTGCCGAATACGCGCGCCGAACCCCGGTGTTCGCCGTGGTCGGAGGGCTGGGGGGCGGCAACTGGGGACCCGTGCACGAGTTCTGCGAACGCGAGGGCCTGCCGTGCCTTTTTCCCCGCGTCGAGGTTCCGGTCACGCGCGAGACCGGGTTCTACGCGCTGTACCTGAGCCGCGGCGTATTGCTCGAAGCGGCGATCGTGGCGCGCCACCTCGCGGGCGAGGCGCAAGGCGCCAAGCGCGCGCTGCAGGTGCTGAGAGCCGACGATGAATCGGCGCGCGCGGGAGCCGAGGCCCTGCGCCGGATGCTCGCCGCGCGCGGCATCGAATCCGAGGAGCGCGCCATCGCAAAAGCCGGAGCGCTCGATGCGCGGATGTTCGACGCCGGCTCATCGGACGCGCCCGTGCTGTGGCTGCGCGCCGATGACCTCAGGCGGCTGCGGGCGCTCAACCCCGGCCCGACAACGGTGTATCTGTCGGCCATGCTGGGAGGCGGCGAACAGGCCCCGCTTCCGGCGAAATGGAAGCCGCGCGCGCTCATGGCCTATCCCTACGAGCTGCCGCAAGAGCGCGCAGCGTCCACCGCGCGACTGCACGCGTGGCTGGGCGCACGGGGGCTCCCCGCGCGCGATGAAGCGGTGCAGGCCGATGCCTATCTCGCCTGCTCGGTGCTCGGCGCGGCGATGAACGAGGCCGAGGGCCATCTTCATCGCGACTATCTGGTGGAGCGCCTGGAGGCGATCGTCGGGCGGGGCGGCTTTCCCGGGCACTATCCAAATCTCTCCTTGGGTGCCGGTCAGCGCTTCTCGTCGAAAAGCGGCTATCTGGTTCGCTTCTCCGACCCAAAATCCACCCGTATCGAGGCGCTCGGCGAA
>JACPRN010000040.1 GCA_016189945.1 Betaproteobacteria bacterium
ACCCTTCTCGCGCCGATCATGGCGTCGTTGCTCTTGGTGCCTAGTCTGGGCCTGGCGGCAGCGCCCTGCGCGCAAACGATCACGGCGGACGTGGTCGTGTTCGACACGCCGATCATGTTCAATCGGTTGGGCGCGCAAAACCCGAACTGGATTACCTACGCGCTGGAGCGGGACGTGGTTGCGATCAGCGGAGGCAGCCCGGGACCCGGCAACGCGCAGATGCGCAAGGACAAGCGGATCCGCCCACTGGTTCTGCGCCTCAATGAAGGCGACTGCCTGCGGGTCAATTTCAAGAACTGGCTCGCTCCGGCGGCGAACCCCATGGTCAACGCCGGCCGCGAGCCCCCGATGAACGAGGCGTCGCCGTTTCTGAAAATCGACGACCAGGTGAAGGGGCGGTTCGCGGGCTTCCACATCCGCGGGCTGCAGCTTGCAGACCAAATCAGCTCCGATGCCTCTAACGTCGGAAAGAACACGAGCAGCGTCGTGGCCCCCGGCGGTTCGGCGACCTACAAGTATTTCGCCCCGCCAGGCACCAGAGGCACTTACCTCGCCGACAGCTACGGCGCCACGTTCGGGGGCGAGGCCTCCGCCGGCAATACCGGCCAGGGCATGTTCGCCGCCGTCAACGTCGAGCCGAGGGGAGCGCGCTGGTATCGCAGCCAGGTGACCGAAGAAGAAATGCGTCTGGCGACCGCCGGCACGACCGCGGCCGGCCAGCCGATCATCAACTACGAGGCTCTTTACCCGAACGTCGAGCCGTGGATCACGGAGGGCAAGGCGGGCAAACCTATCCTCAACATCCGCGACGCCAACGCCATCTTCCACTCCGATCTGAACGCGATCATCGCCGGGCCGAACGCGGACGGAACCTTCCCGCCCAGCACCTACCCGCTCGAGAGCGCGGGCAAGCGCAACCCGGCTGTTCCGAACCGCCTGGAGGCGTTCCGCGAATTCACCGTTATCTTCCACGATGAAGCCTCGGTGGGGCAGGCGTTTCCGGGCTTCTTCGACGCCAACCCGGTGACCCAGCGCATTCTCCACGGTGTTCGGGACACCTTCATGGTCAACTACGGCGTCGGCGGCGCCGGCGCGGAGATCATCGCCAACCGCCTCGGTGTCGGCCCGATGTGGGATTGTCTCTCCTGTTCGTTCGAAGAATTCTTCCTCGCTTCCTCGGCGGTGGGCGACCCGGCGATGCTGGTGGACGTCCCCGCCAACGTCGGCCTTGAGACCTGCGACATCGCGGGCGCCAACTGCACCGATGTCGGCCCGAAGGCGAGCAAAGCCTTGTTCCCCGATGACCCGTCGAACGTGCATCACAGCTACCAGAACGATCGCGTCGTGTTCAGGAACCTGCACGCCGGCAAGGAGCACCACATTTTCCACCTGCACAACCACCAGTGGCTGTTTGACCCCAACGACGACAACTCGAACTACCTCGATGCGCAAGCGATAGGCCCCGCGTCCGGGTATACCTACGAGATCAATTTCGGCGGCTCCGGCAACCGCAACAAGACCGCCGGCGACGCGATATTCCACTGCCATTTCTATCCGCATTTTGCCCAGGGCATGTGGGAACTGTGGCGGATTCACGATGTGTACGAGACAGGGACGCGGCTCGCGGTAAGCGGAACCGGCTTCCACCCTGTACCGTTCACGCTCTTCGATGGAATGCCCGCGGAGTCCACGACAGTCGCCGGCGCCCGGATGCGGGGGCTGCCCGACGGTGAGATCCTGGTCGGTACGCCCATCCCGGCCGTTGTGCCGCTTCCCGGCAAGGCGATGCCATTGATGCCCGGTGAGGTGGTGGTCGTTACCAAGAACGCCAACCCGGGTGTCGATGACGACCCTGTCACCCCTGGCGTCCAGCAATTCGCGGAATCGAGCCAAGCCTACGTGGTCGAGCGCACCAAGAACCCCGGCTATCCGTTCTGGATCGCCGGCGTGGATTGTGGCGATGCATCGACCTGCCCGCAGGGCGTCGTCGGCCAGCGTCCCCCTACGCCGGTCCTCGACATGCTGAGCGAGACTCAGGCCTCGGCGCTCCGCAGCGCCAATGCTGCCCTGTTCGGGGCGCTCAACTTCACACCGGGCGACGCCAACGGCGGCTGGGACGGCGGGCTCCCGCGCCACGCCCTGGACGGCTTCCTGGCGGTGGCGAATCCGAACGTCAATCCCCGGCTCGATCCCGACATCGTCGTGCAAGAGCAGACCAAGCTCAGCTTTGCCAAGAACATCCACAAGGCCAAGCCGGTCTGGTTCCCCGAGGGGGGGACCGACCTGGAGCAGGCGGCGATGCAATTTCACTCCCAGCGCGAGCACCCGAGCAGCGCGCTCAATATCGGCGCTGCCCCGGTGGCGGCCAACTATGTCACCAACGGAGGCCCTCCGCAGGCCGGCGCGCCGTTCTTCGAGCCGTGCATCGACGACAAAGGCAAGGCGCTCTTCGCCAGCGCGGGTGCAGGGGAGTGGTTCGGTGCGACGGCGGGCACCTTCGTGAGCTTGGGCACCTCGCCTTTCAATGCCACGACACCGCGGGTCTATAAAGGCGCGAACGTCCAGATCGACGCGGTGTTCAACAAGATGGGCTACCACTATTCCCAACAGCGCATCGTGTCGCTCTGGGAGGATGTGGCGAGCTTCATCAACAAGACCAAGCCGGCGGAGCCGTTCGTCATCCGCAACAACACGCTCGACTGCACGCGGTTTCTGCACACCAACCTGGTGCCGCAGGTCTTCGAGGTCGATGACTACGAGGTGAGAACGCCGACCGATGTCATCGGGCAGCACATCCACTTGCCCAAGTGGGACCTGCCGTCGGCCGACGGCTCGGGCAACGGCTGGAACTATGAGGATGGAACACTCGCCGCCGGCAACGTCCAGGAGCGGATCCAGGCGATCAATCACTACAACCCGAGCGGCGCAGGCAATCCCGCGAACAGCCAGGGCAGCGGCGCGAATGCCCCGCTCGCAGCCTTGCCGCACCCGTTCTTCGGCGGCGGCCAGGGCAACGAGTATCTCGGCGCGCGGACCACGATCCAGCGCTGGATGTTCGACCCCGTGCTCAACATTCACCACGCAGACCGCGGGCTCGGCATCGTCTTCACCCACGACCACTACGGGCCGTCCACCGTCCAGCAGGTGGGCCTCTACGCGACCGTCCTGACCGAGCCTGCCGGCTCACAGTGGAAGCACAACGAAACCGGGGTGGCGATGTACACGCGCCCCGACGGCGGCCCGACAGGCTGGCAGGCGGCAATTCTGCCCGGACCGGATGGAGGGCAATTCCAGCCGTTCCGCGAGTTCTGGTTCCAGCACAGCGATTTCCAGCACGCCTACGAACCCGGCACCTACATCGGCGCCGGACCGGATGGGCGGCCGAACGGCGTCCTGCCCGACGCCAACAGTTTCCGCGCCGCGATCAACCCGTCGGTGCGCGAAAACGCCAACCCGATCTTCCCGGACGTCGTGCGCCATGCCGCGGTTTGCGGCGACGGTACGCCACGGCCATGCCCCGAGGCGATCTCAGCCGACGACCCCGGATTCTACGTAACCAACGATCGCAATGAGCCGGTGGGCTGGCGCGTGTTCGATCCGAACAAGCTCGGGCCCGACGGCAAGCCCGGCACTCAGGCCGACGGCCCCGCGGGCGACCTCGCCTTTGCGCTGCAGTCGAGATCCGACCGCAAGGTACGTGAATTCAGCACTCGACTCGGCAACACCCCCTACCCGGCGCTCACCGCCGACATCGGCAACGGCGACCCGTTCACGCCGATGCTGCGGGCGTACGCCGGCGATCTGATCCGCATCAAGTCACAAGCCGGCGGCGACGAGGAGGAGCACAACTTCAGCATGAACGGGATCAAGTGGCTCCAGGGCGGCTCCGCTTTCGGCCGGGCGCCCAACTCCGGCTGGCGCAACGCCCAACACCGGGGCATCTCGGAGCAGTTTGCATTCGCGGCCCCGGTCGTCCCGTTCATCGGGTCGAACCTAGCCTTGGCGGACTACGCCTACTCCCACAACACGAGCCAGAACGGCTGGTGGAGCGGCATGTGGGGCCTGATGCGGACGTACAATACGCCGCGGCAGGACCTGTTCCAGCTTCCGACCACGCAGGTGCCTGTCGCTATCGGCAACGCCAACCAGTTCAATGGCGTGTGCCCGCGAAATGCGCCGGTGCGCTCTTATAACATCACCGCGGTGCTGGCCAACCGCGCTCTCGGCAACGCCCTCGGCACGACCATTCCCGGAAACATCAATCCAACGGACAACGTCGGCGGCCTCCTCGACCCATCCGGCGGCACGCTGGTCTACAACCCGCGCAGCACGGCGCTCGCGCCGCCTGTCGATCACGCTGGAAATCCGCTGCCGGGTGCCGGCGTGAAGAGCGGGCCGCTGCACGACCCGACAGCGATCATGTACGTGCGCACGGCAGATCTCGGACCGGATGGCAAGCTTCTGCCGGGCAAGCCGGTGGAGCCGCTCGTCCTCCGGGCCAACGCCGGCGAGTGCGTGCAAGTGACGCTCCGCAACGCCCTGCCCGGAGACCTCAACGGCAATGGCTTTTTCGACGACAACCCCGATCTCGCGGGCTTCAGCCAGTTCATTTCCGTGGTCCCGCGGGACAAGAACGATGCTCAGGGCGTGACGTGGTTCGGCAGCAACCTGGTGCGGCCGTCGAGCTTTGTGGGCCTGCATCCCCAGCTCGTCGCCTACGACGTGACGCGCGACGACGGCATGGTGGTCGGGTCAAACCCGCCCGGCAACCAGGTTGTACCACCCGGCGGGCAGACCACTTACCGTTGGTATGTCGGCGACGTCATGCCGACACCGGGTGGCGGCCGGCGGACCAACCTCGCTGCCACGCCGATCGAATTCGGCGGCGGCAACCTGATCCCGGCCGACATCATCAAGCAAGGGCAGAAGGGTCTGGTCGGCGCACTCAGCGTGGGACCCGCGGGGGCGAGCGTCGCCGAGACCGACACCACCTGGGATCATCAGCAGGCCGACCAAAGCGTGACGCGCGAGACTCGTGCGTCGGCAACCCTGGACGGAACGATCCGCGACTTCGCCGTCGTGTTCCAGAAGGGGCTCAATCTTCGCTACAAGGACGGAACCGCGGTCGAGAGCATCGCGTCGGAGGGGCCGGGAGCCCCCGAGGACAGCCAGGACGCCGGGCAGATGGCCATAAACTATGGCACCGAGCCCATGTGGTTTCGCTTCGGCCTTCAGCCCCACACCGACTTCGGGAACGCCGGGGTGCCGGGCAGCCTGGGCGCGGTGGAGAACCCCGAGATGGCCTATAGCAACGATCTCGCCGGCGTGAACGGCGATCCCGCAACCCCGGTGTTCACTGCGACCGCAGGCGCGCCGGTGAGAATGCATGTGCTGAACCCGGCGGGTCTTGAGCGCGGCACAGTATTCCAATTGCACGGTCATCTCTGGCAGCGAGCGCCCTATATGTGTCCCGGGCAGACCGACGGCACCGGCTTGGCGGGGAAATGCAACTGGACCAACTTCGGCGATCCCAACTTCGAGGTCGGCTCGCGCGCGATCGGCGTAAACCCCATCGGCATGTACCTGGGAGCGCAGGAGAGCATCCTCCCCGGCGCGCACTTCGACATTGTCCTTCCCGGGGACGGCATCGCCCACGGCGGCGCCGGCGGCGTGGGTAAGGTGGCCGGCGACTACCTGTTCCGCGACCAGGGTTCCTTCGGCAACTTGAACGGCTTGTGGGGCATCATGAGGGTGCAATAGGACGGCTCGCCGACAAAGACAACGCGGGAGGATCTACCGTGCATCGCCTAGCTGCTCTGGCCCTTTTCTTTGCCGCACCCGCGCTCGCTCAAGCGCCCGAGCCGGTTTCGTCGCCGGCGCGGCTCGTCCGCGAGGGATTGAGCGTCGAGTTCTCCGTGCGGCCCGCGGGACGCGCAGGGGAGCTGCGCGAGGGCGACTACGCCGACATCGCCTTCGGTATCACGGACGCCTCGACAGGCAGGCCGGTGCGCTCACTCGCGCCGGGCGCGTGGATGGACATCGGCCAGCCCATTGGGGCGCGCGACAAGGCGCCGTTGGACTGCCGCCAGAAGATGAGTCTCTATCTCGCGGGCCGGGTAGGCATCCGGCCCATGATCGACTTGAACAGCTATTACGTCCTGGCGCTCAATCAGGACTCGAGCATCTCGGTAGTCGATCCCATGGTCGGGGTGGCTGGGAAAACGTATCTTTACGCCCATATCGCGCTGCCCAGACCCGGCGCCGACTGGGCGAAGAGCAGAGACGACAAGCGGCTGTTCGTCACCATTCCGCGCGCTTCGCAACTGGCCGTGGTGGACACCGAGAATTTCAGAGTTGCCGGCAAGGTGGACGTAGGCGGTATGCCCGTGCGCATCGTGATGCAAGGCGATGGACGCTATCTCTGGGTGGGCAACGACAGCCGGGACGCGCAGAGCGGGGCAGTCGCCGTCGATGCGGCTACCCTCGCCGTGGCCGGCCGCATCCCCACGGGTCGAGGCCACCACGAGATCGCGCTTTCAGCCGACGATCGCTGGGCTTTGGTAACCAATCGCGAAGAGGGCACGGTGTCGGTGATCGACGTTCACCGCATGGCGAAGATCAAGGACGTGAAAACCGGCCCCGAGCCGATTTCAATCATCTACTCGGGGCAAAGCCGGGCTTTCTACGTCGCCGACGGCAAGAGCGGAGAAATCGCGGTGCTCGATGGCGAGGGACATGGCATCGTGGCACGCATCAAAGCGAAGCCGGGTCTCGGACCGATGCGCTTCACCGAAGACGGCCGCTGGGGTTTTGTCACGAACAGCCTGGAACACGCGGTTCACGTCATCGATACCTCGAGCAATCGGCTGGCTCACACCGTCCCGGTCGGAAAGCGTCCCCACCAGATCGCGATCACGCGGGCCTTTGCTTACGTGCGCTCGCTGGACTCCGATCGGGTGAGCATGATCCCGTTATCTGAGCTCGGTCGCGAGCAGACGCCGGCAGTGACCGACTTCGCCGCCGGCACCCAGAGTCCGGGTTCGGCCGGACCGGGAATGGCCGTGGCAACACCGATGGTGCCCGCGTTGGGCGAAGCCGCGCTGATGGTGGCGAATCCGGCTGACGGCAACGTGTACTTCTACATGGAAGGGATGGTGGCGCCGATGGCGACATTCCGGAACTACGGGCACCGGCCGGTCGCGCTGGAGGTGGTCAACAGGAGCCTCAAGGAGACCGAACCCGGGGTGTACAAGACCACCGTGCGACTGCCTGCTGCCGGCAAATATGACGTCGGTTTCCTGCTCCAGTCCCCGCGCATGGTTCACTGCTTCGCCGCCGAGGTTGCGTCAAACCCGGCCCTCAAGCGCGCGGGACCGGCGCTGGAGATCGAGCACCTGGTCAAGAGCCGGAGGGTTCCGGTGGGCGAGCCTGTGAAGCTCGCATTCAAGCTCACCGACGCAGAAACGCAGAAACCGCGGGCGGGGCTGGGTGACGTGCGCGTCGCCTATTACAGGGCACCGAGCCACCCGAGAAAGGAGGCGCAGGTGCACGAGCTGGGCGAAGGTGTCTACGAGGCTGCGCTGTCTCTGTCCGAGGCCGGAGCCTACTACGTGCACGTGGCGGTGCCCTCGGCGAAGGTCGGTTTCGGAGACCTCACATTTCTCAGCCTGATCGCCCAAACAAAGCCGGTGCCCGGCCGCCAGGTGAGGAAGTAGCCCGCGCGTGCCGCTGACGCGATGCGAAATAATCGCGACCGGCGACGAAACGTCAATCGATGAAGAAAATGCAGGAGGGAAGATTCATGCCGAAGGCGGGTGTGCCGACAATACTGATGGCGCTCCTGGCGCCCGGTGCGGGATTGTTCGGCGCGAACAGCTTCGCACATGAGCATGAAGCTCATCGAGCTCAGCCGGCCGCGTCTCAGGCGGGCAAGGCTGCCGCGGCCAGCGTGCGGCTGATCGATCGCGAGCTGACCAACCAGGATGGCAAGTCCGCAAGGTTCAAGAGCGATGTGGTCGGGGAGCGCATCGTGGTCGTCGATAATATCTATACGAGCTGCACGACGATCTGTCCGATCCTCACGACCATCATGGTGAATGTCCACAATAAGATCGGCGAGCGAGCGCGCAAGGAGGTTTCCCTGGTCTCGCTCAGCGTGGACCCGGTAACGGATACGCCTCAGCGCCTGAGGGCCTATGCGCGCCGCCACAAGGCCCAGTGGAATCTGTGGACCGGATCGAAAACGGCCATGGACCAGGTTTTGAAGGGTCTGGGCATCTATGCGCCCGACTACACCGACCATCCGTCATCGATCCTGGTGGGTGACGGCAAGACTGGCGAATGGACCCGTTTTTACGCATTCGCCAGCCCGGAGCAAATCTTAAAAAGGGTCGACGAGCTTCTGGCGGCAAGGCAGAACACGACTATCGATACGGGAGCACGTCGATGAGGCTCGGGACGGCGATATTTCTTTTCCTCTTTCCGGTCGGCTTTTCGCTTGCTGCAGACGAGGGGCACAGCCACGCGAGCCAACAACCGGTGAGATCCCAGAACGCAAAAGTCTCAGGTGAGGAAGCCAGTCGCAACTACTTTACCGATGCTGTGCTGTTCAACCAGGAAAGCCAGCGCGTGCGCTTCTACAGCGATGTGCTGAAAGACAGGGTCGTGTTGATCAGTTTCATCTATACCAACTGTACAGACGCGTGTCCGCTGATCGTGCATAGGCTGTCGGAGGTCAAAGATCGGCTCGGTGAGGCTTTCGGCAAGCAGGTGTTTTTTGTTTCAATGAGCGTCGATCCGGCACGGGACACGCCGCAGGCCTTGGCGAAATATGCCAGGCAGCATAAAGCCGAGCATCCGGGGTGGGTGTTTCTTACCGGGGACAAAGCGAATGTCGATCGCATACTGACCCGACTGGGCCAGTATTCAGAAAAACCGGAAGCCCACTCGACCATGTTGTTGGCAGCCAATGTCGGAACGCGCCATTGGACGAAAGTGGGTCCTACGGCGTCGGTCGCGGCAGTTGCGGCAAAACTGCAAGACCTGGCGCTTGAATCGGCAGCGGCGAACCGCCCCGGCAGGCCTGTCGGTTCAAGGCAAGATTAGCGCGACGACCGTGGGCGCAGCGTCTGGCGGGCGAATATCGCACTCGAAGCCGGCGCTCCGGCGGAAAGCGCAACGGCAGCCGTGCGGGTCGTAGCAGCCGTCCTCGCCGCGGTGATGACCGCCGTTCCGTGCGCGACACAGGCGCAAACCGGGGCGCTGTCCTCTGCCGAGGCGCGCGGAAGAGAAATCTATCTGAAAGGCAAGAGCCCTTCCGGGCGGGATATCACCGCTCTCGTCGGCCAGGGGCTGGTCGCCACGCCGGCGACTGCGCTCCCGTGCGGAGGTTGCCACGGTCCCGACGGATTGGGACGGCCCGAGGGCGGCGTCGTTCCATCGAATATCACGTGGGGCCATCTGACCAAGCCTTACGGCGCCGTTTCCCGTTTCGGCGAGCACCGCCCCGCCTACACCGCTGCTACGCTCGCGCGCGCGATCGCGCTGGGTATCGATGCGGCGGGCAAGTCCCTGGACGCCAGCATGCCGCGGTATCGAATGAGCGAGGGAGATCTCGACGACCTGCTCGCCCATCTCAAGCGCCTCGAAACCTACCTGGATCCCGGCCTATCCGATGACCGGATCATTCTCGGCACCGTTTTGCCCGGCCCCGGGCCGCTGCACGCTCTGGGGCAGTCGATGCGCGCGGTTGTGCAAGCCTATCTCGATGAGATCAACGCTCGAGGCGGCATCTACGGACGCAAACTGGAACTCGACGCCAGAGAGGGCGAGGGCACGAGGGCTGTTCTGGATGAAGCAAGAACACTGGGCAAACGCGCATTCGCTCTGGTCAGCATTTTTGCGTCCGGCGCGGACGACGAGTACGTCGAGCTTGCGGAGGAGGAAAGCCTGCCGACCATCGGCCCGTTCACGCTGTTCAATCAGGACGAGGGCTCGCTCCGGCGCTTCACGTTCCATCTGTTCGGCGGATTGCCGGTTCAGGCCCGGGTCCTGGTCGAATATGCGGCGCGCAGGCTGCGCGGACACAAACCGTCCACCGCGGTCATCTATCCCGCCGAGCCGCAATGGGCGGCGATCGCGCGCACCGTCGAAAAGCAGGCAGCCGAACACGGTTGGCCGAATACCCTGCCGATCCGCTCCGCGCGCGGCGAGATGAGCGCTGAAGAACTGGCGAGGCGCCTGAAAAGCGGTGGAATCGAGGCGGTGTTCTTCTTCGGCAGCCCGACGGAGTTGGTGTCCTTGACCAGGGAGGCCGAACGCTTGGCCTGGACACCGCACTTGTTCCTCTCAGGATCGCTTGCGGGCAAAGAGATCTTCGAGCTGCCCGCCGTGTTCCAGGACAAGATCTTTCTTGCCTATGCAAGCATCCCGTCGGATCACAAACCGGCTGCCGTAACGGAATTTTCGGCGCTGCGGCGCGGGCAGACGCTCACCGAACGCCATCTGCTCGGGGAGATGAGCGCATATGCCGCGACCAAGCTTCTGGCGGAAGGACTCAGGCGCGCCGGTCGGGGACTCTCGCGCGAGAAATTGATCGCCGCCTTGGAGAAGATGCACGGCTACGAAACCGGGCTCACGCCAAAGCTCACTTACGGGCCGAATCGGCGCATCGGCGCTTTGGGCGCCCATGTGATTGCCGTTGATCTGGAGAAGCATGCGTTCAGGGTCGCCAGCGAATGGATTGAACTCAATTCGAAGTAATACCAGCGGGCAAAGAGTCCCTCGAACGGCAAAGGGGCTCCGACAAGCATCCGCGCATGGCGAAGATGATGGACCCGAAGGCCATGCCCTTCGACGGCAAGCGCATGTTCTACGGCGGATTCCGGGTTCTGCTCGAGCTGTAGCGAAGCTCGATAGAATGGTGTTTTCACTCTTGCGTGGAGAGTGCCATGACGCGAGTGCGCCGTTTCGCCATCGTTTGCGGGTTCGCTGGTGCAATGCTCGGACAGCCGGGTCTATCGGCCGCTGCAGACGCCGATAAAAGCAAACCCGCCGAACAGCTTCGCGTGGAAAGCGTCAACGTGTTGATGAGCCAGGTCGGGCCGGTGGTGATGCTGAAGGTGCGCGACAAGGCCATTCCGATTTTCGTGGACCTTATCGTCGCCGAGTCCATTCAAGGCGCGCTGAGCGGGGTGAAGCCCAAGCGTCCGCTGACCCACGATCTCATGCATGCCATTCTCGAGGCGTACGCCGGACGGGTGTCGCAGGTCGTCATCACCCTGAAGGACCAGATCTACTACGCTGCCCTTACGCTCGTGATCCAGGATACGACGAAGGTTTTCGACAGCCGCTCATCCGACGCGATCGCGCTCGCGATCCATTTCAAAGCGCCGATTCTGGTCAGCCGCGACTTGCTCGACAGCGTCGGGGTGGAGATCGAGAAGAAGCCGGGGGAAATCAAGCTGTGAGCGCAAGCCCGCAGCGCGTCGGCGCCGCAGGCGCCCGTGCACCCGCGCGCGGACTTGTCCCGTGAATTCCGGGACTTAGCCCCAGCCGTTTGGGCGGTACCCCGGTCGGGGGAGCCTATCACGCGCCGCTCTGCCGAACTGAAGCGGCCCGACTTCTCCCCGCCGGGGGCCTGCCTATAATGAAGACATAGCCCAACGCCCCCAAGGAGATCATCATGGGAATCGCAATGAAGCTCAGTGACTACCTCAAAGCGAGCGCGGTGCAGTATGACGTCGTACCCCATCCCCACAGCGGCAGCAGCATGCAGACGGCGCGTGCATCAAACGTGCCAGCGCAGTGCCTCGCAAAAGCGGTCGTGCTCGAAGACGACACGCACGCGATCATGGCCGTTCTGCCGGCTTCGCGGCGGCTCAGGCTGGGCGAGCTGGAGGCGAGCAACGGCCGCGCCCTCCGGCTGGCGAGCGAGAGGGAATTGAAGAGCCTGTTCAACGACTGCGAACCGGGAGCGGTGCCGCCGCTCGGAGCTGCCTACGGCATGGAAACCATTTGGGATGACAGCCTCAGCGACCAACCCGAGATGTACTTCGAGGCCGGAGACCATGAAACCCTGGTGCACATGAAGACCAAGGACTTCATCGGCCTGATGAAAGACGCCCGCCACATGGCATTCAGCTCGCAGATGGACGAGGAGCGCGGGCCGCTGTTCTGAATCGGGGCGCAGTTGGGCCGCCGGAAGATCGACCGCGCCGCATGCCGCGGCCGCGCCTCCCGGCCGAAGAGGGTCAGCGGAAGCGTTTCGAAAACCCGACGGTAATCAGGGCGTCGGGGGTGAATCGATTCAGGCCCAGATTGATCGCCGGATCAAGCTGGGTGTCCTTGTCGAGCGCATACGCGAGTCCGGCATCGAAAGTGACTTGATTCCCGCCGTGGCGTTCGCGGCGCATTTCCCTGCCCGCCAATTCGAGAAAGCCGCGCACCGAAGGGCCCAAGGGGCGGCTGTAGGTGGCCGCCAATATCGCGCTCCAGTGCCGGTCCCCGGCATCGTTCTTCTGCCAGGCGAGTCCCGGCATTACGCCAAAGGCGGCGTCGCCGGGCAGACTCCATTCCGCCACCAGGCGCAGCGAGGGAACCACTCCCGAGCCGCGCAACGCGGCCGAGCCGGAGTTGGTCTCCAGGTGCGCAAGCCAGGCGAGGGCCGCTTTCCCGGTCGCTTCGTCGCCTTCGCGCATCAGCCACTTCAGGCCAAGCGAGCTGTTCGAGACGCCGCTTTCGGAC
>JACPRN010000030.1 GCA_016189945.1 Betaproteobacteria bacterium
AGTTCTACGCCCGCGCGGGCTGGATCGCAGCCGACTGCGGCGTGCTCGGCCATCGCCGCGGCAGGGCCGGCGCGACGGCGACGCACGACGATGCGCGCGCGCTGTGGCCGGCGATCCATTCGCTGCGGGAGGCCGAAGGGGGCGAGCGCGTCGCACGCACGCCGGCAAGCTACGCGACGCTGCTCGCGCCGGCCACCGAACACGACGCGGCGATCGAGGGCGGCGCCTATGCGCTCGTCGGTCGCGCCGGGGCGACCGGATACGTGTACGAGATCGGCGGACAAATCGGCGGCCTGCCGGCGCTGTGGCGCAGCCTGTGCGGGCGCTACGGCGAACTGTTCCTCAACGTGCGGCGCTCGAGTCCCGCGCACGAGCGGCTCGCTGCGCAACCCGCGACAGCGTGGCAGGATCAGCATCTCGCCATGTGGCTGCCCCTGTCCGCTCGCGCCCGTGCGGTGCACTTTCACGACTGGTACATCCCTTTCGTCGACCATATTTGAGCCGTAGCGCCCCGGCACATGCTAAAGGCACTGATCCGACAGCTTCTTTCCGAAAGCCGGACGCCGCGAACCACCGCGGAGGCGGATCCGGATGCATTGTTGGCGGGATACCGCCACGCGCTGGAGGTGATGGACAATGATCTGGCGCTCGGCTTGCTCGAGCGCGCGGCGGAGGCGAGGCCGGGGGATTTCGCCCTTCAAACCAATCTGAGCGCCCTGAAAAAAGCCGCCGGAGATCTGCACGGAGCGCTCCGGTGCGCCGCTGCCGCAATCGCACTGGCGCCCGAACGGGCGGAGCCTCGCTACAATCTCGGTCTGCTCAAGCACGAGCTGGGCGAACACGCCGAAGCGGAAAAGCTCTTTCGCCAGGCGATCGGACTGGCGCCCGCGTTCGAGCCGGCGCATGACAGCCTCATCTGCCTGCTGGACCAGATGCACGGCGTCGATGCGCAGGCCATGCTGGCGCAGCGGCGCCAATGGGCGGATCGCTACGCGAACCTCGGATCCGGCGCCGCTCACTCGAACAACAACGATGCGGAGCGGGTCCTGAAAATCGGCTACGTATCGGCCGATTTCCGCGGCCATTCGAGCGCCTACTTTCTCGAACCGCTCTTTGCGCAACACGACGCATCGCGCTATCGGGTGCACTGCTACTACAACTGGCCGCATGAAGACGCTGTCACCCAACGGCTCAAGCGGCTGGCCCCCTTCTGGCGCGATATCCATGCGCTCGATGACGAGCGCGCCGCAGCGGCGATTCGCGCCGACGGCATCGACGTGCTGGTCGACCTGTCGGGCCACACGGTGGGTCACCGGCTGGGCGTATTTGCGCGCCGGCCGGCCCCGGTGCAGGCGACTTACCTCGGATACCTCGGATCGACCGGACTTCCCGCCGTGCGCTATCGAATCAGCGATGCGCGCCTCGATCCGCCGGGCCTGACCGAGTCGACGCAGACCGAAACGATCGTCAGGATGCCGCGCTGCTGCATCTGTTTTGCCCCCGAGCGGGGCGCGCCGCCCCCCAACCGGCTGCCGGCGCTCGAAAACGGGGCGCTCACGTTCGGTTCGTTCAACGCCCGCACCAAGGTGAACGAGGCGGTGCTCGATCTGTGGGCAAGGCTGCTCGCCGAGATCCCCGGTTCGCGCTTGATCATGGTGGTCGACTACGGCGGCGACGAGACGGTCGCCAAATCGCTTCGCGACCGGTTTGCCCGCGCAGGAGTCGATCCGCAGCGGATCGACGTCCGCGGCCGCCAGAGGCTGGCCGCGTTCTTTTCCCTCTTTCACGAAATAGACGTGGCGCTCGATCCCTTTCCCTATAACGGCGGGACGACGACCTATCATTCGCTGTGGATGGGCGTGCCGGTCATCACCCTTGCCGGCCGATGGGCGCTCGCGCGCTGCGGCTTGATGATCCTGGAGAATGCGGGGATCCCCGAATTCGTCGCCCGCAGCGAGGCGCAGTACCTCGGCATCGCGCAGCGGTGCGCAGCCGACCTGCCGCGGCTTGCGGCGCTGCGCGGCGAACTGCGATCGCGCTTTCTGGCCGCGCCCTTCGCCGACGCCGCCGGCGCGGCCCGCGCGCTCGAAGCCGCTTACCGCTCGATGTGGCAGGAGTGGTGCAAGCGATGACTCCGGGGCCGCGCCGCATCCCGCTACTCGTTCCCGACATGCCGCAGGCCGATGCGCTGCTCCCCTACCTGCGCCGAATCGACAGCGCTCGCTGGTACACCAACTTCGGTCCGCTCGTGCGCGAGTTCGAGGCAGCCCTTTCGCTCGCGCTCGACCCGGACAAGCCGCCCGGCGTGGTGAGCGCGAGCAGTTGTACCAGCGGGCTGGAGCTCTCGTTGCTAGCATTGGGACTGCCTGCAGGGGCGCGAGTGCTCCTGCCATCGCTCACTTTCGTCGCTACCGCGACTGCGGTGCTGCGCGCGGGGTGCATTCCGGTCGCAGCCGACGTCGATCCCGAAAGCTGGCTGCTCACCCCCGCCATTGCGCGCGAAGCGCAGCGCGATATCGCCGCCGTGATGCCGGTCGCCACCTTCGGCGCACCCCAGGATGCGGACGCCTGGGACCGCTTTGGCGCCGAAACCGGCACGCCGGTCGTGATCGATGCCGCGGGAGCTTTCGGCAACCAGGCCGTCGGATCGCGCTCTATCGTGGTCATGAGCTTGCACGCCACCAAGTCGCTCGGCATCGGCGAAGGCGGCTTCGTTGCCGCGCGCGATCAGGCGTTTCTCGACGAAGTCAGGCGGCTGTCGAATTTCGGCATCCGGCTTCCGTCGGGAATCGTCGGCGCGGCGGGAACCAACGCCAAGCTGTCCGAATATCACGCGGCGCTAGGCCTCGCGGCGCTCGCGCGCTGGCCGGAACGTGCGCGCATTCGCAGGGAGCTTGCCGCGCGTTATCGATCCATGCTCGACCGTTTCAAGGCCCAACGGCAGCGCCGCCCGGACGAAGGGGTCTACACCATCATGACCGTTTGCCTGCCCGACGGTGTCGATGCGCTCGCTGTCATGTCGTCTCTCGAGGCGGCAAACATTGAATCGCGGCGCTGGTATCACCCCCTGATTCCCGATCACCCGGGACTGCGCCGGACCGAAGTCGCCGGAGACCTGGCCTGCGCCCGATCGCTTTCGGGCCGGATCCTCGGCCTGCCGTTCCATACCGCCATGACCGAAGAGGACATCGAGAGGGTCTGCGCCGCGCTGTCGAGGGAGCTATAAGGGGAACCATGGCCTTTCTTTCCAGATCGCAGGTACTGGCGCTCGGGCTTCGCGCCGTAGGCGAAGAGGTCGCGATCAGCGATTGCGCGCGTTTCTACAACGCCGAAGCGATCGAGATCGGAGACCGCGCGCGCATCGACGATTTCTGCATTCTCTCGGCGGGCGCCGGCGGCATCCGCATCGGCCGGCACGTGCACATCGGGACCTACGCCAGCCTGATAGGCAGGGAGGCGATCACGCTGGAGGATTTCTCGGGGCTGTCCGGGCGCGTTTCGGTGTACTCCTCGAGCGACGACTACTCGGGGGAATGGCTTACCAATCCGACCGTGCCGGCGGAGCTGCGCAATCCGACACATGCGCCGGTTCGCATCGGCAGGCATGCGATCATCGGCTGCGGCGCCGTCATCCTTCCGGGGGTCACTATCGGCGAGGGCGCCGCGGTGGGCGCCCTCACACTGGTCACCCGCGATCTCGATCCGTTCGCGATCTATCTCGGCGTTCCGGCGCGCAGGATCGGCGCGCGCAAGCGCGGCCTGCTGGCATTGGAGGCGCGCATCAAGGGCTGAAGATGGGGTTATTGGATTCCGTCAGGGGAGTATTCGCCGCGCCCGCACGAGCCAAGCGGCAGGCCGAACTCGACCGGGCCGTCGCGCTGCACGAATCCGGACGGTTCGATGAGGCCGAAGCGATTTACCGCGCGCTGTTGAAAGGCGACGCGCGCGACGCCGAGGCCTTGCATCTGCTCGGGCTCGCCGCGCACCAGCGCGGCCGGCACAGCGAAGCCTTCAGGCTGATCAACGCGGCGATCCTCGCCAAACCGGGCGTTGCCCTGTTTCATTTCAACTTCGGCAATGTGCTGCTTGCGCTGGGGGAGATCGAGCCGGCGGCCTCCGCTTTTGCCGAAGCAGTGCGGCTCAATCCCGCTCACGCCGCGGCGTGGTTCAATCTCGGCAAGGTTCGGCTCTCGCTCGATGAGCACTCCCAGGCGGTGGCCGCGCTGCGCAGGGCGTTCGAGCTCGGGCCGGAGCTTCCGGGCGCGCGCAGCGAGCTTGCGCGTGCGCTGATCGCCGTCGGCGACCGCAGCCCGGGTACGAAGAAATACCACGCGGAAGCCGCCGGCCTGCTGCGCGAGCACTGGCAGGAGGCCGAAGATCCGCTTGGGGATCGGCTCATGCTCGCTTATTGCCTGCAGGAGCACGGCGCATGGATGGAGGCCGCCAACCATTACCGCGCCGTGCTCGAGGCGCGTCCCGACCCGGCCAACGAGGTCAAGGCGCACAGCAACCTCGCCAACTGCTACAACCAGCTCGGCCGGATGACAGAGGCGATCAGCCGCTACCGGCAAACGCTCGCGCTCGCCCCGCATCTGGCGGACACCGCTTCATCCATTCTGTGCTGCCTGAACTACGACCCGGAGTGCACCCCGCAAACCATCGTCGCCGAGCACCGCAACTGGGGGCGAAGGTTCGCCGATCCTCTCTACGATCGATCGCGGCGGCACGCAAATGACCGCAGCCCGGAACGCAAGCTGCGCATCGGCTATATCTCGCCTGACTTTCGCCGCCACGTCGTCTCCGCCATGTGCGCTCCGGTGCTCGAGCGGCACGATCGCGGGCGCTACGAGGTATGCTGCTACTACAATTTTCCTTCCGCAGACGCGGTCACCGGGCGCCTTCGCCGGGCGGCGCACCTGTGGCGGGAAATAAGCGGGATTCCGGACGCCGAGGTGGCCGGCATGATCGAATCCGACGGCATCGACGTGCTGGTGGATCTCGCCGGCCATACCAGCTTCAACCGGCTGCTCGTTCTGGCGCGCAAGCCCGCGCCGGTGCAGGTGAGCTGGCTCGGCTACTTCAACACCACCGGCCTTGAGCAGATGGACGCGTTCATCACCGACCCGCATTCCTCTCCTCCCGGCCAGGAGGCCTGGTTCACCGAGACGCTGGTGCGCCTGCCCGATACGCGCTTCCCTTTCGAAGCGCACGAATTCTATCCCGGGGTGGGACCGCCGCCGGCGGGGACGGGCGGCCATGTGACTTTCGGCAGCTTCAACAATCTGGCCAAGGTCAATCGAGGCGTCCTCGCGCTGTGGGCGCGGATCCTCGAGCGCACGCCCGGCGCCCGGCTTGCGCTGCAGGCAAGCGCGCTCGAGGATGCAGCCAACCGCGAGCGCTTTCTCGCCCTGTGCCTGCAGGCGGGCATCGAGCGCCGGCGCATCGACATCCGCCCCTGGACCGCGTTCACGCGTGCCGCCCTGGGATATCACGACATCGACATTGCGCTCGATCCCTTTCCTTTCTGCGGCGGAATGACCAGCTTCGACGCGCTGTGGATGGGCGTGCCCGTGGTGACGCTCGCATCCGCCCTTGTCGCCGGCCGCCAGACCGCTTCGATCCTCGCCAACCTCGGCATGAGCGAACTGGTCGCAAGCGACGAATCGGGCTACGTCGACATCGCCGTCGCGCTGGCGCGCGATCGCGAGCGGCTCGCAGACCTGCGTGCGGCGCTTCGCGCCCGCTTCGCCGCGTCGCCCCTGTGCGACTATGAACGCTTTACCCGCGCCCTGGAGGACGCCTACCGCCGCCTGTGGCGCCGCTGGGTCGAACGCGCCTCGCAATGCGATTGATCCATTTCGACGGGAGTTGAGCAAACACCATGGATCTACCCCCGGCCATCAATCTCGGCAGCGGAAAGGACTGGCGAGTCGATCATCTGAACATCGATTTCAATCCGATCTGGGAACCGGATCTCGTCCTGGACCTGAATCGGCCGATTCCCATCAACACGCCCGTCCACGCGGGCCGGTTCGGATCGATCCTGCTGCGGGAGAATCAGTTCGACGGCATCCTGGCGAACGACATTCTCGAGCACGTCACGAATTTGGCCTCTTTGATGACCGATTGCCTCAGGCTGCTGAAACCGGGCGGCGAGTTCCGCATAGCCGTTCCCTACGATCTTTCCTACGGCGCCTGGCAGGACCCGACCCATGTGCGCGCGTTCAACGAGCGAAGCTGGCTGTATTACACCGAGTGGTTCTGGTACCTGGGCTGGAAAGATGCGCGCTTCGACCTGGCCATGAACCACGTCGACCTGAGTCCGGTAGGAGAGGAACTCCAGCGCGGCGGGTCTTCGCTGGATTTCGTCCTGCGGCAACCGCGCGCGGTGGACACGATGAAAGTCGTTCTCCGGAAGCGGCATCTGACCGCGGAGGAGAAGGCTCTGGCAGAGCAGTATTGGTCCAGTCAACGCAAAACGGCCGGTCTTGCCGATGCGAAGGGAACTGATGCTTGAGGCAGCGGCCATGCGGGACTTGCGCATCGTCTGGGTCGCACACGGAGACGCAAACGGGCTTCGCGATGATCCGGAAGTCCTGTGCCATCACTGGTCGGCAGGCAGGCGGCTGCGGGTCGGGCTGCCGGCGAAGTGGCTGAGGTCTGCCGGCGCCACTCAATGGCTGCTGTCTCCGCCTTCCGCGGACGGATTGGAGCAAGCCCTAAGGGCAAGACCCGCGCTCGTCGTGGTATCGGGGCTGTATCCGAACGTCGACGGCCGCCGCGACGCCCGGAGTTATTTCGAGTGCGTGGACGCGTTTCGCCGCGCGGGCATCCCGATAGTCGTCGACCTGGCCGAAAATCACTTCGACGACGAGCGTGCGGCCGAGTTTCGGGACATGATCGAGCGCAGCGACGCGCTCGTTGTCAACACCCGCGCTCTCGCCGACATCGTCGCAGAAGAAACGGGAAGGGAATCGGTGGTCGTCGGCGACCCTGTCGAGGGAGCGCGGCGCGAACCCGCATTCGCGCCCCCCGCGCTGCGCAGCGCGGTCGCGAGATTATGGCCGGCGCGCGCGCCGGGGCGCCCTGTGCGCCTGCTCTGGTTCGGTGCGCAGGCGCGCAATTACCAATACCTGCAGCGCCGGGTCCCGCAACTGCTCGCGCTTGCGCCGCGCATCCGGATCGAACTCGCCCTGGTTGCCGGCCCGATCGATGCGATCGCGACCGATGTCGAGCGCTGGAACGCCGGCTCGGCGGATTTCCGGGTGCGCCAAGCGCTGTGGTCGCCGCAGACCCTCGCCCGCGAACTCGAGCGCTGCGACCTGGTGCTGATCCCGAGCGACGTCGGCAAGCGCATGGCAGCGAGCACCAATCGCATTGCCGAGGCAACCTGGGCGGGCCGCTTCGTGGTCGCCAACGGTCTGCCCAGCTACTGGGAATTTCGCCACAGCGCCTGGATAGGAGAAGACCTGGTCGAAGGCTTGCTCTGGGCCCTGCGCAACCGGGGCGAGGTCGTCGCGCGCATCGCGAAGGGGCAGTCGCACATCGAGTCGCACTACGCCCCGGAGGTGATCGGCCGCGCCTGGCGCGAGGCGCTCGCGCCCATGTGCGCCGTATGATTCTGACCATGCTTGGCCGCATCTTGCAACGGATCGTACGCCGCAGGCCGCACCGGGGAGAGTCTGCAGCACTCGCCCGCCTCGCGCGCGATTACCTTGCCGCTGGACAGCGCTCGGACGCCATCGACACCCTCACCCAGTTGATCGAGGAGGATGCGCACAACGCAGAGGCGCTTTACCTGCGCGGAACGGCGCACCTCGAATTGCAGAACGTGCCTGCGGCGCTCGAAGACCTTGGGCGCGCGCTCGCGTTCGATGCGGGAAATCCGCGCTGCCACTACAACATCGGCCTTGCACACTGGCTGGCGGGCGAGGCCGAGGCCTGCAAGGCCGCGCTCGAGCAGGCGCTGCGGCTCGACCCAAACTTCCACCTCGCGCATCGGTTCCTGTCCCACATGGAGCTCGAAGGCGAGTCCTACCGGGACCTGATACGGCGCATCCACGAGCACCTCGCGCCGCGCACCTACGTCGAGATCGGCGTCTTCCGCGGACTTTCGTTCGCGCTGGTACGACCGGAAACGCTGGCGCTCGGCATCGATCCCATGCCGCGGATCGAGGCCGCGCTCGGGCCCAACCAGCGGATCTTCCGCGAAACGAGCGACGCGTTTTTTGCGCGCCGCGATGTCCGCGCCGAGTTGAACGGACTGCCGGTCGACCTGGCATTCATCGACGGGTTGCACCAGTTCGAGTTCGCGCTGCGGGACTTTGCCAACCTGGAGGGGTTGTGCACGCCCGACTCGACCCTCCTGGTGCACGATGTCTATCCCCTCAATCGCGAGACCTCCGAGCGGGAAAGGAAGACC
>JACPRN010000028.1 GCA_016189945.1 Betaproteobacteria bacterium
GCTTCAAGACGGTCTTTTCGTCCTTCAACGCCTCCCCCGAGACCACGAACACGTCCTCGGCGCGCTCGCCCATGGTGAGGATCTTGGCCGTGTGCAGGTCGATGTTGTAGCGCGAGAGCACGCGCGCGATGCCGTAGAGGAGCCCCGGGCGGTCGCCGGCGACGATCGAAAGGGCGTGGTACTGCCCGCTCTCGTCGGAGCGGATGTGCACTTCGGGGGTGAGCGGAAAGTGCTTCAGCCGTCGCGAGACGCGGCCCTGGGGCGGGGCGGGCAGGGGCGGCTGCGTGCCAAGCTGCTCGGCCAGGTCGTGCTCGATCAGGGTGATCATCTCGCGGTAGTGGGTGATGGGGGTGGTGCCCATCACCTGGAAGGTGTCGAGCGCGTAGCCGTGGCGCGTGGTGTGGATCTTGGCATCGACGATGTTGAAATTGATGGCGCTGAAGAAACCGCAGATGCGCGCGAACAGGCCGCGCTGGTCGCGGCAGTAGATCATCACCTGCAGCCCTTCCCCCGCGGGTGAGAAGCGCGCCTTCACCACCGGCGTCTCGGTATTCACCTGGTAGTGGAGCTGGCGCGTCTGCCAGGCACACTCCTGCGCGTCGTGGCGCAGGAAGTAGGCGACATCCAACTCGCGCCAGAGCGCTTCCTCGACGTTGTCGGAGAGCGCGTAGAGCCGCAGCAGGCGCCGCGCTTCGGATTGCTTCGCCTCGATGTCCTGCTCGTGGCCGATCTCGGCTCCCTGGAGCAGGCGGTGCGCGGCGTGGAAAAGGTCTTCGAGGAGCTTGCCCCGCCAGGCGTTCCACAGCCTGGGACTGGTGCCGCGGATGTCGGCGACGGTGAGGAGGTAGAGCGCCACCAGACGGCGCTCGCTGCCGACGGTCGCGGCGAAACGCCGCACGACTTCCACATCGGAAAAGTCCTGCTTTTGCGCCACGATCGACATGGTGAGATGGTGGCGGGTGAGGAACTCGACCAGCTCGGTGTCCTCGCGCGTGACCCCGTGCGCGCGGCAGAATCGGCGCGCTTCGGCCGCCCCGAGGGCGGAATGGTCCCCGCCGCGCGCCTTGGCGATGTCGTGGAAGATCGCCGCCACGTAGAGGAGCCACGGTCGCTCGAACTCGGCCATGAGACGGCTGCACAGGGGATACTCGTGCGCGAACTCGACCATGGTGAAGCGCCTCAGGTTGCGCACCACGGTGAGGATGTGCTGATCCACCGTATAGGCATGGAACAGGTCGTGCTGCAGTTGCCCGACGATGCGCCGGAACGCCGGAAGGTAGCGCCCCAGGATGTCGTACTGGTTCATTTGCCTGAGCCCGTGCACGATGCCGCGCGGCTGCTGCAGGATCGAAAGGAACAGGGCGCGGTTGCGTGGGTCGCGCCGAAACGCGGCGTCGACCCGCGCGCGCGCGCGCCACAGCGAGCGCAGCGTGGTCGCCGTCATCCCTTTGAGATCGGCGCGCTGCTGCAGGATGAGGAAACTCTCCAGGATGGCGCTCGGTTCGCGCTCGAACAGGTCGCCGGTTCGCGCATCGAGCAACTCGTGCACGATTTGGAAACGCTCGTTCGCGACCTCGATCTCTTCATCCTGCTGGGGAAAGATTTCCGCGGCGAGGTTTTGCAGCAGGATGGCGTTCAACTGGGTGACCGCTTTGGCGGTGCGGTAGTAGCGCTGCATCAGAAGCTCGCTCGCGCGCCGGTGCGCCGTCGATGCGTAGCCCAGCTCGCGGGCGATTTGATCCTGATAGTCGAACAGCAGCCGGTCCTCGCGCCGCCCCGCCGCATAGTGCAGCGCGATGCGCACCTCGCGCAGCAGCCGCTGGTGGCGCGCGAGCTGGCGCGCTTCCTGCGCCGTCATGAAGCCGCGGCTGGCAAGCTCCATCCAGCTTGCGCCCAGGCCGCTCGCGCGCGAGATCCACAGGATCGCCTGCAGGTCGCGCAGGCCCCCGGGGGCTTCCTTGACGTTCGGCTCCAGGTTGTAGGCGCTGTCCTGGTGCTTGGCGTGGCGCTGCTCCTGCTCGAACTGCTTCGCCTTGAAGAACTCCCGGGGATCGCAATTCGCTTCGGTTTCGCGGCGGAATTGGCAGTAAAGCGATCGGTTGCCGGTGACCAGGCGCGCTTCGAGCATCGAGGTCTGGACCGTGATGTCCTTGGCGGCTTCCTCGAGGCACTCGCCCACGGTCCTCACGCTGTGTCCGACCTCGAGGCCCGCGTCCCAGAGGCGGCTCAGGAGTTGTTCGAGCTTGAAGGTGAGCGCCGCGCCGGGCGGCTCCGGCAGCAGCACCAGCAGATCGACGTCGGAATGCGGAAACTGCTCGCCGCGGCCGAAACCGCCTACGGCGAGCAGGGAGAGGGTAGAGGGAAGCCCCTGCAGGGCCCAGATTGCGCGCAGCGCCCGCTCGACCATCTGGCCGTGGCGGCGCAGGAGGTCGCCCGTATTGCGCCGCGAGTCGAAGCGCGCGCGCAGGGCGGCTCGCTCGGCGGCGAGCGTGGCGCGGATTTGAGCCAGATCGGCCGCTGGGGCTGCTGCGCCATTCTCGCGCCTTGCGCTCAAGGCCGGCATGGGGTGCTCACTCGTATGACGAGTGTCGGCAAAAGTGGCGAGAACTTGCTCTTAATTAGGTCTCCACGCTTTTGTGCTGCAGTTGCGAAGTTGCAACTGCAGCACAAAAGCGTGGAGATTGGTAACGCCAAAAGCAGCATCGATGATTATTCCGGCGCGTCCGGATCAGCGAATCGGCGGCTCGGCCGGCGCCCCCGGCGAGAGCGTCAGCACTTCGTGGCCGGAGTCGGTCACGAGCACCGTGTGCTCCCATTGCGCCGAGAGGCTGTGGTCCTTGGTCACGATGGTCCAGCCGTCGCCCAGTTCGCGAATCGCAGCTTTGCCCGCGTTGATCATGGGCTCGATGGTGAAAATCATTCCCGGCTCCAGCCGCACGCCGGTGCCGGCGCGGCCATAGTGCAGCACCTGCGGCTCCTCGTGGAACCTGCGGCCGATTCCGTGGCCGCAGAATTCGCGCACCACGCTGAAGCCGTGGCCCTCGGCGTACTCCTGGATCGCCGCCCCGACGTCGCCGAGGAAGCCCCCGGGCTTGACCGCGCGGATGCCGCGCCACATGCACTCGTAGGTGATTTCGCACAGGCGCCTGGCCTGGATGCTGGGGCTGCCGACGTAGAACATGCGGCTCGAGTCGCCGTGGAATTCGTCCTTGATGACGGTGATGTCGATATTGAGGATGTCGCCGTCCTTGAGCACGCGCTCGCCGGGGACGCCGTGACACACCTGGTGGTTGACCGAAGTGCAGATCGACTTGGGGTAGGGCTTGTAGCCGGGCGGGGCGTAGAACAGCGGCGCCGGAATCGTTCCCTGCTCGTGCAACATGTACTCGTGGCAGATCCGATCGAGCTTGTTGGTCGTGACGCCCGGCTTGACGAATTTCGCCACGTAGTCCAGCACTTCGCCGGCAAGGCGGCCCGCAACGCGCATCCTCTCGATTTCTTCGGCGTTCTTGATCTGGATTGCCATCGGCGGTGAAGGTGGGCGTCGCATGGTGGAAAAAAAGTCAGAGAATAGAGGATGGCATCTGTGGGCGCAAACCGCACTTATGCCTGGGGCGGCAGCGACGCAACGCCGCGACGGACCCGGGCACTCAGGGTAATTGCCTGTTTGGACAGGGAAAACATTGCACCGTTCGCCCCAGTGCTGTTAGAATGCGCGGCTGGCCGGGCATGGGCCCTGCCAAATCTTGGCTGCCTCCCCGTTGGGGTGCTCCGCACGCGCGCGGAGTCATTGGGCGAGGCGGCTTCGACTCAACCCTGACAGGAGCTTCTTCATGGCAACCACCATGCGCCAAATGCTCGAAGCGGGCGTGCATTTCGGCCATCAGACCCGCTACTGGAACCCGAAGATGGCTCCCTACATCTTCGGACACCGCAACAAGATCCACATCATCAACCTGGAACAGACGATGACGCTGTACCAGGAAGCGATGAAACACGTGCGCAAGCTGTCCTCGAACCGGGGGAACATACTGTTTGTGGGCACCAAGCGCCAGGCGCGCGAGATCGTGCGCGAGGAAGCCGAACGCTGCGGCGCACCATTCGTCGACTACCGCTGGCTGGGCGGGATGCTGACCAACTTCAAGACCGTGCGCCAGTCGATCAAGCGCCTGAAGGACATGGAGCAGCTCATGCAGGACGGCACGGTGGATAAGATGTCCAAGAAGGAAGGGCTGAAGTTCCAGCGCGAGCTGGCCAAGCTGCAGCGCAGCCTGGGCGGCATCAAGGACCTCGAGGGCCTTCCGGATGCGCTGTTCGTGATCGATGTCGGCTACCACAAGGGCGCGGTCGCCGAAGCGCGCAAGCTCGGGGTACCGGTCATCGCCGTGGTCGATACCAACCATTCGCCCGAGGGCATCGCCTACGTGATTCCCGGCAACGACGATTCAAGCCGGGCGATCAGGCTGTATGCGCGCGGGGTCGCCGACGCGGTGCTCGAAGGCCGCACCCAGTCGGTGCAGGAGATCATCGGGGCGGATACGGGCGATGAGTTCGTCGAGGTGGAAGAACCCGAGGAAAGAGGGGCCTGATGTGCGCGGTGTATGTTCTTGATGCTCACACCCTCGTCCTCCGCGCCTTCTCCCCAAGGGAGAGGGAAGATTTGAGGCGTAAGTGGGCTGCCGCCCATTTACGCGCGGCTCGGTAGTGCCCCGTTGGGCGGTGAAAAAAGGGGCGGAAGCCCCTTTTTTTGAATCATCTTTCAGAACCAGGAGCAGCGAATGGCGGAAATCACCGCAGGCATGGTAAGGGCATTGCGCGACAAGACCGACGCGCCGATGATGGAGTGCAAGAAGGCGCTGGCCGAGGCCGACGGCGATCTGGCAAAAGCAGAGGACATTCTGCGCGTCAAGCTGGGCAACAAGGCGACGCGGGCCGCCGCGCGCGTGGCTGCCGAAGGCGTGGTCGCGGTGCACGTGAGCGCGGACGTCAAGCTCGGCGCGATCGTCGAGCTGAACAGCGAAACCGATTTTGTCGCGCGCAATGCCGATTTCATCGCCTTCGCCGGGTCGCTGGCGGAGCTGGTCGCGCGCGGCAATCCGGCCGACCTGGCCGCCCTGGGCGCGCTCGCGCACGGCTCGACGACGGTGGAAGAGGCGCGCCGCGCGCTCATCGGGCGCATCGGCGAGAACATGTCGATCCGCAGGTTTGCCCGCATCGAAGCCAAGGGGCGGCTTGCCCACTACGTTCACGGCGGCGCCAAGATCGGGGCGCTGGTGGACTACTCCGGAGGCGATGATCAGCTCGGGCGCGACCTCGCGATGCATATCGCCGCCGCGAAGCCGGTTTCGCTCTCCAAGGAGGAAGTGCCGGCGGAGCTGGTGCAGAAGGAACGCGATATCGCCTCGGCCAAGGCGGCCGAGTCGGGCAAACCTGCCAACATCGCGGAGAAAATGGTCGAGGGCAGCGTGCAGAAATTCCTGAAGGAGGTGACCCTGCTCGGACAGCCCTTCGTCAAGGACGACAAGCAGAGCGTCGAGGCGCTGCTGAAGGCGAAGGGGGCCAAGGTCTCGCGCTTCGTCCTTTACGTGGTGGGTGAGGGGATCGAGAAGAAGAGCAGCGACTTCGCCGCCGAGGTGATGGCGCAGGCCGGCGCGGCCTCGCGCTAGAGGAACTGCCGTGCCTGCTCCCAAGTACAAGCGCATACTGCTGAAACTGAGCGGCGAAGCGCTCATGGGCGACGATCCCTACGGGATAAACCGACCCACGATCGAGCGCATCGTGGGCGAGGTCGAGCAGGTTTCGGCCCTGGGAGTCGAGATGGGGGTGGTGATCGGCGGCGGCAACATTTTTCGCGGCGTGGCGCCGGGATCGCAGGGGATGGACCGCGCCACGGCGGACTACATGGGGATGCTCGCCACGATCATGAACGCGCTTGCGCTGCAGGATGCCATGCGGCGGGCGGGCTTGAATGCCCGGGTGCAGTCGGCGCTCAACGTCGAGCAGGTGGTCGAACCGTACATCCGCGGCAAGGCGATCCGCTATCTCGAAGAGGGCAAGATCGTCATCTTCGCCGCCGGCACCGGCAACCCGTTCTTCACCACCGACACGGCGGCCGCGCTGCGCGGCAGCGAGATCGGCGCGGAGATCGTGCTCAAGGCGACCAAGGTGGACGGGGTCTACACCGCCGACCCGAAGACCTCCCCCGACGCGACGCGCTACCGGCGGCTGTCCTACGACGAGGCCATAATCAAGAATCTGAAAGTGATGGACGCCACCGCGTTCGCACTGCTTCGCGACCAGAAGTTGCCGATCACGGTATTCTCGATTTTCAAGGCGGGCGCCATGAAGCGCATCGTGATGGGGGAGGATGAAGGAACGCAGGTGTTATGCTGAAAATCAACGCCGCATTGCGGGCTGAGCCCTTTGCTCCGCAATGCGCATTGGCAATCGGGCTTGGGCCCCGGATGGAGGAACATGAGCGTCGCTGACATCAGAAAAAACGCCGAACAGAAAATGCACAAATCGATCGAGGCGCTGAAGGCTGACTTTAGCAAGATCCGCACCGGCCGGGCGCATACCGGGATTCTGGATCACGTCATGGTCGACTACTACGGTTCGCCGACGCCGATCCCGCAGGTGGCCAACGTGACGCTGCTCGATGCGCGCACCATCGGGGTGACGCCGTGGGACAAGAAAATGGCCGGCGCCGTCGAGAAAGCGATCCGCGAGGCCAATCTGGGCCTGAATCCGGCCAGCCAAGGCGAGCTGGTGCGGGTGCCCATGCCGCCGCTCACCGAAGAGCGCCGGCGGGAGCTGATCAAGGTCGTGAAGCACGAGGGCGAGAACGCCAAGGTCGCGATCCGCAACCTGCGCCGCGACGCCATTCACGCGCTCAAGGAACTGCTCAAGGAGAAGGAGGTCTCGGAGGACGAGGAGCGGCGGGCGCAGGATGACATCCAGAAGCTGACCGACAAGCATATCGCCGAGGTCGACAAGGCGGTCGCGGCCAAGGAAGCCGACGTGATGGTTGTCTGAGCGCGGCAGTTATCGGAATCGGAGGAGCAGCCATCACCATGAATTTTTCCAGTTCGACCCGCGAAGTTCTCGAAGTGCGCGACGTTCCGCGGCATATCGCCATCATCATGGACGGCAACGGACGCTGGGCCAGGCAGCGCCATCTGCCGCGGGTGGCCGGACACGGTCGCGGCGTCGAGACGGTGCGGGAGATCACGCGCACATGCGTCCGGCGGGGAGTCGAGTATCTGACGCTGTTTGCCTTCAGCTCGGAGAACTGGCGCCGTCCCGCCGAGGAGGTTTCGCTCTTGCGCCAGCTCTTCCTGGCGGCGCTGGAGCAGGAGATCGAAAAGCTGAACGCCAACGGGATCCGCCTGCGGGTGATCGGCGATCTCGCGCCCTTCGGGCAGAGAATCGTCGAGATGGCCGCACGCGCCGAGGCCAATACCGCGGCAAACCGCAGGCTCACGCTCACCATATGCGCCAATTACGGCGGGCGCTGGGACCTGCTGCAGGCCGTCTCGCGCATGGTGCAGCGTTTCCCGGATCAGCACGAGGGCTTCACCGAGGAGCAGCTCGCGCCGTTCCTGGCGCTCAGCTACGCCCCGGAACCGGATCTCTTCATCCGCACCGGCGGCGAGCAGCGGATAAGCAATTTCGTGTTGTGGCAGCTTGCCTACACCGAGCTTTTCTTTACGCGCACGCTGTGGCCCGATTTCGACGCCAAGGCGCTCGATGAGGCGATCGGCTGGTACCGCGAGCGGGAGCGCCGCTTCGGGCGCACCAGCGACCAGGTGCTCGCTGCCGGCGGCGGCGGTGCGGACAAGGGCGCAAGGAAAGTCGGCTGAAAACGCGCGTCCTTACCGCCGCCGTCCTGATCGCAGCGCTGCTGGCGGCATTATTCTGGCTTCCGCGCCCGCTCTGGGCGGGCGTCGCCGTGGCCTTCGCCATGATCGGGGCCTGGGAATGGGGCGGCCTCGCGCGGCTGCGCTGGCCGGCGCGCGCCTTGTATGCCTTGGCGCTTGGCGCGCTTGGCGTGGGGATCAGCGTCTCGGCCCATGCGGCGATCGCCAAGTCGATCGCCTATGGCGCCGGGGCCCTTTTCTGGCTCGCGCTTGCGCCCCTGTGGCTCTGGGAGCGCCCGACTTTTGGCACGCCGGCGATTCCGCTGCTGGCGGGGGTCCTGGCCATCGTCCCGGCGCTTGCCGCAGCGGTGGACTTGCGCGACGCGCAGCCGTCGCTGCTGGCTGCGATCCTGGGGCTGGTATGGATATCGGACTCGTTTGCGTATCTCGCCGGGGTTCGCTTTGGCCGCCACAAGCTCGCCGCGGCGATCAGCCCGAAAAAGACCTGGGAGGGACTGTACGGCGCGCTTGCCGCCGTTGCCGTTTATGCCGTGGCTTGGCTCGCGATCGCCTGGGAATCCCAACCCGCAGCGTTCAAGCGCGCCGCGCTCGGGCCCATGTGGTTCGTGCTCGCGCTGCTCCTTCTTGCGCTCGCCGGGGTGCTCGGCGATTTGCTGGAATCGCAGATGAAGCGCGAGGCGGGCGTCAAGGATAGCGGCGCGCTGCTGCCCGGCCACGGCGGAGTGCTCGACCGGATCGATGCGCTGCTGCCGGTGCTGCCGCTGGCGGCGCTCCTATTTCTGCAATGAAACGCACGCGCAATATCGCCATACTCGGGGCGACCGGCTCCATCGGGCGCAGCACGCTCGACGTGGCGGCGCGCCACCCGGACCGCTACCGCGTGGTGGCGCTCAGCGCGGCGCGCAAGGTCGAGGAGCTTGCCGCGCTCTGCAGCCGGCACGGCGCGGCCTACGCCTGCATCGCCGACGCTTCCCTGGCGGGCGCCCTGGAGAGCCGCTTGCGCGCGCTGGGCTCCGGCGCCAAGGTCCTGGCCGGCGCGGCCGGCCTGCTCGAGGCGGCGGCGCTGCCGGAGGTCGACTGCGTGATGGCGGCGATCGTCGGCGGCGCCGGACTTGAGCCGACGCTTGCCGCGGCGCAGGCGGGCAAGAAGCTGCTGCTCGCGAACAAGGAAGCGCTGGTGATGGCAGGCCCCGTGTTCATGGAAACGGTGCGCCGCCACGGCGCTACGCTGCTGCCGATCGACAGCGAGCACAACGCCGTTTTCCAGTGCCTGCCGCCGGCCTTTCTCGCCGGCGACCTGGAGATTTCCGGAATCCGGCGCATCCTGCTCACCGGCTCGGGCGGCCCTTTCCGCTCACGGCCGCGCTCGGAGCTTGGCGAGGTCACGCCCGAGCAGGCCTGCGCGCGTCCCAACTGGGTGATGGGGAAGAAAATCTCGGTCGACTCGGCCACGATGATGAACAAGGGCCTTGAGGTGATCGAGGCGCACTGGCTGTTCGGCGCGCGCGCCGAACAGATCCAGGTAGTGGTCCATCCGCAAAGCGTGATCCACTCGATGGTGGAGTACGCCGACGGTTCGGTGATTGCCCAGATGGGCAATCCGGACATGCGCACGCCGATTGCCCAGGCGCTCGCTTTTCCCGACCGGATTGAAGCGGGCGTGCCTTCGCTCGACCTTTTCTCCACCGGGGCGCTGACGTTCGAGGCGCCGGATTTCGATCGCTTCCCCGCGCTCGGGCTCGCGTATCTGGCGCTCGAGGCGGGGGGGACCGCGCCGACGATCATGAACGCGGCCAACGAGGTTGCGGTCGCAGCGTTCCTGGAGGGGCGGTTGTCCTTCCTCCACATCACCGCCGTCATCGAGGAAACGCTGCAGCAGATCGCGCCCGCGCCGATGCGAACGCTGGAGGATGTCGTTGCGGCGGATGCCGCCGCGCGCGCGCGCGCCGCCCTGGCCGCGAACCGTCTGGCGACGCTTGCCGCATGAGTTTCCTGTCCACCACCGTCGCCTTCATCGTCGCGCTGGCGATCCTGATCGTCATTCACGAGTACGGCCATTACCTCGTGGCGCGGCTGTGCGGCGTGAAGGTGCTGCGCTTCTCGGTCGGATTCGGAACTCCCATCTGGTCGCGCCGCATGGGAGCGGATCGGACCGAATGGGTGATCGGGGCGCTCCCGATCGGCGGTTACGTCAAGAAGCTCGACGAGGGCGAAGCGCCGGTCGCGGCCGAGGAACTTCCGCGCGCGTTCAATCGGCAGAGCGTCTGGAAGCGCTTTGCCATCGTGAGCGCCGGCCCGATCGCGAATTTCCTTCTCGCCATCGTCCTCTACTGGGCGCTCTTTCTGCAGGGGGTGCAGGAAGCCAAGCCGATCGTCGAGGCGCCCGAGGCGGGCACGGTGGCCGCGGCGAGCGGCCTCTCGCGCGGCGAAATGATCCTCAAGGTCAACGACGAGGCGGTGAGGAGCTGGCAGGATGTGCGCTGGCGCATCCTGCGGCTCGCCGTGGAGAAATCTCCGGTGCGGCTGGAAGTGATCGACGAAAAGCAGCGGCTCACCTGGCGCACGATCGACCTCGGCGGGTTCGACCTGGAGGGCCTGGAGGGCGACGCGCTGGCGCGCGTGGGCTTGCGGCTGTACCGGCCCGACATCGCCGCCGTGATCGGCAGGGTTACCCCGGGGGGTGTGGCGCAGGCCGCCGGGCTGCAGCCGGGGGACCGCATCGAAGCGATCGATGGGCGCCGGATCGGCAATTGGGACGAACTGGTGAGCGCGGTCCGCCGCAATCCGGGCAGGACGCTCAAGCTCGCACTCGACCGCGGCGGCGCGAAGATCGAACTTGCCCTTGCGCCGGAACCGGTGGAGCAGGGCGGCGAGCGCATCGGACGCATCGGCGCAGCGGCGATGCCCGACCCGCAAGCCATGGAGCGAATGGTCGCAACGGTCCGCTACGGGCCCGCGGCGGCGCTGAACATGGCGCTCGCGCGCACTTGGGAAACATCGGTGTTCAGTCTGAAAGTGCTGGGCAAGATGCTGATCGGCCAGGTGTCGTGGAAGAACCTGAGCGGTCCGGTGACCATCGCAGAATATGCGGGCCAGTCCGCGAGCATGGGCCTCGGGGCCTACGTCGCGTTCCTGGCGCTGATCAGCATTAGTCTCGGTGTTCTCAACCTGCTGCCGATCCCGTTATTGGACGGCGGACACTTGATGTATTATGTGATCGAAATCGTGAAGGGAAGCCCCGTCTCGGGGCGCGCGATGGAGGTCGGACAGAGGGTGGGACTGGCCGCTCTTCTCGTGCTGATGGCTTTTGCTTTCTATAACGACATAAATCGCCTCCTCTCCGGCTGAACGGCTATGGCAAGGACGCTGTTGGGCGCCATCCTGTTTGTCTTGTGCGCGCGCGCGGCCTGGGCATTCGACCCCTTCGTGGTGCGCGACATCCGTGTCGAAGGCATCCAGCGCATAGAAGCGGGGACGATCTTTTCCTACCTGCCGGTCAAGGTCGGGGAGACCATGACCGACGAAAAGGCGGCGCAGGCGATCCGCACGCTTTTCGGCACGGGGTTCTTCCGCGACGTGCGCCTGGAGGTCGCGGGCGACGTGCTCATCGTCATGGTGGAAGAGCGGCCGGCGATCGCCTCGATCGAATTCACCGGGATGAGGGAATTCGACGCCGAGCAGGTCAAGCGCGGCTTGCGCGAGGTGGGAATGCAGGAAGGCCGCATTTTCGATCGCGCGCAGCTCGACCAGGCCGAGCAGGAGATCAAGCGCCAGTACCTGAGCCGGGGCAAGTACGGCGTGCAGGTGACCACTACCGCCACGCCGCTGGAGCGAAACCGCGTGGCGATCACATTCGCCATGGACGAGGGCGAGGTCGCCAAGATCAAGAGCATCAACATCGTCGGCAACCAGTCGTTTCGGGAGAAAGACCTGCTCGACGTTTTCGTGCTGCGCACGCCCGGTTGGCTCACGTGGTACACGAAGAACGACCAGTATTCGCGCCAGAAGCTGCAGGCCGACCTGGAGAACCTGCGCTCCTATTACATGAACCGCGGCTATCTCGACTTCAACATCGATTCGACGCAGGTTTCGATCACCCCCGATCGGCGCGACATCTACCTCACGGTCAACATCACGGAAGGCGAGAAGTACACCGTGTCCGGCGTGAAGCTGGGCGGCGAGATGCTCGTTCCCGAGGAGGAGTTGCGCAGGCTGGTTACGATCAAACCCGGTGAGCCGTTCTCGCGCGAGAAGCTGACCGAATCGAGCAAGAAGATCATCGACCGGCTGGGCAACGATGGCTATGCCTTTGCCAACGCCAACGCGGTGCCCGAGATAGACCGGGACAAGCGCACCGTGGCCTTTACCGTCATGATCGATCCCGGGCGGCGCGTGTACGTGCGCCGCATCAACGTGGTGGGCAACACGCGCACCCGCGATGTGGTGATCCGCAGGGAAATGCGCCAGCTCGAGGGGGCGTTCTACGACGCCGAGAAATTGCAGCTCTCCAAGCGCCGCATCGACAAGACGCAGTACTTTGCCGACGTGGAGGTGGAGACGCCGCCCGTGGCGGGAACAACCGATCAGGTCGACGTCACCATACGGGTGAAAGAGCGTCCGACCGGCAGCATCCTGCTCGGGCTCGGATTTTCCAACGCCGACCGACTGATGCTCCAGGGCGCGGTGCAGCAGGCCAACGTCTTCGGCAGCGGCAATTCGGTCGGCGCGCAGGTCAATCTGGGCAAGATCAACAAGGTTCTGTCGTTCAGCTTCACCGATCCCTATTACACGGTGGACGGCGTAAGCCGCGGCTTCGACGTCTACAACCGGCGCGTGAACGCAAGCTCCCTGGGACTCGGAAACTACAAGACCAACGCCCTCGGGGGCGGCGTGCGCTTCGGCATGCCCCTGAGCGAAACCGAATCGATTCAGTTCGGGATTTCGGCTGAACGCACCGCGCTCGAGCTTTTCGCCGACAGCCCGGTACGGCTGTTGCGGTTTCAGAACGAATTCGGCAGCAAATACGCTTTCCTGATCGGCACCTTTGGGTGGGCCCGGGATACGCTCGATAGCGCCATCTGGCCGACCACCGGCTCGGTCACGCGCGCTTCGGGCGAAGTGACCCTTCCCGCCGGGGATTTCCGCTACTACAAGGCCGGATTGGAGCACCAACAGTTTTACCCGGTGACGCGCGACCTGACGCTCAGCTTGCGCGGCGACATCGCCGCCGGCGACGGCTTCGGCGGCCGGCCGTTGCCGTTTTTCAAGAACTATTACGCTGGCGGCGTGAGTTCGGTGCGCGGCTACAACACCGCGTCGCTCGGGCCCCGCGACCCCGCGGACGGGAGCGTCATCGGCGGCAACCGCCGGATCACGGCCGGCGGCGAGCTTCTCTTTCCGATGCCGGGGTCGGGGCTGGACAAGTCCATGCGGCTCGGCGTCTTCATCGACGGCGGGCAGGTCTATGGATCGGGGAGTAAAATGTCCTTGTCGGATTTGCGCTATGCCGCGGGTGTCAGCTTCGCCTGGACTTCGCCCATCGGTCCTCTAAGGGTGAGCTTGGCTGCGCCGCTGAATTCGAAACCCGAGGACAACATCCAGCGCTTCCAATTCATGTTGGGGCAGGTGTTCTGAGCGTGCGCGTATAATGTCGGCGCCCCGGGCACCTCTTCGATTGCGGGAGAACAGTTTGAAATTCGCGTTTCTGATCTTGTTGCCGTTTGCGCTGCTTTACTCCGGCACGAGCGCGGCGCAGGCCGCGCCCAAAATCGGCTTTGTCAACCTGGAGCGCATCATGAAGGATTCGCCGCTCGCGGTCCGCGCCCAGAAGAAGCTCGAGGGCGAGTTCGGCAAGCGCGACCAGGAGCTGGGCAAGCTGAGCGATCAGCTCAAGCGCATGCAGGACAACCTGGAAAAGAACGCGATGACCATGTCGGAGTCGGAGCGCACCAGGCGCGAGCGCGAGTTCAACGATCTCTCCCGCGATTTCCAGCGCAAGCAGCGCGAGGCGCGCGAGGACTTCAACCAGCGCCGCAACGAAGAGCTCTCGGGCGTGATCGAGCGCGCAAACCGCGCCGTCAAGCAGATCGCCGAAAACGACAAGCTCGACCTCGTCATTCAGGAAGCGGTGTGGGCGAGCCCGCGCATCGACATCACCGACAAGGTGATCAAGCTGCTCGACGACGGCAGCAAAGCGGCCAAATAGCGCGGACGGGGAATCCCGGATTCCGCATGGCCGCAGCGGATCGGATTGCCCCGGGGCCGGACCTGCGGCTCAATGCGGTTGCACTGCGCCCGTGACGCGCGCGGAATCACGCCGGTTTTCCCTCGCTGAAATCGTCGCGCAGCTTGGCGGCGAACTGGTCGGCGATCCCGATTTCCGCGTGCGCGGAATCGCGTCGCTGGAGAAAGCCGGGCCCGCGGAGATCTCGTTCCTCAGCCAGGGCAGGTACCGCTCGCGCCTGCGCACCACGCGCGCCGGCGCCCTCGTCCTGCACCGGAGCGAGCGGGAGGCGAGCGCCTTGCCCCGCATCCTTTGCGAAGATCCGTATGCCTATTTCGCCCGCCTGTCGATGCTCATGCATCCTCCCGAACAGCCGCAGCCCGGAGTGCATCCGAGCGCGGTCATCGATCCGGGGGCGCGGGTGGCGAGGTCGGCATCGGTCGGACCGGGTTGCCATGTCGGCAAGGATGCGAAAATCGGCGAACGCGTCGTGCTGGGGTCGGGTTGTATCGTGGGGGAGGGGGCGAACATCGGCGACGACAGTCTCCTGCATCCGAACGTGGTCGTGTGCCGCGGCTGCGCCATCGGCCGGCGCGCGCTCGTTCAGGCCGGCGCGGTCATCGGCAGCGACGGATTCGGCATCGCCATGCACGAGGGGCGCTGGGTGAGGATCGCGCAGGTCGGGCGCGTGGTGGTGGGCGACGACGTCGAAATCGGTGCCTGCACCTCGATCGACCGGGGAACCCTCGACGACACCGTCATCGAGGACGGCGTGAAGCTCGACAACCAGATCCAGATCGGCCACAACGTGCGCGTCGGCGCGCACACGGCGATGGCCGGCTGCGTCGGCGTGGCCGGCAGCGCGAAAATCGGGCGCTACTGCACGATCGGCGGCGGGGCCATCATCCTCGGCCATCTCGAGATCGCCGATCACGTGCACATTTCCGCCGGCACCCTGATCAGCAAATCGATCCGGGAGCCGGGAACCTACACCGGCGCGTATCCGTTCCAGAACAACCGCGACTGGGCCAGGAGCGCGGTGCTGCTGCGAAATATCGAAAAGCTCGAAGCGCGCATCAGGCTGCTCGAGGACGCAACGGCAGGGCGCAAGGAAGACAAGGAAGACAAGGAAGACAAGGAAGACAAGGAAGACAAGGAAGACAAGGAAGACAAGGAAGACAAGGAATAGGATCCATGGACATCGATGAAATTCTCGCCCATCTCCCGCATCGCTATCCGATGCTGCTGGTCGACCGCGTCCTGGAGTGCGAGCCGGGCAAGCGCATCCTCGCGCTCAAGAACGTGAGCGTCAACGAGCCGTTCTTCAGCGGGCATTTCCCGCACCACCCGGTGATGCCCGGCGTGCTCATCGTCGAGGCCTTGGCGCAGGCGGGAGCGATCCTGTCGTTCAAGACCCTGGGCACCCTGTCGGACGACAAGTCGGTGTACTACTTTGTCGGCATCGACGGCGCGCGCTTCAAGCGGCCGGTAACCCCGGGGGACCAGTTGCTGCTCGATGTGTCGATCGAGCGCCGCGTGCGCGGCATCTGGAAATTCGCTGCGCAGGCGCGCGTCGGCGAAAACGTGGTCACCGAGGCCGAGCTGATGTGCACGGTGCGTTCCCTGTGATCCATCCGACGGCCATCGTCCATGCGGGCGCCAGGCTCGGCGCGGGGGTTTCAGTGGGAGCCTATAGCCTGATCGGCGAGTCGGTCGAGGTGGGCGACGGAACCTGGATCGGACCTCACGTCGTGATCGAGGGCCGGACCCGTATCGGCGCGCGCAACCGCATCTTCCAGTTCTGCTCGTTGGGCGCCGCGCCACAGGACAAGAAATACGGCGGCGAGGCGACGGCGTTGGAGATCGGCGAGGGCAACACCATCCGCGAGTTCTGCACCTTCAATTGCGGCACGGTGCAGGATGCGGGGGTCACCCGCGTCGGCAACGACAACTGGATCATGGCCTACGTGCACCTGGCGCACGACTGCCGGATCGGAAACCATACGATATTCGCCAATAATGCCCAGCTCGCCGGTCACGTCCACGTGGACGACTGGGCGGTGCTCGGCGGGTTCACCGTGGTGCACCAATTCGTTTCCATCGGGGCGCACGCGATCACCGCCATGGGGACGATTCTTCTCGCGGATCTGCCCCCCTATGTCACCGCTGCGGGAAACACGGCGGCGCCGCGCGGCATAAACGCCGAAGGCCTCAGGCGCCGCGGCTTTCCCGCCGCGACCATCGCCGGCATCAAGGCCGCCTACAAAACACTGTACAAGTCGGGGTTGACGCTAGAGCAGGCGCGCCAGGCGCTCGCGGGGCAGGAGCGCGAGTGTCCCGAGGTGCGAGCGCTGGCCGAGTTCCTGGGTCGATCAAGGCGCGGAATCATCCGTTGAAGGCGCCCGATGCCCCCTGACGGATCCAAGCTCATCGGCATGGTCGCGGGCGAGCCCTCCGGAGACTTTCTCGGCGCGCATCTCATTGCCGCGCTGCGCGAGCGGCTGCCGGAGGCGCGTTTCGCGGGCATCGGCGGAGCAAAAATGGAGGCGCTCGGGTTCGACTCCTGGTTTCCGATCGACAAGCTCGCCGTGCGCGGCTACGCGGAAGTGTTGCGCCATTACCTCGAAATCGTCGCTATCCGGCGCCGGCTCAGGCGGCGCCTGTTGCGCGAGCGGCCGGCGCTTTTCATCGGCGTCGATGCGCCAGACTTCAACCTGGCGCTGGAGCGCCGCCTCAAGCGCGCGGGTATCGCGACGCTGCATTACGTGAGTCCGTCGATCTGGGCCTGGCGCGGCAAGCGCATCGGCACCGTGCGGCGCGCCGCCGATCAGGTGCTCGCACTGTTTCCGTTCGAGGTCCCCATTTACCGCAACGCCGGCATCCCGGTGACCTACGTCGGGCACCCGCTCGCCGACGCCATTCCGCTGGAGGACGCCACGCTGCAGGCGCGCGAGCGGCTCCATCTCCCCGCTGAGCGAAAGATTCTCGGCCTGCTCCCCGGGAGCAGGCAGTCGGAGCTGGAGTACATGGCCGCGACTTTTGTGCGCGCCGCGAAGCTGGTCGCCGAGCGTCTGCCGCAAGCGCTGTTCCTGGTCCCGCTCGCAAGCCGCGGAACGCGGGCGCAATTCGAAGACGCGGTCTACGCCGAAGGCGCGCAGGAACTCCCGATCAAGATTCTTTTCGGCCATGCGCGCGATGCGATCGCCGCCTCGGACGTCGTCCTGGTCGCCAGCGGCACGGCAACGCTGGAAGCGGCGCTGTATCGCAAACCGATGGTGATTACCTACCGGATGGCGGAGGCCTCCTGGAAGCTGATGTCGCGCATGCGCTATCAGCCCTACGTCGGACTGCCGAACATCATCGCCGGCGAATTCATCGTCCCGGAACTGCTTCAGGACGACGCGACGCCGGAGAATCTGGCGCAGGTGCTGCTCAATGTTCTCGCCGATCCGGTGATCCGCCGGCGCATTCCGGAGCGGCTTGCCGAGATCCACCGCGCGCTCAGGCAGAACACGGCCGCACGCGCAGCCGAAGCGGTGCTCCCGTGGCTCGCCCACGCCTGATCTGCGGCGTGGACGAAGCCGGGCGCGGACCGCTTGCCGGCCCGGTGTATGCGGCTGCGGTGATTCTCGACCCGGCGCGGCCCGTCGACGGGATCGCCGATTCGAAATCGCTCGCCGCGGCGCGCCGGGAGGAAATCGCGCTTGCGATCAAGGCCGGCTCGCTCGCCTGGGCGGTGGCGCAGGCGAGCGTGGCGGAAATCGACCGGCTCAATATCCTGCGCGCCGCGCTGCTTGCCATGGCGCGCGCGGTGACTTCGCTCACGCTCGACCCCGATGAGGTGCTGATCGACGGGCCGCATTGCCCGGCGCTGCCGCACCCGATGCGCGCGGTCATCGGCGGCGACGCGACGGTCCCGGCCATCGCCGCTGCCTCTATCCTGGCGAAGACCGCGCGCGACGCGGAAATGCGCCGCCTGCACGAGATCTACCCGTGCTACGGCTTCGACCGGCACAAGGGTTATCCCACCGCGGCGCATCTGGAGGCGCTGCGCCGCCATGGCGCGTGCGAAGCGCATCGCCGGAGCTTTGCGCCGGTGGGGCAGGCGCTCGGGATGCGCTGATTGCGCTATCGATCGCCGGGACCGGCGCGCGCCAGCTCGGCGATTAGCCGAGCCAGTCCGTCGCGCTCGGACTTCGGCCGGAACAGGTGGCGCCTGGCGGCTACGCTCGAGCGCAGCCGTTCGTAGTAGCGCGGATCGGTCGCGGCGCGGCGCAGCCGCTCGGCGAGCGCTCGCTCGTCCTCCAGCGCGAAATAGCCGCAATAGTCGCGCCCGAGCATGCCGACGTTTCCCGACACGCGCGAGGCAATGACCGGAACCCCGGCGCAGGCCGCCTCGGCGATGACGTTGGCGCCGCCTTCCATGCGCGAACTCAGAACGAGCAAGTGGCTGCGCGAGAGCCAGCGCAGCGCCTGCCAATGGGGAACGCCGCCCAGCCAGCGGTAGCGCGGCTCCTCGAGCATGAGCCGCCGCGCTTCGGCCCGCATCTCCGGCGCGAGCGCCTCGCCGATCTGCACGACCTCGATGCGCGGCAGATCGGCCAGGTATTTCAGGGCAAGCGCGGCGCGGAAGGGATCCTTTTCGGCGCGCAGGTGCCCGATAACGGCGGCGCGAAACAGGGCACGCGGGGGCGAAAACGGCAGGCCCACGCGCGCCGACTGATAGATGATGCGGGTCTTCGAGCGCAGGTCCGGCGCGAGCTCGCGCGCGCCCATGTCCTGCAGCACCACCAGGCGATCGGCGATGGCGAGCGAGTGGCTCGCGTCGGCGTCGCTCCGGATATCGCGATAGAGATCGGTCCCGGTCAGCACTACCACCAGCGGGCGCGCCGGATGCGCCGCCCGGAATCGCGCGGCCGAGTCGTGGCTGCGGCGCGCGTGCAGGGCGATGAGCAGATCCGCCGGCCGGCCGCTCCATCGGGTTTCGACCTCTACCTTGTGGCCGAGCGCGCGCAGAAAGGCAGCCCAGCGCGCGGCGGTGTGGCGGTTTCCGGTCCGCGAGCGCGTGCCGGCGGGAGTGACCAGCGCGATTTTCACATCAATGCTTCTGCGTTAGACTCGTTCGCCATGGACCATCTTTCTCATCAATTGATCGATTCGCGGCGCAGGACACACCTGCTCACGCTCGATCTCGCAGCGGAGCAATTGTCGGGACCGAGGCTTGCGATCGTCAACCCCTTTCTGTGGGAACTCGGCCACGTGGCGTGGTTCCAGGAGTGGTGGTGCCTGCGTCAGGGCGAGGGCGAGGCAACGGCCGTGGGACAGAGCCTGATCGACGGCGCGGATGCGCTCTACGACTCCTCGCGCGTCCCCCACGACACCCGCTGGGACCTTCCCCTGCCGAGTCTGCGCACAACGCTCGACTATCAGCAGCGGGTCCTGGAGCGCGTGCTGCGGCGCCTCGAGCGCGAGGCGGGCAACGAATCGCTCGCGTATTTCGTTCAGCTTGCGATTTATCACGAGGACATGCATGCCGAGGCCTTCCACTACATGCGCCAGACCCTTCGCCATCCCGCTCCGGCGCTCGGAGAATCAGGGCGGGGCGCAGGCGCGCGCGCGCCGGCTGAGGGCGACGCCGCCGTCGGCGGAGGATCGTTCCGGCTCGGCGCGGAGCGGGGAACGGGTTTCGTTTTCGACAATGAGAAATGGGCCCACGAGGTGGAGGTGCCGCCGTTTCGCATTTCGCGCCGAGCGGTGAGCAACCGGGAATTTGCGCAATTCGTCGAGGCCGGCGGCTACGAGACGCGCGAATTCTGGTCCGACGAAGGCTGGTCGTGGAAAGAGCAGTCGCTTGTCCGCGCGCCGCGCTACTGGGCAAGACAGGATGGCGTGTGGTACGAGCGCCGATTCCAGGACTTGAATGCCCTGGAGGCGGATCTGCCGGTCATGCACGTCAACTGGCACGAGGCCAAAGCGTATTGCCGCTACGCCGGCCGGAGGCTGCCGAGCGAAGCCGAGTGGGAACTTGCCGCCTGCGGCGAAGGCCGCGGCAAGCCGCGTTTTCCCTGGGGCGATGCGGCGCCGGGGGCGGGGCAGGCGAACCTGGGCGCGGCGGGCCGGGTGCCGGCCGATGCAATGCCCGAGGGCGACGGCGCGTTCGGCTGCCGCCAGATGATCGGCAACGTCTGGGAGTGGACCGAATCGGTGTTTCTGCCGTATCCGGGATTTGTCTGCGATCCGTACCGGGATTATTCGCAACCCTGGTTCGGTACGCGCCGGGTGCTGCGCGGCGGCAGTTTTGCGACGCCGGCGCGGTTGATCCGCAATACCTGGCGCAACTTCTTCACGCCCGAGCGCAACGACATCTTCGCCGGCTTTCGCACGTGCGCACCCAGCTCCGACTGATCCGCTCGCGTGACAACCCCCGGATCAAGGCGCTGCTCCGTCTTGCGCGCTCGGGGCGCGAGCAGCGCGCGAGCGGCACCGCCATTCTCGACGGCGAGCGCCTTATCGACGCTTACCGTTCGAGCGGCCGGACCGCGGAAGTCGTGCTCGCCAGCGAAGCGGCGTGCGAATCCGCGCCGGTGCGCGCGCTGATGGAGAGCGCCCCGGCGCGCGCGCGGCTGCTGCTCTCGGAGTCCCTGGTGCGCCAGATCTCGCAGGTGGTCACGAGCAGCGGCGTCGTCGCCATCGTGCGCATACCCGAGCCGGGTGCGCTGCCCGAGCGCATCGCGAACTGCCTGCTGCTGGAGGGCGTCCAGGACCCCGGCAATCTCGGATCGATTCTGCGCAGCGCCGCTGCCGCCGCCATCGAACATGTCTTCCTGTCTCCGGGGTCGGCTTACGCCTGGTCCCCCAAGGCAGTGCGCGCCGGAATGGGGGCGCACTTCGCGCTTTCGATCCACGAAGGCGTCAGGCCGGCCTCGCTCGTGCCCCGGGCGCTCGGGCAGGTGATCGCAACCGGGCCGCAGGCTTCACGAACGCTTTTTGAAGCCGACTTGCGCGGACCGGTTGCGTGGCTTTTCGGAAACGAAGCGAGCGGCCTGTCGGAGGAGGCGAGGCGCGTCGCGACGGCGCACGTCAGGATTCCCATGCCCGGCGCGGCGGAGTCGCTCAACGTCGCGGCGTCAGTCGCCATCTGCCTGTTCGAGCAGTTGCGCCAGCGGCATGCTGCGCAGGTGCCCGCAGCGTGAACGCCTGTGTTTCGTACCGCGCCGCGTTAGACGATCCGCCGGGGGATGCGGTGGAGACGCGGTACAGGGGCTAAAATTAGGCGTAATGAACTTAAGAGGTTGTTGTTGACGATTCCGGTGAAGATTTTGCCTTGTATAGGTCTCGTATTTTCGAGCAGTTGCAACTCCGCAACTAATGCACGAAAACACGAGATTGAAAAAGCCAAGAGCAGGCTTCTTGGTTCCGGCTGTCCGGCTTGGGAGCGCATGCAACGCGACCGCTTCAGCGTTTGGCCCGCAGCAGTCTCTGTTGTTCGCGTTGCCATTCCTTCTTCTTTTCGGCCTCGCGCTTGTCGTGCTGCTTCTTGCCGCGCGCAAGGCCGACGGCGAGCTTGATATGACCTCTGCTGAAATGCAGATCGAGCGGCACGAGCGTGTAGCCGGCGCGCTCGACCTTGCCGATGAGGTGCTTGATCTCGTCGCCGCGCAGCAGGAGCTTGCGCGTGCGGGTGGGATCGGGCTTTACGTGCGTGGATGCGGCCGGCAGCGGGGATACGTGCGCGCCGATCAGATACACCTCGCCGTTGCGCACGATGACATAGCCTTCCTTCAGTTGGGCGCGCCCGGCACGGATGGCTTTGACCTCCCATCCGAGGAGCGCCAGGCCGGCCTCGTAGCGCTCCTCGATGAAGTAGTCGTGCTGAGCCTTGCGGTTCTCGACGATGGACATGGGTCGGCGCGGCACGCCCGCTGCCAGGGGCGGCCCCATTGAGCTTTGAGCGGACATTGTAAACGATGATAGTCGTCGATCGTTCGGCGCTGCTGGAGCACAAGGCGGCGGACATGTATGCGCTGGTGGACGATGTGGAATCGTATCCGCGTTTCCTTCCCTGGTGCAGCGGCGCGCAGGTCGGTGCGCGCAACGGGACCCGCAGTCTGGCGACCATCCATATCAGTTTCGGCGGCATCCGGCAGCACTTCTCCACGGACAACACGAGCGAGCCCGTCACCTCGATAACGATGAAGCTGGTTTCGGGCCCGTTCCGGCGCCTGCAAGGCTATTGGCGTTTCAAGCCGCTCGGCGAACAGGCCTGCAAGGTCGAGTTCCACCTCGAATACGAGATCGCGAGCCGGATCCTGGAGCGCGCCGTCGGCCCCGTCTTCCAGCACATCGCCAACACGCTGATGGACGCCTTTGCGCGGCGCGCGGACGATGTCTACGGCAAGCGATGAGCGGGGGAGAAATCTCGGTTGAAGTCGCCTGTGCCCTCGGCTCGCGCCAGGAAACGCGCGCGCTGAAGATGCCCCCGGGAAGCACCGTCATCGATGCCGTCCTTGCGAGTGGACTGCTGCCCGCCTTTCCGGAAATCGCCTTGGATACGAACCGGCTGGGGATTTTCGGCCGGCTGGTCAGAGCCGACGCGCCGCTGCGCGACGGCGACCGGGTTGAAATCTACCGTCCGCTTGCGGCCGATCCGAAGGACATCAGGCGCAGGCGCGCGCGCAAGACGCGCCCCCCGGGCCGCTGAACGCGCGTTCTACTTGCACCATTGCCCGATCGCCGCCCGGGCGCGCGATTTTTCCTGTTCGACCTGCGCGTCTTCGAGAAAATAGCGCTCGCCCTTGGCGTCGACCCGCCCCTGCCGCACCCCCGATTCGAGGGTGACGAGCTGCTGGCGCGCGCGGGCGCAATTCTCCTCTTTCATTTTCGCCTGGGCGAGTTTTTCGTCCTCCTTCTTGCGCGCCTCGTCTTGCTCCTGCCGGCGCTTGCGAAAGTCCCGTTCCAAGTCTGCCGTGGTCTTGGGGCCGCTTGCCTTGGCATCGCCCGCTTTGGCCGGATCGCCGCGGCTCGGGGCCGGAGGGGCCGCCGGCGCGGTTTTCTTCAGTGTCGCCGCACGCGTGTTCGAAGGGCAGGGTGACTGCAAGTACGTCGTCTTTCCGGTGGCGGGATCGACGCACTTATAAACCTGGGCGAACGAGGCGACAGGCAACGCCACGGCGATCGTCAGCGCAGACAAAAGCAGCAAGCGAGGCATGGGTCGATCCACGAGGTAAACACGCCGGCCAACATAGACCCTTTTGCAGGCGCCGTCAACGAAACGCCGGCACGAAACCGGGCATCGTCCTCGCGCGAATTTGCCCGCTGGAGCGCCCCGCGTATAATTCGCCTTTTGCGGATGTCGGCATGCGCACGATTCAGAAGGCATTGACGTTCGACGACGTTCTGCTCGTCCCTGCACACTCCACAGTCCTTCCGCGCGAGGTAAGTCTGAGGACGCGCCTTTCGCGCAGCATAGACCTCAACCTGCCGCTGGTTTCGGCGGCCATGGACACGGTGACCGAGTCGCAGTTGGCGATCGCCATCGCCCAGGAGGGCGGAATCGGCATCGTGCACAAGAATCTGCCGCCCGAGCGCCAGGCAGCCGAGGTGCTCAAGGTGAAGCGTTTCGAGTCGGGCGTGCTGCGCGACCCGATGACGGTGACGCCGGACATCAGCGTACGCGAATTGCTCGAGCTTACGCGGCAGCACAAGGTCTCCGGCTTCCCGGTGGTCGAGAGGGGCAAGGTGGTGGGCATCATCACCAACCGAGACTATCGTTTCGAAACCAACCTCGATCTTCCGGTGCGCGCCATCATGACGCCGCGGGAGCGGCTGATATTCGTCAAGGAAGGCGCGAGCCCCGAGGAAGCCAAGGCGCTGCTTCACCGCCACCGGCTCGAGCGCGTCCTGGTCGTCAACGACAGCTTCGAAATGCGGGGATTGATCACGGTGAAGGACATCCTCAAATCGAGCGAGCACCCCGGCGCCTGCAAGGACCAGCAGGGCAAGTTGCGCGTCGGCGCTGCAGTGGGCGTCGGACAGGGCACGGAAGAGCGGGTGGAGGCGCTTGCCGAAGCGGGCGTCGATGTGATCGTGGTCGATACCGCGCACGGACACGCCCAGGGCGTGCTCGATCGCGTCCGCTGGATCAAGCGCGGCTACCCGGGGATCGACGTGATCGGCGGCAACATCGCCACAGCCGAAGGCGCAAGAGCGCTGGCCGACCACGGGGCTGACGGCGTCAAGGTCGGCATCGGCCCGGGATCGATCTGCACCACGCGCATCGTAGCCGGCGTGGGCATTCCTCAGATCACTGCGATTCAGAATGTCGCGGAGGCGCTGGAGGACTCGGGCGTTCCACTGGTCGCCGACGGGGGCGTGCGCTATTCGGGCGACATATCCAAGGCGATCGCCGCCGGGGCGAGTGCCGTCATGCTCGGCAGCCTCTTTGCCGGAACCGAGGAATCGCCGGGGGAAATCGAGCTTTACCAGGGCCGCTCCTACAAGTCCTACCGCGGAATGGGTTCGCTCGGCGCCATGCAGCAGGGGGCAGCCGATCGCTATTTTCAGGACCCGAGGACCCACGTCGACAAGCTGGTTCCCGAAGGCGTCGAGGGCAGGGTTCCGTACAAGGGGTCGGTGGCCGGCGTGATCGAGCAGCTCATGGGCGGGCTTCGCGCCAGCATGGGCTATCTCGGCTGCGACTCGATCGAGGCGGTGCGCAAGACCGCGCGGTTCGTGGAAATCACCACCGCCGGGGTACGCGAGTCGCACGTGCATGACGTGCAGATCGTGAAGGAATCGCCCAATTATCGGGTCGAGTGAGGCCTTCGCCTCCCCACCCATGCACGACAAGATCCTGATTCTCGACTTTGGCGCGCAGTACTCGCAGCTCATCGCGCGGCGGGTGCGCGAAGCGCACGTCTACTGCGAGCTGCAGCCGTTCGATGTCAGCGATTCCTGGATCCGCGATTTTGCTCCCCGCGGCGTGATTCTCTCCGGCGGTCCGGCATCGGTAACCGAAGAGGAAACGCCGCGCGCGCCGCAGGCCGTTTTCGAGCTGGGCGTGCCGGTGCTCGGAATCTGCTACGGCATGCAGACCATGGCGGCGCAGCTCGGCGGCGCGGTCGAGAACTCGCGGGTGCGCGAGTTCGGTTACGCCGAAGTGCGACTGCGCGGCCATACCGCGCTATTCAACGGAATCCAGGACCGAACCAACGGCGAAGGGCACGCCCTGCTCGAAGTGTGGATGAGTCATGGCGACAAAGTCACCGCGCTGCCGCCTGGATTCAAGGTCATGGCGGCCAACGAAAGCACCCCCATCGCAGCCATGGCAGACGAATCGCGCCGGTTCTACGGCGTGCAGTTCCATCCGGAAGTCACGCATACGCCCCGGGGCAGGGAGATCCTGGCCCGCTTCGTCCGCGACATTTGCGGCTGCGGCAGCGACTGGAACATGCCCGATTACGTCGCCGAGGCGGTCGGCGAGATCCGCTCCCGTGTCGGCAGCGACGAGGTCCTGCTCGGATTGTCCGGAGGCGTGGACTCGTCGGTTGCGGCCGCGCTCATCCATCGCGCGATCGGCGAGCAGCTTACCTGCGTATTCGTCGATACCGGCCTGCTGCGATTGAACGAGGCGGCGCAGGTGATGGAAACCTTCGGGCGCCATCTCGGCGTGAAGGTCGACATGGTCGATGCGAGCGAGCGCTTTCTGCGGGAACTGGCAGGCGTTTCCGATCCGGAACAAAAGCGCAAGATCATCGGACGCGAGTTCGTGCACGTGTTCCAGGAGGAAGCCGCCAAATTCGCCAATGTGAAATGGCTGGCGCAGGGCACGATCTATCCTGACGTGATCGAATCGGCCGGTGCCAGGACCAGGAAGGCGCAGTCGATCAAGTCGCACCACAACGTCGGCGGGCTGCCTGAAACCCTGCATCTACGGCTGCTCGAGCCGCTGCGGGAACTCTTCAAGGACGAGGTGCGCGAGCTTGGCCTCGCGCTCGGCCTTCCGCGCGAAATGGTGTACCGCCACCCCTTTCCCGGCCCGGGGCTGGGCGTGCGCATCCTGGGCGAAGTGCGGCGCGAGTACGCGGAGCTGCTGCGCCGAGCCGACGCGATCTTCATCGACGAACTGAGGGCGAGCAGGGTGGAGGGCGCCGCGGAGGGGGCGAACTGGTACGATGCGACGGCGCAGGCGTTCGCGGTCTTCCTGCCGGTGCGCTCGGTCGGCGTCATGGGCGACGGACGCACATTCGAGCACGCGGTGGCTTTGCGCGCGGTGCAGACGAGCGACTTTATGACCGCGCATTGGGCGCAGCTTCCCTATGACCTGCTCGCCCGCGTATCGAACCGCATCATCAACGAAGTGCGCGGAATCAACCGCGTCGTCTATGACATCTCGAGTAAGCCGCCCGCGACGATCGAGTGGGAATAAAACGAGGTCTTTCCGAGACTTTCGGCATCTATCGGAAAAGCTGCATAACATCCTGTTTTCTACGCTGTCGTCTGGATGGCGACACTGATTTGGGCGGCAGAATACGTATTCAGGATGAAGTTGAGCGGCACAGCTCTCGCCGCGCTTACCGTGGGCGTCGGATTCGGAAGCGCGGCGGCGATCTGCACGGCGCATGAGCTGATGCACCGCCGTTCGCAATTCGATGTCCTCCTTGCCCGGCTGATGACGGCGACATGTCTGTACGGGCACATGGTGGTTGAGCATTTCCATCACCACGCGACCGTCGGTGAAGTCGCGGCGGGGGCAACTGCGCCGCGCGGAATGTCGATCTACCGCTTTGCGCCGACCGATTTCCTGCACGGCCTGCGGAATGCCTGGACCGTGGAGAGCGCGCGGATCCAGCGAGCCGGGGCAGGGTGGTGGCGCAACCGGGTGCTCCAGGACAATGCGCTGGGGCTCGGGCTAGCGGTCGTGTTCTTCGCCGCGTTTGGAAGCACCGGGCTCATTCTCTTCATCGGCCAAGCCGTGTTCGCGGCCTTTTGCTTCGAGGTCATCACCTACATTCACCACTACGGCCTGGTACGGGGCGATGACGAGGAGGCGGGACCGCAGCACGCCTGGGCGCACCACTGCTGGCTTACAAACTGCCTGACCTTCAACAACACGTTCCAGAGCGACCACCACCTGCGGCCGGGCACTCCGTACTACGAGTTGCACGCGATGTACGGGGCGCCGCGGCTGCCGGCGAGCTACTTCACGATGTTCTGCGTGGCGCTGGTTCCCGCGCTCTGGCGACGGCTGATGGACCCTCGGCTCGACGCGCTGGCGGAAGCGCGAGGAATTCTAAGTTGCGAACTGCCCGCGTCAGTGCGCGTTGAGCACTGCCGCTAACCGTATCTCGGCAGATACGTCCAGCA
>JACPRN010000031.1 GCA_016189945.1 Betaproteobacteria bacterium
GCGCCCGGCCCTACGCTGGGCTTCGAGGCGGTCCGCGCCGCCGCCCGCCGCGGCAGCGGCCTCTCTTTGCGCGAGTTTCGCCAGTTCGTCGCTCCAGGTGCGATTCACGCTCATGCGCCTTGTCTAAAGAATTTTCATAATATGAGATAATTGCATAGTCGCAGAATACTGGATAAACTGCAAGCGCATCCGGAATGGGCACCGGCAAATAGCAATCGCGGGCAGCCCGTTGCCGCATCGCACCAACCGGTTACATTATGGGATCGAGCCTTGCGCGCCTGCTGAGCACGGTGGACATCTTCTCCCAAGATGCGCCGGTGTGGACCGTGGGCGCGATCGCGGCGAAGCTCGGCTACACGCGCGCCACCGCCTATCGCTACGTGGGCGAATTGTGCGACGCAGGGTTGCTGACCCGCATCGCCCAGGGCGCCTATGCGCTCGGTCCCCGGATCATCGAGCTGGACCGGCAGATCCGGCACGGCGACCCCTTCCTCAGGGCGGGCGAGCGCGTCATGCAGGCTCTGCTGCGCCCGAACCGCGGCCAGGTGGTCCTGCTCTGCAGCTTGTTCCGCGACCGGGTCCTGTGCACCCATCAGGCGAGCCGAGACACCGAGCTTGCGCTCTCCTACACGCGCGGGCGGCCCATGCCGCTATTTCGCGGCGCGACCTCGAAAGTGATCCTGGCGTGGCTGCCCGAGCGGCGGCTGACGAGGCTCTTTCTCGAAAATCAGGCCGAGATCCGCAAAGCGGGTCTCGGCCGCACCCGGGAAGAGTTTCTCGCCGCGCTCAAGACCATACGGCGCCAAGGCTGCTCGGTCACCCACGCCGAGATCGACCCGGGCGTGATCGGCATCGCGGCGCCGGTATTCGACGGCGAGCGATCGGTGATCGGGAGCCTGTCGATCGTTTTTCCCGAAGATCGATTTCCAAAAAGCCGGGCGGACAGACTGGCAGCCGAACTCAAGCGCGCCGCCGAGAGCATCCGAGTGGAACTCGGCAAATTGGCGGAAGCCCCACGGCGGGAAAAAGGCCGCAGTCGGAAGCAGCATACCCCGAGGTCGCGCGGGGAAATTAGCGTCTCGTGACAACAGAGCGGCACAGTGCCCGAATTCTTGACGGCTCGATCATGCCCACATTATGCCGAAACCATGCAACAACATCTCGCAATGATCACCGTATTGCTTTTGTCGCCCTCATCGAGTTGACAGCCTTGTTCAGGCGCCACGCGCCGCTCGCTGACGTCTACGCAGGCAGCGCCTTAGCCGGCAACAACAGTCGGTTGGATTGACCCGGCATGGGAACAAAGCCGAAATGCGCGTAGAAGCGAGCTGCGGATGCGTCCTTGGCATCGACGACGATTCCAGCGACGGCCAGTACCGCGCTCGCCTGTGCCACCTTCCGGCAGGCATCGGCAAGTAGAATCGCGCCCAGGCCTTTGCGCTGGAATTCCGAGTCGACTGCGAGCCTTCCGATCAGCGCCACGGGCACCGGATACCTGGGAAGCTTGCGCGCAAGCGATGCCGGCAGATCCGAGCAACCCACGCTGCCAGCGCTGAGGGTGAAGTAACCCGCCAGCCGCCGCCGCTCGCCCGCTGGGGCGGCGACGAACACTCGAGCCAGATTCCTGCGTACGTCCTGCGACGCGTAGCGGCGGATATACTCATCCAGCGCAGCCTGTCCGCAGTGAAAGGCTGCGGTGTCGATCAAGCCACCGAGCGGCCCGATGCGGTAGCCGGTCACCGGCGCGCGTTTTCCGAATGGCGCTTGAACGCGCGCTTCAGAGCCGCGTTGGGTTTGGCGGGCCGATCGAGCGCCGACAGGAATGCCTGGAAATCCTTCGGATTCAGGGTGATCGATTCATGCGCCTGCACCAAATGCTCGGCCGACGCGAGCGCATGGGAGAGAACGAACTCCGACACGCTGACTCGCGCGTAGGTGGCCGCTTTATCGAGCAGTTGCCGCGCCCGATCGTCGCAGCGGATGTGAAGACGGCTCTGCTTGACTGGCGTGGTTCCCATTGAAAGCTCCCGATTCTCGATCGCTTCAATTGTACGCCAATCGTACGCACGAAACTCGTAAACGCGAAAGAGCCGGCGCTTTCCGACTCTCGGACCGCCTGCTCGATCGTGCGCAAGATGCCGAAACGATTTCAGAGCGCCTCGCAAGCGCGCCTGCGGCCAGTGTATCCTATCGCGCGTCGAACAGTGACGGCGGGCACGCCTTCGGCACGGCGCGGGCCCATCGGCGGGCACAACGGGGGGCACGGGCGAGATGACGGCACGAGCGCGGAAAAAGCCCAGAGGCCGGCGCGCGGAAAGCGCCGAGGAGAGGGTGTTGCTCGAGCTGCTCTCTCATGGTCTCGCGGAAAACGAGATCCATCGGGTGATGGCACGGGCGCTCCTGGCGCTCGATGACCGAGGACGCGAGCGCTTGATCGCACAACTCGACGAGACCACCGGGGCGACCCTGCGCGGGCTGCTGGAGTTCCACGCGCGAGACGGCACGGCGGCGCGGCCGTTCCCCGGGGCGGCCAAGATCGAGGAGGAGTGGGAGAAGGCCTGGGGCGAATGGGACGAGTGCGTTTTCGAATCGCAGGACGAGGACGGCCAGTACGTCGCCCGCGACGCCGAGTGGGAGCCGCCGTATTTCGACGGCGACAGCCTGGCCCTCGGTCTGGAGCCTCTCGCGGCCAGGATGCGTCCGCTCCTGGCGCGCGTGATGGACGGCGATCTGGCGCCCGGCTTCAGCTTCCTCGCCGCCATCGACGACTTGGACACCCAGATCGGGTCGGGCCTGCCGAAGTGGATGGACCCGTCTTCCGGCGACGGGTGCCCGCTCGGGCCCGAGGTGACCGGATGCCTGCTCGAGTGGGAATGGCGGGCCTGCCGGCGAGACGGGCGCGGCGCGTTCGAGCTGGCCGACGCGATCCGCAAGCTCGAGGCGTCGGCCAGGATCGTAAGCCTGCATGAGGAGACCGTGGCGAAGTTCATCCGCGGGCTCGGCGACGCGGATCAGCACGCGATCCTGAACGGAATCACCTCCCACCGCAGCGCCAGCCACTGGGCGTCAGTTCTCGGGAATGCCTACTCGGAGTGGTTCAAGATCCACCAGCAACTGGCGCGGCGCTGGGATCCGGCGCTGTTCGCGGAAACCAGCCGCAAGAACATCGCGCAGAACTGGGAGCTCGCGCTCCCCCTGGTCGGAGATCTGCTCCGCCGCAAGGCCTTCGACAAGGCGCCGCCCCTGATTGCCGAGGCGGTGGGCGCGCTGCTGAGGCTGAAAACCGGGGAAACATGGGACCCGCGGGAGACGCTGCTCATTGCCCTTCCCGGGCTGCGCTCCCGATACGATTGGCATGCGGCGGCGCTTCGCCTCCTCGATAGCTGGCGAAAGGTCGCCGTGGGACTCGGGCAGGAGGAGATCGCGTGCGCGCTCGAGCTCCAGGTCGCGGTTGGCCGGCAGTGGATGGACGGCGACGCCGCTCTGGAAGCGTTCCGGCGAGTTCCATCCCCCCGGTTCTCGGGTATGCGCGAGCGGCTGTTCGCGGGCTGGCGCACCCTGGTGGTGGAAGAGACAGTCGGGTGCCGCGCCCCCGGCCGCGAACCTTTCGGGTCGGCATGGGTCGCCGCCCTGGTGGACGCCGCCCGCGCGGGAGCTGACGGGGCGCCAGCGTTCCGCCGCGCCGTGCGGCAGTGGCTCGAAGCAACGGGGCGCACACCGGCCGCGATCCGGCAGTCTCGTGAGGCGCTCGGCACGTTAACGCTCGACCTCGACGTGGAATCCACGCTGCGCAGGCGCTCGCCGAGCTTCCTCCGCGTGTTGTCCCGAGGAGCCGGGCCAGGCGATGATCCGCTGACCGAGTGGCGGCGCCGGTGGGTCAAGCGCGCGGGCGCGTCCGATCTGCTTGCAGAGATCATCGAGTTCTGGATAGGCCACGTGGCCGCTCTGGTTCCGGACCCCGCAAACGCGCGCGGGTCAAACTACGAGCACTGCGCCGAGTGGCTCGCGGCGGTCTTCGAGCTGGATGCCGCGGCCTACCGGCGGATCGTGCGCGGCTGGGCCACGGTCCACGGGCGCCGGAAGAACCTGTGGCTCGCGCTCGCGCGGAGAAAACTGCCGCTGTGAGATGCGGACGAGCGCCCGAAGCCCTGAGTTCGGCGGACCAACTGCGTACCAACTACGCTTATATGATCCGCCGGCTGCAGCCCTACCCTGCCAATGTGCAAGAACGCCTCACGAAGAGCCCGAAGCTCTACCTGAGGGATAGCGGCGTGCTGCATTTTCTCGCGGGCTTGCGCCGCCCTTCGGATCTCGCTACCTGGTCCCGGCGCTGGGCCTCGTTCGAAGGACAGGTGATCGAGGAACTGGCGGGCCTTGCCGCAAGCCGCCTGGTTCGTCCGGAGTTCCATTTCTGGCGCACGCACACCGGCGCCGAAGTCGATCTGCTGATCGCCGACGGGCGGCGCATTCTTCCGATCGAGATCAAAACGGCCGCGGCGGTGGACCGCCATTCGATCGCGGGGCTGCGGCAGTGCATGGCAGATCTCGGCCTGCGCCGCGGTTGGGTCGTCACGACCGCGCGCGAGAGGCGCCGCTTCTCCGCCGATATCGAAATCATCCCCTGGGAGGAAATCGCGGCGGGCGAGGTGAGGCTGTTCTAGGCTGCGTGCCATTGCGAGCTTCCGGCGGCGATTGACAACGCCGGTTCCCTGCTCTAGTTTGCGCACAATTTCTTCAGCCAGCAGGGCATGTACAAGTAGCGAGAAGGAGAGGGTGATGAAACGCGCTCAAATCGACGAGCCTGGCCGCAAGACCCCGATCCTCGGCGAATACGACGTGGTCGTGCTCGGCGGCGGACCAGCCGGGATCGCCGCGGCGGCGGCTGCCGGACGCACGGGCCGCTCGACGGTCTTGATCGAGCGCTACGGTTTCCTCGGCGGCGCTGGAACGGCGGCTGGCCTGTCCACGTTCTGCGGGCTGCACGCCAACGTGCACGGCGAGCACAAGCAGGTGGTCCACGGCCTGGCCGACGAAATCCTCGGGCGGCTGGAGAAAATGGGCGGGCTGAACGCGCCGCACCTGTCGCTTGCGAACAAGATCACGGCGCAGGCCTACGACATCTCCGCCTACAAGATCGCCGCGGACGAATTGCTCACCGGCTCGGGCGTGAAGGTCCTGTTCCACGCTTTCGGCGTCGGGATGGCGAGGCGCTCGGAGCGCGAGATCGACGCGGTGATCATCGAGAGCAAATCGGGCCGCCAGGCCGTTCGCGGGCGCATGTTCATCGAGTGCTCGGGGGACGGGGACCTCGCCGCCTGGGCCGGGGTGCCTTACGAGCTGGGCGACGGCGCGGGCAACATGCTCTATCCCACCACCATGTTCCGCATCATCGGCGTCGATCCGGCCAGGGCGGGGCGCGCCTGGGAGACGATCCCGAAGTTGATGGATGAGGCCGCAGCCAAGGGGCGGCGCTTTCCACGCCGCGGGGCGCTGGTGCGCCCGCAGAAGAACCCGATCGAATGGCGCGCCAACGTTACGCAAATCAAGAACCCGGACGGCTCGGCCGTGAGCGGCATCGACGTCGAGCAGATGAGCTACGGCGAGATCGAAGGCCGGCGCCAGTGCTGGGACGTGTTCGAGTTCATCAAGGAGGCGACGCCGGGCTTCGAGAACGCCTACATCGTCGAGATCGCCCCGCAGATCGGCATCCGCGAAACCCGCCGCGTGCTGGGCGAGTACCTGTTGAGCGAAGCCGACGTCCTCGAGTGCGCGAGCTTCGCCGACGCGATCGGCGTGAACGGCTGGCCGGTGGAAGCGCACGTCGCGGGCAACGTGGCGCTCAAGTTTCCGCCGATTCCGGAGTCGCGCGGCTTCAACCAGCTTCCCTACCGCATGATCGTGCCGCAGGGGATCGACAACCTGTTCGTCGCCGGGCGCTGCGCGTCGATGACGCACGACGGCCAGTCCTCGGCGCGGGTATCCGGGCCTTGCTTTGCCATGGGACAGGCCGCGGGCACGGCGGCCCACCTCGCGTTGAAGGACGGTTGTGCGCCGCGCGCGGTGGACGTCAAGGCGCTGCAGGAGCGACTGGAGACAGACGGGGCGTATCTGGGATTCGGTACTGTGGGGCAGACGGCGGTGCGCGTGTAACGAGGGAGTTCGAGCCCTGGTCGGCTCCCCGAGCAGAGCGAATCCGTGCATCAGTCGGAATTCATGGTGTCATCCGACGGGCGACTTGAGTACCAAGGAGCGCCGGCGTTGAAAGACATGCTCAAACGCGAGTTGGAAGCAAGGTAGGAAGCCGTGCATTGTCAGCATTGAATTACGTCAAGGGGCTCGAATCGGCTGCCGGCATGTCTTCGGAAACCCGAATTGAGGGTATGACCTCACTGATCCGTGAACGGGTTCCTCACCGTAATTCGCCCGTCAATTATTTGCTCGTGCTGTAGATCCTCCGAGTGGACCAGATCACAACCCGCGAGCAGTGCCGCAGACACGATGAGTGCGTCCCAATGAGAGAGTTGATAGCGGACTGCGAGATTCATCGCTTCCCGGACAGTTCGTTCATCTACGGGCACCACTTCGCAGAGGTCCATCAAGCCAATTGCGACCTCATAGGCGTCTGGCTTCGAGAAGCCGTACTTCCCGGTCAGCGCTGCTATGACCTCGTTGACAACCTGCGTGCTGATGACGGGTGAACTCTCAATAATCAGCCGTGCCCGTTTGGACTTTTCGCCGTCGTCGGATTCCGCATAGACGGCGATGTTGGTATCAGCGAAGGCACGCACGGTCGTAGAGTTCAGCGCGGTTAAACTTCACGGCCTTGAATTTCCCGGCATGCTTTTCGAGCAACGCCAGAGCTGCGCTACGACGGGCCGCCTGTACCGCATCGGTGGAAGCCTTAGCGCACTTGGCCTCGGCATAATCCAGCACTTCGGCCGCCACGGCATCGGGCAGGCCCCTCACGACTTCATAGATTCGTTCGGCGATTCCCATGTTGGAATGTCCTTGATGATCCATAGCGGAGTTTACCGACTTTCGTTGGATTATTCACTTGTACCGTTTTGGTCATTGCACTCTTGATAGGTAGGCGCGATGGCCGGTTGCCGGGGCGCGATCGTGTTCCGTCGCCGCGGCGCAACGTGGCGCTCAAGTTCCCGCCGATTCCCGAATCGCGCGGCCTCAACCAGCTTCCCTACCGCATGATCGTGCCGCAAGGGGGGATCGACAACCTGTTCGTCGCCGGGCGCTGCGCCTCGATGACGCACGACGGCCAGTCCTCGGCGCGGGTATCCGGGCCTTGCTTTGCCATGGGACAGGCCGCGGGCACGGCGGCCGGCCTCGCGCTGAAGGACCACGTTGCGCCGCGCGCGGTCGACGTCAAGGCGCTGCAGGAGCGCCTGCAGAGCGACGGGGCCTATCTGGGCTTCGGTACGGTGGGGCAGACGGTGGCGCCCGTGTAGCCGCCAGAAAGACGTGCGCGCCCTGGAGAACTGGCAACAGGGAGGCGCCAAGCCTAACGCACAGGCCGTACCGCTGATCCGGCTCGCCCCTGGTGACGCGCGCTTCGATGGTAATTCGCCTTTGCTATCCACGACGTAGCGAGGGCAGGGAACGACGCTGTCGAGCGCGGCGATCGCTTCCGCGACCTTTGACTTTGCATCAATATGGTGCTATGGTGCCGTTGTGCTGCACGAATGCACGAAACAGATAGGAATTTTTGGGAATTGTCGAGTCGCGTACGCTCAATAAGCAGCGCGGATTTGTATGAACAATCTCGGTGTTAAGACAACCGTCAAGGTCGTTGGCTCGAACGGTCAGATTTCTCTCGGGAAACAATTCGCGGGACGGCAGGTAATTGTGGAAGAACATGAGCCCGGCGTATGGCTCGTGCGGACGGCACGCGTTATCCCAGAAAATGAGCTTTGGCTGCACGAACGGAAAGCGCAGGAGGATTTGCTTCGTGCCGTTGAATGGGCCCGGGAGAATCCGCCAAAGGAGTCTGACCCTGACGCAATCGTGAAAAGGGTGAGAAATGGCGGACGAACAAAACGAAAACGCCGTCCTGCTGGACCTTAACAACGCGGTGTTTCAGGATAATTGGTTCGCGTTGGACAAGAATGAACGCGAGCGCGTCACAAATACATTGAGGAAGATCCGGAAGTTGACCTGGGACCAAATCTACCGCGACCCAGGTCTAAAATGGGAGAAGGTGACGAGCATCGATCCGCCGAAA
>JACPRN010000038.1 GCA_016189945.1 Betaproteobacteria bacterium
CCCCTGCGGTGGAAAGGACTCCACCCAAGGAACGCGCCATCTGGTTCGACGGCTACGTGCGCACCTATCTCGAGCGCGACCTGCGGGACCTCGCCGGGATCAGCGCGCTGCCCGATTTCCGCCGCCTGATGCGCGCGGCCTGCCTGCGCCTCGGCCAGCTTATCAACCAGACCGAACTCGGACGCGACGTCGCGCTGCCGCAGCCGACGGTGCACCGCTGGCTCAACCTGCTCGAGACCTCGTATCTGCTGGTGCGCGTGCCCGCCTTTGCCGTGAACCGCACCAAGCGGCTGATCAAAGCGCCCAAGATCTACTGGGGCGACACCGGCGTCGCGCTGCACCTTGCCGAGATGGACGAGCCGACCGGAGCGCATCTGGAGAATCTCGTGCTGCAGGACCTGCTCGCCTGGCGCGACGCGCGGATCGAACGCGCGCAGATCGGCTATTGGCGCACGGCCATCGGTGAAGAAGTGGACTTCGTGATCGAGAGCGGCGGCCGCCTGCTGCCGGTCGAGATCAAGGCCAGCGCGCGCCCGCGCCTGGCCGACGCCAAACACCTGCGGACGTTCCGGGACGAGTACGGCAAGAAGTCCCGCGCCGGGCTGCTGCTGCACACCGGCACCGCGCTCGAATGGCTGGCGCCGGACGTACTGGCGGTGCCCTGGTGGCGGGTGCTGTGAAGAAGGGACTCAGCCGAGTCGCATCGGCGACGACGTCCACGGCGCGGGTGAGCGCGAAGCGCAGCATGATATCCGTGTCGAGTTCGGATCGCGTACGCCCCGGCTAAACTCCAGCGCGGATTCCGCCGCCTCGACCATGTGGCGCAGCCGTATCATGTCATCCGGCGACATACTCGACCCTCCCCGTGCGCAGCACCTCATCGCGGAAATAGCGACTCAGCTCGGCAGGGGTGCGCACATCGACCTTCCGGCCGCCGAGCGTCTCTGACAGCTCAATCTCGATCTGCGCCACGTCGAGCAGGCTTGGCCGGGCGCTGTCCTCGAATTCGACCAGCAGATCGATATCGCTGTCCGGCCGCGCAGTGCCCTTGAGCACCGATCCGAACACCGACAACTTGCGGATGCCGTGCCGGCGGCACAGTGCGGCGAGGACGTCAGGTCCGATTGGCAGGCGGTCGCCCATGCGCGTCGCCGCGTGGGGGATCCTCAGGCGGCCCGTAGCCCGCCGGCGCTCTCGAACGGGATCAGTCCGCCCTTGACCGCATCCAGAATCACCAGTTCGACAATCGACCCGTCGGCGGCATAGCTCACGTTGACATTCCAGTCCTGCGAAGTTTCGCGAACGATGGGCTTGTCGCTGAAGCGGAATTCCAAAATGTCGTCTTGGGGAAAGTAGGTCGTTTTCATCGTCAGGGTTCCCGAGAAAAGCGATGCATCACGGTCTTGACCACGAGCGCCGCTTCAAGCACCGCGACCGCGCAAAGTCGTGCAACCGGGTATCGAACCATTCCTCAAGCGCCAAAGTCAGAGAGTCGAAACTACTCATGCCACACCCTGTTGCGCCGCAGGCAGGGCATTCGAAATCTGTCGGGTAAATCTTTGGTCGAACAGTGCCTGGCCATGTGTTCCATTCCCGTCGTGAGCAAGCGCCCGGCGAAGGGTGCCAGAGGGGTGTTCTTCTGCTATGCGCTCCCCGCGCTCGACAAGAACAGCTATCTCAAGCGCGTGGACGCCCCGGTCGGAGTGAAGCCGGCGCTACGGTGCTGGATGGAGTTGAACTGAGATGCGACCGACCCGACCCGTTCAGGTGGAATCGCTATACCGCGAAATCAGGTCGGTACTGGAGCAGGCCCGGGCCTCGGCCTACCGCACCGTGAATGTCGCCATGATCCACGCGTACTGGCACGTGGGGCGACTGATCGTAGTGCACGAACAGGGCGGGCGGCGGCGCGCAGGCTATGGCGAGCGGGTGCTCCAGGACCTTTCGCAACGGCTGACGAACGATTTTGGCCGGGGATTCGATGTCCGCAACCTTCGCTACATGCGCCAGTTCTATGTGGCTTATCCCACGCCATTCTTGGGTGATGAAGCGGGAGCTCCCAGAAAACGGAACGCGCTGCGTTCCGAATTGGAGCGGGTGACAAAACGGAACGCACTGCGTTCAGAATTCGGAATTCATCACGCGACGCGTGATCAATCTCGGCATCGACCTGAAGAACGCGGCGAAGATCCAGGAGATCAAGCGGCTGCGCCCCTTGCGCCGAAGCAGCCGCGTCCGCTATCCGGACTTTACTATCGCCGATCACGCCAGCGGCGTCACATACTACTGGGAACACCTCGGCATGCTCGACGACCCGGCCTATCGCGCCAGATGGGAGCGGAAGCGGGCAGAGTATCTTGCCGCCGGCATGACACCGCATGACGAAGGCGGTGGTACCGAGGGGACGCTGATCGAAACGCGCGATGATGCAGGCGGCGGACTGGATGCAGCGAAGATAGCGCGTGTCATCGACGGGGTGATCCTGTCTTGAGTGCGCGTTTCAAGGTCGCCGCCTTAAGAAGATGGTCCGAGCACATACGAAGGCACGTCCTGAGCGAGAGGCGCCAATGAAATTGGAACACCAGGCCGGCGATGATTCGGCCCCTCCGCGCCGCTCAATGGCACGCAGACTGTCCAGCAACTCGACGGCCGAAAAGGCGTTGTTGTTCACCTCGGAAGTCTGGTGCCCGGGGCCGGAATCGAACCGGCATGCCGCTTTCGCAGCGAGGGATTTTAAGTCCCTTGTGTCTACCAGTTTCACCACCCGGGCGTGAGCGGCTTGACCCGAGAAGCGCTGCGGGTCACTGGCCGATTGTTATTGC
>JACPRN010000051.1 GCA_016189945.1 Betaproteobacteria bacterium
CGCCGAGCGCTCCCGGACTGGGAACCCAATACACCGAAAGCGGCGCCGATACCTGCCTGCAATGCCATCCCGACGCAACACCGTTTCCGCAGTTGTTCGAAATATTCAAGACCAAGCACGGGCAGCGTGCCGACAAGCGCACCCCATTCGCCCCCGGGAAGCTGCAATGCGAAGCCTGCCACGGGCCGGGGGCCAAGCACGCCGAAACCACCGACAAGAATGCGATCAACAGCTTCAAGAAAACGTCGTTTCTGACGGCCGAGCAGCGAAACAAGTTCTGTCTGGAATGCCATCGCGGAGGCGCGCGCAGCGGCTGGGTCGCGAGCACTCACGAGGCAAACGACGTCGCCTGCAGCAATTGCCACCGGATTCACGCCGAGCGCGACCCGGTTCGCGCAACCGCCAGCCAGCCCGAGGTCTGCTACAACTGCCACCGGAAGCAGCGCGCGGACTTCAACAAGCTCTCGGTGCATCCGGTGCGCTTCGGCCGCATCGCCTGCAGCGAGTGCCACAATCCGCACGGGTCGAACGCCGTCGCGATGCTCGCGAAGCCGACCGTAAACCAGACCTGCTATACCTGCCACGCGGAGAAGCGCGGTCCGTTCCTGTGGGAGCACGCGCCGGTCGCTGAGGACTGCACCTTGTGCCACACGCCGCACGGGTCGGTGCGCGCGTCGCTCCTGATCAAGAATCCGCCGCTGCTCTGCCAGCAATGCCATACGTCGGTCGGACATCGTTCGGTTCCGCGCACTGCGGCCGGGCTGCCGGGCGGCAGCGCCGGCGCATCGGGTTTTCTGCTCGCCGGCGCGTGCACCAATTGCCATTCGCAGATACACGGATCGAATCACCCTTCGGGCGACATGTTGATGCGATAGCGAACTGGCGCGGATCGGAGTCGACGAAGGTGATGAGGATTTGATTTTTTCTGGGTTGAATCTAGGAGAAGTTAGCAGCCCTGATTTTGGTTGGTGCGGTTTAGGACAAGACGGGACAAGAACATGAAGACATCCAATCGATTGTTTGTTCTCGGCTTACTCTCGGCGCTGCCCGGCGCTGTGACGGCGGCTGACAGCGGCGCCGCCAAGCCCCCCGTCGATACCTCGAAGTGGGAATGCAAGTCCTGCAAGTTCGAGGATGGGACGAGCGGGACGGTCGATGTCGGCGTCGGCCACGTATCGCAGGGGTCGTTCAAATTCGGCGAATACACGGGACTGGAGAAGAAGGGCGGATTTTTCATCGGCGACGGCGCGGCGCGCTTCCGCGGCGCGGACGCGGCCTACTGGAACGCCAACGCGTCGAACCTGGGGCTCGATTCTCGCTCGCTCGACGCCGAAGGGGGGAGGCAAGGCAAGTACAAGCTGCTGCTCAAATACGACGGCTTGCCGCACTTGATCTCCGACAGCGCGAGGACCCCGTTTCTCGGCGCAGGCGGCTCATCGCTCACCCTGCCGGCGGGGTTCCCGGCGGCGACGACGGGCTTGATGCCGCTCGCGAGCACACTTCAGGAGGTGGACCTCGGCACGCAGAGGAAAAGGCTCGGCGTGGGCGTCGGCTGGACTTCGGCGCAAGACTGGGAGTACGGCGTCAACTTCCGTCGCGAAACGAAGGAGGGCACGAAGCGCTCGGCCGGCGCCTTCTTGCTCAGTTCGGCCCATCTGGTCGAGCCGGTGGATTATGTTACCGATCAGGTGGACGCCTCGGCCTCATACAGGGGCGATCGGTGGCAGGCCAAGTTCGCCTATTACGGCTCGAAGTTTCGCAACAGCAACGACGCCTTGACCTGGCAGAACCCGTTCACCCCGGTGCTTGGCGGAGTCGCCGGCCAGCTCGCGCTGCCCCCCGACAACCAGTTTCACCAGATCCTTGCCTCGGCCGGATACCAGTTCAGCGCGAGGACGCGGGCCAGTTTCGACATCGCTTGGGGACGCATGTCGCAGAACGAAAGTTTCCTCGCGGCGACGCTGAATCCGGGTGCGGCGGCGGGCGCACTGCCGGCAAGTTCCCTGAACGGCAGTGCGGCTACGCTCGATGCGGGCCTCAAACTGACCTCGGCGGTCACGGAGCGGCTCCGGCTGAACGCGGCCTACACGCACAACGATCGCGACAACCGCACGCCGCAGGGCGTCTATCCGGTGGTGTTGACCGACGTGCTTGCCGGGATACCAAGGACCAACCTCCCGTACAGTTTTACGCAGGACAAAGTGAAGCTGAGCGGCGATTACAGGATCTCGGCGCTCGCCAAGGCCTCGGCCGGATTTGATTCCGAAGAACGCAAGCGCACCTTTCAGGAAAGCGACAAGACCCGCGAAGATACGCTGTGGGGAAGGGTCATCTTGCGCGTCCTGGACCGGCTCGATCTGACGGCCAAGGTCGCCTACGCCGAACGCAAGGCCTCGGCCTATCGGCCGGTCGTCGAGGTCGTACCGGTGGAGAATCCGCTGCTGCGAAAATACAACATGGCCGACCGCAGGCGCGAGAGCGTCGGGGTGCGCGCCGACATCGCCGCCACGGAAACCATCAATATCGGACTCGGTGTCGATTGGGCCAACGACGATTATTCCAGCTCGAGCATCGGCCTGATCAGCGCCAGGGACTATGGCGTGAACGGCGATCTCTCCGTGATGCTCACGCCGCAGACCAGTCTGCACTTTTTCGCCAACTACCAGGAAATTGAGTCACGGCAGGCCGGGAGCGCGGCGGTCTCGACGCCCGATTGGTTCGGCGAGAACAGGGACAAGTTCGATTTCATCGGCATCGGCTTGAAGCACGAGGCGATCAAGAACAAGCTCGATATCGGCGCCGATTACGGCATCTCGCACTCACGCAGCCAAATCAACGTCATCACCGGAGCGGCCGATCCGGCCTTCCCGCATATCACCACGTCGCTCGACAGCCTGAGGTTCTACGCGATCTATCGGCTGAAGGATAACGTCTCGCTGCAGGGGAGCTTCTGGCACGAGCGCTTCGACAGCAAGAACTGGATGCTCGACGGCGTCGCGCCGAACACGATCACCAACGTGCTGGTCTTCGGCGAGCAGGCGCCCCGCTACAGCGTGAACGTCGTTCGCCTGGCGCTGCGGTACAAGTTCTAGCGCAGCGGTACTTTAGAATTCGCCGCGCCTCTTTTTCCAGGTGCGGCATCCCACACTCGTGACTGGCACCGTCGCTTTTCCGTTTCCCCGGTCGAAGTCCCTGGCGATTGCATTCGGGGCGGCGATGATCGTCGCCGTGGCCGTGGGCGACTACCTGACCGGTTTCGAATTCGATCTGTCGGTGCTTTATCTGGCTCCGGTTGGCTTTATCGGCTGGAGGTTCGGCAAGGCGGGCGGCGTCGCGATGTCCGTGCTTGCCGTGGCGGCATGGTTCGCCAATGACCGATTGACCGGTCACGTCTTCCCGCACGCGTTCCTTCTCTACCCCCATTCCTTTCTCCACTTCTGGAAAGCCCTGATCCTGCTCGCGACCTGGGTGATTTTCGTGCTCCTGCTCGACCGGCTGAAAGTCGCTTTGGCGCATGCCGACGAGCGCTTCGCGACCGTGCTCGAGGGGCTGGACGAGGCGGTCTACGTCGTCGACCCGGAAAGCGGCGCTCTCCTGTACCTGAACCAGCGCTGCAGGGACACGTTCGGCGCGGGGGCGCCGCTCGCCAGTTCAGTCCAGATCGAGGCGCAGCTTCAATTATCGGGATCCAGGGAAAATCACAGTGACGAATTTACCGACTCGGCGCGCAAGCGCTGGTATTCGGTCCGTGCGCGCAAGCTCCGCTGGGTCGATGGGCGCATGGTGGTTCTGAAGGTCGTCCACGATGTCACCGAGCGCAAGCTGGCCGAGGGACTCTACCACGAGCAGCAGCAGAAACTGCAGCTTACCTCGCACCTGCTCACCGTGGGGGGAATGGCCTCCACGCTGGCGCACGAAATCAATCAGCCGCTGGCGGCGATCGCGAACTACAATATGGGCTGCGTGCGGCGCCTGCGCGCGGGGAGCTGGGACGCGCAAGAGCTGCTCTCGGCGATGGAAAAGGCCGGGGCCCAGGCCGAGCGCGCCGGTCGGGTCATCCACCGCGTGCGCGAGCTGGTGCGCAAGCGCCAGCCCGAGCTTGTTGCCTGCGACATCAACGGCGTGATCACCAATATCGCGAGTCTGATTGAAATCGACGCGGAAAAGGAAAGCGTGCGCATCGAGCTCGATCTCGCCTCGGATCTGCCGGCGGCACAGGCGGACAGAATCATGCTGGAGCAGGCAATCCTCAACATCGCGCGCAACGGCATCGATTCCATGCGGGAAACGCCGCCGGCGGAGCGCCGCCTGGGCATGCGCACGTGTCTCGATGCGGGCGGAGGTTCGATCGGGATCGAAATCGCCGACAGCGGCTGCGGGATTCCCGAAGCGATGGTCGGCAATTCCTTCGAGCCTTTCTTCACCACCAAGCCCGAGGGCATGGGCGTGGGCCTGAGCCTGTGCCGCTCGATCCTCGAGCTGCATCACGGCCGCCTGTGGGCGACCCGCAACCCGGAACGCGGCAGCACGTTCCACCTCTCGTTGCCGCTGCAGCGGACATGAACGACGGCGCCGAGCCCCTGGTAAGCGTGGTCGATGACGACGAAGCGCTGCGCGACTCGCTGCGCTGGCTGCTCGAATCGGCCGGCCACAAGGTCGCCGGCTACGCGAGCGCGGAGCAGTTTCTGGCTGCGTACGACCCGGCGCAGGCAGGATGCCTGGTGCTCGACATCCGCATGCCCGGAATGAGCGGGTTGGAGCTGCAGGACGAGCTCGTGCGCCGGGGGCACCCGATTCCGGTCATCTTCATCACCGGCCACGGCGACGTGCCGACGGCGGTGAGTGCGCTGAAGAAGGGCGCCATCGAGTTCATCGAAAAACCGTTTCATGACCAGTCGTTCCTGGCGCTGATCGACAACGCGCTCGCGTACGACGCCGAGGTGCGCGTGGAGGCGGCGAAGAAGGTATCGCTTGCGGTGCGTTTTTCCAAGCTGACCTCGCGCGAGCGCGAAGTCATGGAGCGCATCATCGCGGGCCGGCGCAACAAGGAGATCGCCGACGAGCTGGAGGTCAGCATCAAGACCGTCGAGGCGCACCGCGCCAAGATCATGGAGAAGACCGGCGCCGGTTCGCTCGCCGAACTGGTGCAGTTTGCGAGCGATCACGGCGCGCAGCGGCGGGGGTAGGCGCTTTTCAGAGAAGTGATGACGGAGCGGGCGGGGTTTTGCCTTTTAAATAGGTCTCATCGTTGTGCAGTGCATTGCTTGCAATGCACTGCACAACGATGAGATTGATGAACGGCAAAACCAGCGGTGCTGGTTCGGGCCTTACTCCGGCAGTAAATATGGTGCGCGAGCCGCCTATTTCGGCGCCTGGCTCGCGTACCAGGTGGAAATGCTCTCGATGATGGCGTTGCTGTAGATAGTGCTCATGTTGTGCATGGTGGAGCTTTCGCGTTTGCCGTCGCGGTATGCCCTGAGCGCCATCACCAGGTAGTCCTTGTCCTGGCCGCGCATTTTCGGCGGCGCCATCGCCGGGTTGTTGTCGCTGTCGTGGCAGCGATTGCACTTGTCGGCCAACTCCTGGGTCGAGGCGGGCACTTTGTCGGCGGCCTGGGGCTTCTGCACGACATAGAACGCGGCGATGTTCTCCATGTCCTTGTCGCTCAGGCCGGCGACGTAGCGCTGCATGCCCCAGTGCTGGCGCGTCGTGCGGTAAGCCTTGATGGACTTCACGAGGTACCGGGCGTCCTGGCCCGCCAGGCTCGGCGTCGCGGCATCGGCGCTCACGCCATGGGAGCCGTGGCACCCTCCGCACATGGCAGAGAGCGGCTCGCCGGCCGCCGGGTCGCCCGAAGCCGGCGCTGGACGCTGCACCGGCGTCTGGGCGGCGAAATACACGGCCAGGTTCTCCAGATCGGTCTTGTTCGATTCGCGCAGCATCGATTTCATCGTCGCGGTCTTGCGCTCGCCCTGGTGATACTCCTGGATGGCGGCAACCAGATAGTGAGGCTGCTGGCCCGCGAGGCTGGGCGTGCCCGGGGTCTTGCTGTTGCCGTCTTCGCCATGGCACTTGGTGCACGCGGAGGCCAGCGCCTTGCCTTTCTCATACAGCGAGGAGTGCTTGACGTCGATCGCCGCTGTTGCCACCACCGGCGGCAAGCTGGCGAAGTACGCGGCCACGCTGCGCGCGTCCGCGTCGCTCATCTGCGCCATCTTGTCCTTGAGCGCGGCGTGAGAACGCTTGCCGTCCTTGTATTCCTTCATCGAGCCGAGCAGGTAGCGCTCGCGCTGCGCCGCCAGGTGCGGGATTCCCGGAGCGACGCCCTTGCCGTCCAGGCCGTGGCAGACCTTGCAATCGCGCTCGGCGATCGCCTTGCCCGCGCTGACGTTCCCCGCCGGTTGCTTTTCGGCCGCGGGTTTGGCGGTTATTTCCTGCTTGTCGGAGCAGCCGACGAGCGCGGCGGAAAATAACACGCCTAGGATGAGAGTTTTCATTGTGGATCTCGAGGTTTAGTGGGTCGACAACCGGATTTGCTCCGGCACGCTTCGATCCGATGCAATTTTATTCCGATAATGGGGGAAAACATAGTCCGGCCTTGCTCTCGCGGAACGCGCTCACACGGCCGCCCTCACCGCACCGAACACTCCGATGAGAACCAGGATCAGCAGTATCAGACCGAAGCCGATCAGGGCGAATCCCAGGATCTTGGAGCCCGTGGTCATGGGCTGGGACGGCGCCTCCACCAAGTACTTGTCGATCTCTCCCGTTGCGACCAGCCGCTCGTACTCGACCCGATGCTCGTGCCTGAATTCCTCGACGGGCACCGCGCCGGTGAACATCACCACATCCAGGGGAAACTTGTCGGGCCTGAAATGGTTGTTGAAGAAGTGCACCGTGAACAGGAACAACGCGGCAAGCAGCGCTTCCTCGCCGTGGAAGATGGTGGCGACGTTGAACACCCAGCCCGGCAGGACCGAGGCGGTCTGCTCCGGGAACCAGAGCATCACGCCGCTGAAGCCGATGATCGTCACGCCCCAGAACGGCGCCCAGTAGTCGAATTTCTCCCAGTAGGTCCAGCGGTCGAAAACCGGCCGCGGGCCGAGGTTGAAGAACCACTTGAACATGCCGATGATGTCCCACAGGTCCTGCCAGCGGGGCACCAGCGAATTCGACCCGAACCATTGGAAGGTCTTCCATCTGGGGCCGAGGCGAACGACGAAATAGATTACGTGCAGCAGGAACACCGCGGCGAAGATCACCGCGGAGGTCCTGTGGATGAGCCCCGCGGCTCTCGGGCCTCCCAGGGCGTTCATGACCACCGGCGCCCAGGCGGTGTTGGCGTAGAACACCGACATGCCGGTGAGCGTCAGTATCATCAGGCTCAGCGCAAAGATCAGATGGGCGACGCGCCACACGAGCGGGAAGCGCCGGTAATACTTGCCCTGCCCCCGGGGCAGAGCTTCGGCGCGAACGTGCTGCCGTTTCTTGCGCTCCTGGCGTTCCTTGTACTCGCGGTAGAACCACAGCGCCGAATGCGTCCAGAAGAAGGCGAACGTCCCTGCGAGCAGCGCGATCATGAACTTCGAGGCGAGCCATATGTGGGGATAGCGGCCGAAGTCCTGCGTATTGCCGTGCGGCTGGAACGTGACGAACCCGTTGGTCGCTTCCTTGTGGCATTGCTGGCAGGTCTGCAGCCGTTTGTTCGGATGCACCTTGGACATCGGATCGGCCACGCGCTGAATGGTGTGGCTGCCGTGGCAGTCGAAGCACTTCGCCGTATAACCGTAACCCAGCGTATTGACCTGACCGTGATAGGTTTCGATGTAGCTCTTCAGGCTGTCGGCGTGGCAGTTTCCGCAATTCCTGGTGATGATCACGCGGGTCGAATCGGCGGTCGGATCCTCGACGTCGTGGGTGGTGTGGCAATCCGAGCAGATCGCCGCGTACGGGTTGCCGTCCCCGAGCACCGACTTGCCGTGCACCGAGATCGCGTAATCCTTCCTCTCCTTCGCATGGCATTTTCCGCAGGCGTTCGGAATGCTCAGGCGCCACTCGGTGCGCGCGTCACTGCCTTTCGGATACACATAGTGGGCTTCATGGCAGTTGTAGCAGGTTGCATTGGTGCGCGACTGGTCCTCCCGGTTCGGCCGGGCGTGAATCGAATGCATGTATTTGTTGATCTGCTCCACCACCACGCCGAGGCGCGCGTTCTCCTGCGTCTTGTTCTCTTTCTGGGCGTTCTCCCACAGGGCCTCGTGGCACTGCACGCAGCTCACCTTGTGCGCGACCCCCGGCTTGTGGGGAATTTCGGTAATGTCCTTGTGGCATTCGACGCAGGCCCGCTTGCCGTGCACGCTCTTTCCGAACTTGTCCGGCGTCACGTGCAACTGGCGCATTTTTCCGTCCGCGGCCGGCGACGCGAATCCCTCGGTGCCGTGGCAGCCGAGGCAGGCCTCGTTTTCCGGGTTCTGCACCACTTTTTCGGCCGCCTTGGCGGCGGCGGCATGGGCCAGCGCCTGGCCTGCCGTTCCGGCGAGGCAAATGATGCCTGCCAGGAACCACGCCGCAACTCTTGCAATACGCATCACGCTAGATTCCCCTCTTGAATAAACGGTACCCCGGTCCGGTTCTGGACCGGACTGCAAGCCTTCGGCCGGTGGAAGTGAATTCCGCATCGCCGGATTCCGGCAGGCCGGCGCGCACGCCAGCGGGCCGCGCTCGGGCGCGCGGAACTCGGCAGGATCCGCAAGGCCACCGTCCCGATGGCCCGGAATGCCTTGAAAGTGGCCCGGTCTTCCCCTGGGCGCTGTGTTCCCGGACCGGCATTTCCCTGTGGCGAATCACTGCGCTGGATTATTATCGAACGCGGGGGGGCGCATTTGACGTATATCAACCCTGAATTCAATAAGGGGATAGGCGGCCCAGGCGCCTGTCGGGCAAGTCCCGGCGTTACCTGTTCGTTTCGCGCTGACCGCCGCGCGCAACCAGCATCGCGGCTTCGACGCGGCTGCGCACGTGCAGCTTTTCCAGGATGTTGGTGATGTAGTGCTTGATCGTCTTTTCCGAAAGGTGGATGCGCTCGCCGATCTCGCGGTTGGTCAACCCGTGCCCTACCAGCCTGAGGATCTCCGATTCGCGCTCGGTAAGCTCTTCGAGCGGGTCCCGCGGCGCGCTTGAGCGCCGCGTCAGCGTGACCAGTATCCCGGCTGCGAGCGACGGCGTGACGTAGACTTCTCCCTGGTCGACCGCGCGCACCACGCGCGCCAGCTCGTGCGCCGAAACGCCCTTGAGCACATAGGCGCGCGCGCCGGCCTTGAACGCCGCGAGCAGATTGTCCTCGTCCTCGACCACCGTGAGCATCACGATCCTGGCCGCCGGACAGGCGGTGGCAATCTTCTCCGCGCTGACCAGGCCCCCCCATCCCGGCATCCCGATGTCGAGCAGCACGACATCCGGAAGCAGATCGCGCACCATTTCGAGCGCCTGCTCGCCGCTCGCCGCCTGGCCGACGACCTGAAAGTCCGCCTCGGAGGCAAGCGAGTGCACCACGCCCTCGCGAAACAGCGGGTGGTCGTCGGCGACCAGGATCCTGATGCGCTCAGTCGTCATTTTCCTCCTGCCGCGACAACGGCAGTGTCGTCCGCACGGTGGTTCCCCGGTTCGGCGCGCTGCTGACGGCAAAGCTCCCGCCCAGCGCCTCCACGCGTTCGCGCATCCCGACCAGTCCCAGGTGCCCGCCGGTCTTGAGCGCCCTGGGATCGAATCCCTTGCCATCATCGGCGATTTCCACCGAAAGCTGGTTGCCGGAGCCGCTCACCGCGACACGCTGCGTGCATCGGCCGCCGTGGCGAAACCCGTTGGCAAGCGACTCCTGCAGCACCCTGAACAGCGTCATCTTCACCGGCACCGAGGCTTCCTCGGGAACCTCGGCCAGCGCAAGCGGCACTTCGCGGCCGCACTTGCGCTCGTGCTCGCTCACCGCGCGGCGCACCGTGTCCGCAATCGAAAGCTGCTCGATTTCGGGCAGATGCATGCCGCGCAGAATCGCGCGCAGGTCCGCAAGCGCCGATTGCAGCGCGAGATGGAGGGTGCGGAAATCCTTCTCCACGCTGTCTCCCTTGCCGACGCTCGCCGCGCAGGCGTTGCACACCTCGGCCAGCGATTCGATGCGCATCGAAGCAAGCGCCAAGCCTTGCCCGGGCCCGTCGTGCAGGTCGGATGCGACGTGGCGCAGGAAGCGCTCGTTGAGCGCCGTGGTGCGGGCCGCGGCGCGGCTCACGCGATCGTGCAACTGCTCGTTCTGGGCGAGCAGCGTGGTGAGCTGGGCCACCTGTTTCTGCAATTCTCTCTGCTGGGCGTTGATGGTGTCGTTGGCGCGCCTGACCAGCGTCGTGAACAGCGCGAGGATCGCGAGGGTCACGATGGCCTGCATGGCCCAACTGCGCATTTGCGCCGCGCGCAAGTCCTGCTGCAGATCGTCGGCGGTCTGGGACAAACCGGCGACCGCGATGATGGATCCATCGCTGTGGGCGCGTATCGGTGCAAAGGTCTCGATCAGGCGCGAGCCCTGCCTCGAGGTGGAGCCGTTCTCGGCGTCGGCGCGATCGGCGACCTGGGTTCTGACCCGCCCTTCAAACGCCGCAGCGAGCGGGCCGTTCAGCGGGTCCCGGCGGCCCTCGACCGAGGTGTCGGGGTTGTTGTAGGCGATGCGCCCGTCCCGGGTCCAGACCCGCAAGGCCACCGCCCGCTCGCCGAAATGAGTCCCGGCCAGTATCCGGTCGAGCGCAATGCGGTCGGCGTCGTTGATGCGGCTGCCGCCCGCCAACGTCTGCAGGTGGCTGGAGACGGCGCTGTCCAGGTAAATGCTGGTGACGACACCGGTGCCGCTGATGACACCTTTTTCGATCTGGTCCGACACCCAGGTGCCGACCAGCGCCATCCCTGCAAGCAGCACCAGGAAGCCCGCGAGCAGAAATCGGCCTACCAGGCTGAGCTTGGGAAATACGTTCATAAGCGAAAGGCGGAACATTCTAGCAGCCCCGGCCCGGCGGAGGAACCCAATAGGGCCGGGCCAGTGGGCCGAAGGTCGCAAGAAAACATGACCAATGGTCCGTTGTGAGCCCGGGGTGCGTCCGGCATCATTGTCAAAAAAATGCATCGCCCGATTGAAATTGCACCAAATCACGACATCCAGCATGAACTCACGAGCGGTGCCGCGTTGTCTCCGGCTCACCCGCTGCAAAGCGCATGCCGCGGTTTCCGAACCGCTCGGGGAGCCGGCGGCGCAATCGGCGAAGGCCCTGGCCGAGCGGGCGATGTGCTCGGCGTTGCTGATCGCCATGACCCTGTCATCGGCCGGGGCGGCGCAGCCGGCGCCGGCCAGGCCCAGCGTCTATCAGACAACGCTGGAAGAGCGCGACCAGAAGACGCCCGAGGTCACCACCGAACAGTTGCGGCTTGCCCTGGCGAAGAAATCCGCCCTCGTATTGGATGCGCGGCCGAGAAACCAGTACGCCATCGCCCACATTCCCGGCAGCATCAATCTTGAGGAAAAAGGCGTCATTCGCTTCACACAGTCCTACCCGGACCGCGCGGCCAGCATCATCGTCTATTCGAACGGCCCGTTTTGCGACTGGGCAAGACAGCGTGCCGCGGAGCTTGTGAGCTTGGGCTACACCAGGGTGAGCCGCTATCAGCTTGGCCTTCCGATCTGGAGGGCACTGGGTCAAACGGCGGAAGCCAGCGCACACGGCCTGCGGCACATCTTTACCAATGAAAACAATGCAGTGATCATCGATGCGCGCAACCGCGCGGAATACATGGCCGGGACCATCCCTGGAGCCGAGAGCATCCTCCCGGGCGAGGGCAGAGACGCCGCAAAGGACCGCCGCCTGAGGTTCTATGACACCAATGCGAGGATAATGGTTTTTGCAGACAGCGTGGAAAACGCGCGCATGGTGGCGGAGGAACTCGCCCGCAATGCGTATTCGAACAGCAGCTACGTTTCCGCGAAGTACGAGGACTTGAAACGCTTGAAATTCTTCACCCCGAGGAAGCCATCGCCTTCCTACCTGGACAGTCTCCCGCGAAGACCCTGAAAGGCCAATAATGCCAAAACACATCGTTCGGTTGCTCGGTTTGATTGCCGTCGTCCTCGTCGTGTCGCTGCTTGCGATACAGTTTATGACGGCGGAGTCGTTCTACAGATTTGGCCCCTATCGCGCCGATAACGTTACCGAAATAGCGTCTCTGGAAACCGTCTATCAGACACCCGCCTATTGCAAGGACTGCCATAGCGAGCGCCACGCCCAGTGGTCGGCCAACAGCCACAAGTCTGTTACCTGCGAAACCTGTCACGGCCCGGCCAAGGGACACCCCGAAAAAGGAAAGCTGCCGATTCCTTCGGATACGGCGAAGTTGTGCACCCTATGCCATGAAGCCATGCCGGGCAGGCCCTCGACACAGCCCCAGATTCAAGTGGCCCAGCACGCAAACGGCCAGAGCTGCAACACCTGTCATAACCCGCACGCGCCCAAGATCGTGGCCGCGGCCAAAGTGAGCGGAGATCCCGCGGCGGGCAAGCAACGCGCGGCCGCATGCGCGAGCTGCCACGGCGACAAAGGAATCAGCCCGAACGATACCTGGCCGAATCTGGCCGGGCAGCCCGCTGCCTATCTCGCCAAGATACTCTCGGCCTACAAGTCCGGAGCGCAGAAAGACGTCGCCATGACGCCCCTGGCGAAAGAGCTGAGCAACGCCGATATCCAGAATCTCGCGGTCTATTACGCGGGATTGAGCTGCGATGCGCCGGCTCAGAGCAAGGTGAGCGGCGACGCCGCCGCGGGCAAGGCGGTGGCGAAGAACTGCGCGGCCTGCCACGGTGAAACGGGCGTGAGCAGCAACCCCGCTTGGCCGCACATCGCGGGACAACAGCCCGGCTACCTTGTCAACGTGCTCAAGGCCTTCAGGGCGGGACTGCGCAAGGATCCGATGATGGCGGGGGTCACCAGGGGGCTGAGCGATACCGACATCGCGAACCTCGCCGCCTACTACGCCGGACAGAAATGCCGTTCACCCAAGTGAGGAAGGATCAACCCATGAAGAAAGTTTCCAACCCTTCACTCGCCGCGCGGCGTTCGTTCCTGAGCAAGCTCGCTCGCGCGGCAGCCTGCACCGGTGCCCTCGCAGGCGCCGGCGCATTGGGCGTCGGCGTCGCGAAAGGCGCTTCGGCGAAAACCGAAGCGAAGCCGGCCGCCGAAGGCGGTTCGTTTCCGACCAAGGATTACGACTGGACCAAGCACCAATGGGCCTTCGGCGTGGATGCCACCAAGTGCATCGGCTGCCTGCGCTGCGTCGAGGCATGCAAGGTCGAGAACGACGTCCCGCGCAATGCCCACCAGTTCCGCACCTGGGTCGAACGCTACGTTTATCTCGAGGGCGAGGACAGGGCACGCATCGACAGCCAGCAGGACCCGGTCAACATCGCGGCCTCCGGTTCGGAGAAGGAGTATCGGTTCGCCAACCGCTACAAGGATCAGAAGGTGGACAAGGCCTTTTTCGTCCCCAAGCTGTGCAATCAATGCACCCATCCGGCCTGCGTGCAGGTGTGCCCGGTCGGCGCCACCTACAAGACCGAGGACGGCGTGGTGCTGATCGACCACGACTACTGCATCGGCTGCCGCTACTGCGTGCAGGCTTGTCCCTACGGGGCGCGCTACTTCAACGAAGAGCATGGGGTTTCGGACAAGTGCACCTGGTGCTATCACCGCATCACCAAGGGCATGCAGCCCGCCTGCGTCGAAGCGTGCCCGGTCGGCGCACGCATCTTCGGGGACATCAAGGACAAGCAAAGCCCGGTGAGCCTGTTCATCCGCAACAACCGCGTGCAGGTGCTCAGGCCTGAAACCGGCAATGCCCCCAATGTTTTCTACGTCGGCATAGACAAAGAGGTGAACTAGTGGAACCGCTGATCAACGTCGCCCCATATACGGGGTGGGTATATCCGAACGAGACGATTTTCGAGTGGTCCGTGCTCATCGCCGTCTATCCCTATCTCACTGGGCTGGTGGCGGGGGCGTTCACGGTTTCCAGCCTGTACCAGGTGTTCGGCTTCGAGCGGCTCAAGCCGGTCGCGCATCTGGCGCTCTTGACCTCGCTTTGCTTCATGTTCTTCGTGCCCCTGCCGCTGCTCTTGCACCTCGGGCATCCCGAGCGTGCATTCAATGCGACCATCACGCCGCACTGGAGCTCGGCGATGGCGATGTTCGGCTATTTCGCGAGTTTTTACGTCGCCCTGCTGCTGCTGGAGACCTGGTTCGCTTATCGGCCGTTCATCGTCGAAAAGGCGCAGCAACGCAAGGACCTGCTGGGCACGTTCTATCGCATCCTGACGCTGGGCTCCTACGACGTCTCCGACAAGGCGCTGCGCTACGACCAGAAATGGATCCTGTGGCTCGCGATCGCGGGCATACCCGGAGCGCACGGCCTGCACGGCTATGTCGGATTCGTGTTCGGTTCGATCAAGGCGCGCGAATGGTGGTCCTCGGACCTGATGCCGGTCATATTCCTGTTCTCGGCGATCATCTCCGGCGTTTCCCTGCTGGCGGTGATCTTCGTGGTCTCCTCCAAGCTGCGCAAGATCCCGATCGATCTGGCCTGCCTGAAGGGGCTCGCCTATACGATCTGGGGCTTCATCATGGTGGCGCTGGTGCTGGAGGGACTGGAGTTCGCCAACATCGTCTACAAGGGCCGCGAGGGCGTGGAGATGATCATGGAATACGTCACCGGCCCGCTGCTTGTGCCCTATTTCATTCTGCAGTTTGCCATCGGCGCCATCCTGCCGTTCCTGTGGCTCTCCTACATGATCTGGCGCGGTACCACTGGCCGCGCGCTGATCGCCGGCGTCACCACCTGCGCCTGCCTGGTGCTGTTCTCGGTATTCATGATGCGCTGGAACGTCGTGATCGGCGGACAGGAAATCTCCAAGACCGGCAAAGGGCTGCTTTCGTACCAGATGACCCTGTTCGGCAAAGAGGGTGCGCTCATGGCGGCCGCGCTGATCATCGCGCCGTTCCTGGTTCTGGTCGTGCTGACGCGGCTGTTCCCACCCTGGGAGGATCACGCCAAGTCTTCCTCTTCGCTCCGCAGCCACGCCTAGCAGCTAGGGAACCTCTGAAAAACGTCATTCCCGCGTGGTAAGCATGCCCCCGCGGAAGCGGGGGCGGGGGCGGGAATCCAGAAAACGCTTGATTCGACTGGACCCCCGCTTTCGCGGGGGTGACGAAAAAGAAGGTTCTTCAGAGTTTCCCTAGAGGTATTTTCGACAGCGCTTTGTCAAGAAGGGGAAACCCCAATGTGAAATGGCCCGGGAATTGCGGGATTCGAAGCACAGGTGGATAATCCAGCATCTTCAAACAGCTGGATCATTCCACGACCGTTCCAGGGCATTTCGATGACGAACAGCGCGAGGGCTTTTCCCCTGCTGGTATCCATGCTCGCTGCCGGTGCAACGAGCATGTTTTTTTCCCCGGGCGCGAACCCCCAGGCAACCACGATAAAGCCGGGGAGCGGCGAGGACCTGCGCGCTGCCTACGCGACGCCGACGGATATCGCCGAAGGCAAGAAGGTCGCCGCGGCTTCCTGCGCCAAATGCCATGGCCTTGACGGCGTCGCCCCGGCCAACGCCAAGGGAGTGCCGCACATCGCCGGCCAGCGTCCGGCATACCTCCACATCGAGCTGCGCGTCTACCAGACCGGCGCGCGCGGCGAAAATCCGATGGCCGGTGCGGTGAAGTACCTGAGCGACGACGCGCTGATGAAGGTCTCGGCCTACTACGCCAGTCTCGAACCGGCACCGCCCGCCAACCCGCGCACGGTCAAGGCTGCGCCGGCGAAGCCCGACCCCTTGAGCGCAGGCAAGGCGGCAGCGGCGGGCTGCGCGGGCTGCCACGGCCAGGGCGGGGTCAGCACCACGCCGGGAATGCCGAGCCTGGTCGGGCTCGATCCCAAATACCTGGTCGCGTCGATGAACGCCTACAAGAGCGGCAACCGCAAAGACGACATGATGAAGACGCTGCTCGCCGCCATGAGCGAGGCCGACATCGCCAACGTCGCGCTCTACTACGCGCTGCAGAAGCCGGTGCGGGCGAAGACGCCCGCCCCCGGCGACAAGGAAGCGGGCAAGGCCGCCTCTGCTACCTGCGCCGGGTGCCACGGCGACTCGGGCGTGAGCGGAAACCCGGCGACGCCGAGCCTGGCCGGACAGGACGCGCAATATTTCGCCGCAGCGATGAAGGCGTACAAGGACGGATCGCGCAAGGACGATACGATGAAAGGCCCGGCAGTCTCGGTCGATGAGAACGCCGTGAAGAACATGGCCGCCTTCTATGCGAGCCAGCAGCCCCAGCCGCCCAAAGTGCGCAAACCCCTCACCACCGCGGAGTGGGCGCAGCGCTGCGACCGCTGCCACGGGGTGGACGGCAACAGCACCGATCCGCGCTCGCCGGCACTCGCCGGGCAGCGCGTCGACTACCTGGAAACGGTGCTGCGCGCGTATCAAAAGGGCACGCGCAAGAGCCCGCAGATGCACGCCATGACCGACGGGCTCACCGACGCGGATGTCGCCAATCTCGCCGCTCACTATGCCCGCCAGAAGCCGCGGGCGTTCGTCTACGTGGTGTTGCCGCCGAAGAAGTGAGCCGGGGCCGAAGGCCGACGCAGGCGGCAGCATGCAAGCGGCCCGCGGGACATGTAACAACGATCACCAGAGGAGAGACGCATTGTCATGAGTGACGTTCCACTGCATCAGCAATATCTTCACTATTCAGAGCTGCCGCCGAGCATGCGCGTGCTGTACACGGCGGCGCTGCTCGTACTCGGACTGGCCTACATGTTCGCGGCGCTGTACCTGTTCCACACCTATTCGGGGCGCGACGGAAACCCCATGACCCTGTCCTACCAGGACCTGGTGATCGCCTATAGCGGCAGCGGCAAGGGCTCGCGGCTGGAGGCGGCGCTGCGCGGACCGATGTCGAGCATGCTCCCGGCCGAGGAATCGAGCGGCCTGATCACCTGGGTGCAGAAAGGCGCGGATCGCGGCGTGTACGACAAGGACATCCGGCCCATGATCGACAAGCGCTGCATGTCCTGCCATGACGGCAGCAACCCGCACCTTGCGAACCTGGGCGGCTATGACAACATAAAGAAAGTGACCGAGCAGGACACGGGGACCGACATCTTCACGCTGGTGCGCGTGTCGCACATTCACCTGTTCGGGCTGACCTTCATCTTTTTCCTCATGGGACTCATCTTCAGCCATGCCTACTGGCGACCGGTGTGGGTCAAGTGCACGGTGGTCGCGCTTCCGTTCCTGAGCCTCGCCCTTGACGTGCTGTCCTGGTACATGGTGAAGGTATATCATCCGTTTGCCTACGTGACGATGCTCGCGGGCATGGTGCAGGGCTTGAGCTTTGCCTTCATGTGGCTGGTGTCCATGTATCAGTTGTGGTTTCGCGCGACGCCTTTCCCGGTCGCCAATCGCGAAGCCGTCGGCGAAACGGCCTCCGTGGTGGGCTGAGACGGGGAATCGGCAACGGCCGCGGGCGGCCTGATCAACGAGGGGTGGCGCTTATGAGCGCGGACAAGCGCGTCGGGGAAGGATCGGCGCCGGGCGCGGCCCGGCTTGCGCTGGCGGGCGCTCTGGTTCTCGCGGCGTCGATGCCGTCGACGGCGGCGCGGGCCCAGGACGCCGATCGCAGCGGCGAGCAGATCGTGCGCGTGCAGTGCGTCAAGTGCCACGAGAGCGGAAAGGGCGGGGCGCCGAGAATCGGCGACCGGACCGCGTGGGTGGAGCGGGTGAAACTGGGACTCGATGCCGTGGTTCGCTCGGCGATCCGGGGGCACGGCGCGATGCCGGCCCGCGGCGGCATGGCCGAGCTTACCGATGCCGAATTTCGCGCGGCCATCGTCTACATGTTCCGCGCGGGCTCAGGCTCCAAAGAGTGAGATTTCCCGCAGTGGCCGCGCTTGCCGCGAGGGCGCGAGCGTGGCCGCCGCGCATCAACAAGACAAGTCCCTGTCCAAGCTGGCGCAGCGGCTTGGCGCTCGTGCTCGCCGCGCTGCTGTGGGAGCTAGCCTGCTCGGGCACGGTCTTTGCCGCCGAGATTCCCGTGGTGGCGGCCGCCGCCGACCTGCAGTATGCCCTGGACGAGGTGTCGCGGGCCTTCGCGAGCGCGAGCGGCCGTTCGGTGAAGCTGGCGGCGGGCTCCTCGGGAAACTTCACCCGCCAGATCATCCAGGGCGCGCCCTTCGAGCTTTTCTTCTCCGCCGATGAGGACTATGTGCGCGAGCTTGCCCGGCGTTCGCTGACGCTCGACGGAGGCGCGCTCTATGCAATCGGCCGGCTGGCGTTGTACGTGCCGAAGGGATCCAGGGTGAGGGCCGATGCGGAAATGAACGATCTCGCCGCAGCGGCAGCCGACGGCCGTCTGCGCAGGCTCGCGATCGCCAACCCGGAACACGCGCCATACGGCCGCGCGGCGCGCGCCGCGCTGATGCGCAAGGGCCTGTGGGAGAGCCTGCGGTCGCGCCTGGTTCTGGGAGAAAATGTTTCCCAGGCGGCGCAGTTCGCTCTCTCGGGATCGGTCGAAGCGGGATTGATCGCCTATTCGCTCGCCATTTCCGAACGCATGGCGCGGCAGGGATCGTTCGCCCTGGTGCCGCAGGAGTGGCACGAGCCGCTGCGGCAACGAATGGTCCTGTTGCGCGGAGCGGGGGAAACCGCGCGTCGGTTTTATCAGTTTGTGCAATCACCGCCGGCTCGCGAGATACTCGAGCGCTACGGGTTCCTGTTGCCGGCTGCGGGAAGTTAGGGGCTGATCAGGCGAATACAAACGACATCGGCGAGAATTTGCTCTTATTGAGAATTACGTAACCGCATGACAGCGTCCCGTCATCCCCGCGTGGTAAGCATGCCCCCGCGGAAGCGGGGGCGGGGATCCAGTGGTTGTCGCCGAGCTACTCTGGATTCCCGCCTGCGCGGGAATGACAGCGCCCGTAACTACCGTTGTCATGCAGTTTGGTAAAGATCAATAATTGTCTCCACGCTTTCATGCAATTGCAAAATTGCAATTGCATGAAAGCGTGGAGATTGATAACTGCAAGAAGGCAGCATCGATGATTCCGGCTATCTCGGTTTAGGACACGGCATGGACTGGACTGCGCTGCGGCTTTCGCTCGAGCTCGCCGGCTGGACGGTGCTGGTGCTGCTCCCGCTCGGCATCCTCATTGCGCGCGAGCTCGCCTGGCGGCCCATGCGCGCCCGGCCCTGGCTCGAGGCGCTGGTCGCGCTGCCGCTGGTGCTGCCGCCTACGGTGCTGGGCTATTACCTTCTCAGCGCGTTTGGCGGCGCCACCTGGCTCGGGTCGGCATATGAGGCGCTTTTCGACCGCTCGCTCGCCTTCAGCTTCCAGGGACTTGTCTTTGCCTCGATGATATTCAATCTGCCTTTTGCCGTGCAGCCGATGCAGCGCGCTTTCGAGTCGATCCCGCGCGAGGTCCGCGAGGCCGCCTGGGTCAGCGGCCTGTCGCCCCGCAGGACTTTCTGGCGCATCGAGCTGCCGCTCGCCTGGCCGGGGATCGTCTCCTCGGCTGTTCTCACCGTGGCGCATACGGTGGGCGAATTCGGCGTGGTGCTCATGATGGGGGGCAACATTCCCGGTGAAACCCGCACCATTTCGATTGCGATTTACGACCGCGTGCAGGCGTTCGACGACCGCGCCGCGGCCGCCATGTCCGCCTTGCTGCTCGCGTTTTCGCTGGTTGCGATCGCCATTGTCTACGTTATTACAGGCCGGAGGGCGCGCGCATGAGCGAGGGCCTGTATGCGCGCCTGGAGCAGCGTACGCCGATTCCCCTGGCGGCCGAACTGCGCTGCGCCGCGGGGGAATTGGCGGCGCTGGTGGGGCCTTCCGGGAGCGGCAAGTCCACGGTCCTGCGCTGCATCGCCGGGCTGAACCGGCCGCGCGCGGGCGAAGTGCGCTGCGGAGGGTCGCTCTGGTTCGACGGCGCGGTCGATCTACCGCCGCAGCAGCGCCGCTGCGGCCTGGTGTTCCAGAGCTACGCGCTGTTCCCGCATCTCTCGGCGCTCGGCAACGTGGCGCTCGCCGCCGGGCACCTGCCGCGCGGCGAGCGCGAGAGGCGCGGCCGCGAGCTGCTCGAGCTGGTAAATCTCTCCGGGCTGGAAGCGAGGCAGCCGGCCCAGCTCTCCGGCGGCCAGCAGCAGCGCGTGGCGCTGGCGCGCGCGCTGGCGCGCGACCCGCAGGTGCTTCTGCTCGATGAGCCTTTCGCCGCGGTGGATCGGGTGACGCGACGCAAGCTGCAGCGGGAGCTGGCGCTGCTGCGCGAGCGCGTGCGCATTCCGATCGTTCTTGTCACCCACGACCTGGACGAGGCGCGCATGCTCGCCGACAGCATGACCATTCTCCATCACGGCCATACGCTGCAGCACGGGGCGCCGGCCGAGATCATGGCGCGGCCGGCAAGCGCCGAAGTCGCCCGCCTGCTCGATCTGGGGAACCTGTACGAAGCCGTGGTGCTCGATCATCGCGCCGAGTCCAACCGCACGCTCATGGACTGGGGAGGCATCGCGCTGGAGGCGGTGCACGCGCCGGCGTTCGGCATCGGCGAGCGGCTGAGCTGGGTGATCGCCCCAGAGTACGTTATCCTGCACCGGCGCGACCGTCCTTCGCGCGGAGAGCGCGAGAACCCCGTCGCCGGGGTGGTCCGCGACTGCGTCATACTCGGCGAGACCACCAGCGTGGTGATCGAAGTGGACGGCCGCTCGGAAACCACGCTCGCCATGAACATCCCCACCCATCACGCGCGGCGAAATCGCCTCGGCCCGGGCGAGGCGGTCACCGTCAGCCTGCTCGCCGAGGGCATCCACGTCATGCGCGCGGGCGGGGTGGCGCGGGAGCGAACTGGGTGATTGCCGAGAAGGGAAGGAGTTTGCCGGCTTGCGACAGATCGTATCCGGCAAACGCCGCGCACGCTTTGCGAAACGCCGCGTCCGCCATCATCTTGCGCAGGCGCATGAGCGGGTTCGCCTTCACCTGCCTCGCCCGGCACGCGAGCAGGTAATCCTCGGTAGCGACCGGGACGAAATCCAGGCCATGGCGCGCGGCCGCCGCTTCGATTCCGAAGCCGGCATCCGCCATTCCGCTCGCGACGGTGGCCGCCACGGCCAGATGCGTATACTCCTCGGCCGCATAGCCGCGTATCTCGTTCGTTCTCATGCCGGCATCGGCAAGCAAGCGATCGAATAGCGCGCGCGTGCCCGAGCCTGCCTGCCGATTCACGAACCACAGCGCCGGACGCGCAAGATCCGAGATCGTCCGGATGCGTTTGGGGTTGCCGCGTTTCACGATCAATCCCTGCCGCCGTGCGGTGAAGCGAATGAGGGCATCGCGGCGCGGGTCGAGCCACTGGCGCAAATCCAGGTCCGGGTGGCCGGCGATCAGGTGAAAACCGGCGACATCGCAGTCGCCGCGCGAATACGCAGCCAGACTCTCGCTGCTCCCGCGCACCTGCAGGTCGATCCGCAGGCCCTTCTCGCGGGCGAAATCGCGCAGTTGCAGCAGCGCAAGGTCGTGGCTTGCGACCATGCGAAGCTCGGGTTGGACTTCGCTTCGGGGGACCGCCAGCTCACGATCCAGTTCCGCCGCCAGGCGTGCGAGCACCGGTTCGATGCGCTGTCGGATGCGCAGCTCCGCTTCGAGCAGCCGCTCCCCCAGCGGAGCGAGGGCCGCGCCGCGACCGCGCTCCAGCGACACGACCTTGGCGCCGAGAATCCCTTCCCAGCGGTTCAGCATCCCCCAGGCATGGCGGTAGGAGACGCCGGCCGCCTTGGCCGCGCCAGCGATCGAACCGCGCACGCGGATGCCGGCGAGCAGCTCGAGCAGAGCGCGATCGGATCCTTTCGCGGCACCCGCCGGAGCGAGCCAACTGATGTCGAACCGGATTATTGACATATGCAAAGGCTAGCATATTAACGGCAAATTGGCCTCTGGGATAATTGGCGCTTTGGCGAAACATATATGCCGGTCAAAACAGATGTAAGCGCGCTCGCGGCGTGCGCAAGAGCATGGGTGCCGGAGCACAGGCGCTGACCCATGCTGCGGAGCTGTTGGTCACGCTCGACCCGGGGCTCGTCCAGATCGTCTCGCTCAGCCTGCGCGTGAGCTTCGCTGCGGTGGTGATCGCGACGCTGGCCGGGTTGCCCCTGGGCGCGACGATCGCGGTGGCGCGTTTTCCAGGCCGCCAGGTGCTGATCGTCATACTCAACGCCCTGCTGGGGCTGCCGTCGGTCGTGGTGGGACTCGCGGTGTATCTGCTGCTCTCGCGCGCCGGCCCGCTCGGCTCGATGGGGATACTGTTTACTCCCTCGGCGATGGTTTTCGCGCAGGCGATCCTGGTGGCCCCGATCATCGCCGCGCTTTCGCGCCAGTCGATCGAGGACGCCTGGCGCGAATACGAGGAGCAATTGCGCTCGCTCGGCGCCGCGCCGGTGCAGGCCGGGCTGACCCTGGTGTGGGACTGCCGCTTTTCCCTGCTGACCACCGTCCTCGCGGGGTTCGGGCGCGCCGTGGCGGAAGTCGGGGCGGTGATGATCGTGGGCGGCAACATCGACGGCGTCACGCGGGTGATGACCACGGCGATTGCGCTCGAAACGAGCATGGGAGACCTGCCGCTTGCGCTGGGGCTCGGGTTCATTCTCCTCAGCCTAGTGCTGGCGCTGAACGCGGCGGCCCAGGTGATCAAGGAAGCGGCGCAGCACCGCTATGGCTGAGGGCGCGATGCAAACGCTGTTGCCGCTCCGGCTGGAGGACCTGTGCTTCGAGGCGAGGGGACGGGGGATCATCCAGGGAATCTCGCTCGAATTCGAGGCCGGATCGCGCACCGTCATCCTCGGCCCCAACGGGGCGGGGAAAAGCGTTCTGTTGCGCCTCTGCCACGGATTGCTTGCCCCGACGTCGGGGCGGGTAGTGTGGAATAGAAGCGGGGCAGCCAATGGCAGGCACCGGCAGGCGATGGTGTTCCAGCGGCCGGTCATGCTGCGCCGCTCGGCGCTCGCCAATATCGCCTACGGCCTGAAACTGGCCGGCGTCGGCCGAAGCGAACGCCAGGCGCGCGCGCAGCGGGCGCTCGAGGAACTGGGCCTTGCGCAACTGGCCGGCCGCTTCGCGCGCGTGCTCTCGGGGGGCGAACAGCAGCGGCTGGCGCTTGCCCGCGCGTGGGCGCTCGAGCCGGAGGTGCTGTTCCTGGACGAACCGACAGCCAACCTCGATCCGGCGGCTACGCGCGAAATCGAGGCCGCGATTTCGCGCATCGGTGCCGCGGGCACCAAGATCATCATGGTCACCCACGACCTCGGCGCCGCCAAGCGGCTTGCCGACGATATCGTTTTTCTGCACGAGGGCCGCGTGCTCGAGCGCGCCGGCGCAACCCGGTTTTTCAAGGGCCCCGCTTCGCGCGAGGCCGCAGCTTTCCTCCAAGGAGAGCTGATATGAATGCCGTTCGACGCCTGCTGCTCGCCGCCTTGCTCGCTGCCGCGCATTTCGCGGCCTTGCCTGCCGGAGCGCAGCAGAAGTTCATCACGGTCGCCTCGACGACCTCGACCGAACAGTCGGGCCTGTTCGGGCACCTGCTGCCGATCTACGCCAAGAAGACCGGAGTGCAGGTGCGCGTCGTGGCCCTGGGCACCGGCCAGGCGCTCGACGTGGCAAGGCGCGGCGACGCCGATGTCGTCTTCGTGCACGACAAGCCCGCGGAGGAGAAATTCGTCGCCGAGGGCTTCGGCGTGGCGCGCCGGGAAGTGATGTACAACGATTTCGTTCTCATTGGGCCGAAGAGCGATCCGGCGCAGGTTGCAGGAGGCAAGGACATCGTCGTTGCCTTCGGCAAAATCCGGGCGGCCCAGGCGCCGATTGTATCGCGCGGCGACAGAAGCGGGACCCATTCGGCCGAGCTGCGCCTGTGGAAAATGGCCGGGATCGGCTTGGCGGCAGCGCGCGGGCCGTGGTACCGCGACACCGGCTCCGGGATGGGACCGGCGCTCAATACGGCTTCGTCGATGAACGCGTACATCCTCGCCGACCGCGGCACCTGGCTTTCGTTCAAGAACCGCGGTGAGCTGACGATCGTCGTCGAGGGAGACCAGCGGCTTTTCAACCAGTACGGCGTGATTCTGGTGAACCCCGCAAAGCATCCCCACGTGAAGAAAGAACTCGGGCAGGCATTCATCGACTGGATCGTCTCCGACGAAGGACAACGCGCGATTGCCGGCTACAAGATCGGCGGCGAACAGCTCTTTTTCCCGAATGCGAAGCGCGGATGATGCGGATTCGGCTGCTCGGGAGGACGCGGCGGGGGTATACTTACCGTTGCCGCAGATCTCTCGGCCGCGCATGCCGGCCGGGCCTGAGGCCTTGCGAATGGTTCAGCGCGGCGATCAACAATGAGACACGCTCTGGTATCGGCGCTTGTCGCCGCGCTTATCGCGTTCCTCGGCGCTTGCGATCAGCTCAAGCCCAAGTACTCCGGGATCGACCTCACCGGCGCCGATTGGGGGCGGGATTTCCGCCTGCCCGATGCCGATGGGCGCGAGCGAAGCCTGGCCGAGTTTCGCGGCAAGTACGTGATGGTGTTCTTCGGATTCATCTACTGCCCGGAGGTGTGTCCGACCGTGCTCTACAGCGCCGCCCAGGCGCGAAAAGCGCTCGGCGCCGACGGGGAACGGATTCAGGTGATCGCGATCACTCTCGATCCGGAACGCGATACTCCGGCGCAGATGAAGGAATACGCCGCCGCTTTCGATCCGACCTTCATCGGATTGCGCGCGGACCTCGATCGCACCAAGGCGGTCGCCAAGGAATTCCGCGTCTTTTTCCAGAAGGTGCCGGCCGGCAATACCTACACCATCGACCACACCGCGTTCACCTACGTGTTCGATCCCGAGGGGCGGCTGAGGCTTGCCCTGCGCCACCAGCAGACCACCGAAGAGATCGTCGCCGACCTGCGCACGCTGATGCGATCGGCGCCGTGAACCGCTCGCGATGGGTCAAGACCACGGAGGCTGCATGGAAATCGGGTTTCCAGTCCGCGCAGCCTGCTAAAATGCACCGCTTTACCTTGAAGCGAGGGCAACTTGCCCTGCGCCGCGGGATCAAAGAATGAAGGTTTTCGGATTCGCCGGATGGTCCGGCAGTGGCAAGACGACGCTGATCGAGCAGCTCATACCGCGATTCGCGGCGCGCGGTTTGTCGGTATCGCTCATCAAGCACGCGCATCACCAGTTCGACGTCGACCGGCCGGGCAAGGACTCCTACCGGCACCGGCACGCCGGATGCACCGAGGTGATGGTGACCTCGGACGTGCGCTGGGCGCTCATGCACGAGATGCGGGGAGGGCGCGAGCAGACGCTCGATGAGCAGATCGCGCGCATGACGCCGGTCGATTTGCTCCTGATCGAGGGCTGGAAATCGCAGCCGCTGCACAAGCTGGAAGTGTACCGGCAGGCGAACGCGAAGCCGCTCTTGTATCCGAACGACGCCTACATCGTCGCCGTGGCAAGCGACGTGCCGGTGCCGACCAAGCTGCCGCGATTCGAGATCCACGATTACGAGCGCATCGCGCAGTTCGTGCTGGAGGCGACGGAGCTGAAATGAACGCGGGAATTCTTTCTGTCGACGAGGCGCTGGCAAAACTGCTCGCGGGGGCGCGGCCGATCGGCGAGTTCGAGGAGATCGCGACCATCGAGGCGAGCGGCCGGGTGCTCGCGCAGGTGCAGCGCGCGGCGATCGACGTGCCGCCGCTCGACAACAGCTCGATGGACGGCTACGCGGTGCGCGCGGCCGAATGCGCAAGCGGCGAGACGCGGCTGCCGGTCTCGCAACGCATCGCTGCCGGCGCGATTCCCGCTCCGCTCGCGCCAGGGACCGCGGCGCGTATTTTCACCGGCGCGCCGATTCCGCCGGGGGCCGATGCGGTGGTGATGCAGGAGCAGTGCAGCGCCGAAGGCGAGCATGTCGTCATCCGCCACCGGCCCAAGCCCGGCGAATGGATCCGCCGCGTCGGCGAAGACATCCGCGCCGGCAGCACGATCCTCGAGGCAGGCGTAAGGCTGCGGCCGCAGGAGGCGGGCCTGGCCGCGTCGGTCGGCATCGCCACGCTTCCGGTATTCCGCAAGCTGCGGGTCGCGGTGTTCTTTACCGGCGACGAGCTGGTGATGCCGGGCGAGCCCTTGCCGGAGGGCGCGATCTACAACTCGAACCGATTCACGATCACGGGTATCCTGCGCCGGCTCGGATGTGACGTGAACGATTTCGGCATCGTTCCCGACAGCCTCGCTGCCACGCGCGACGCGCTGCGCCGGGCGGCGCTCGACAACGACCTTGTCATCACCAGCGGCGGGGTGTCGGTCGGCGAGGAAGATCACGTGCGGCCGGCGGTGGAAGCCGAAGGGCGGCTCGAGATGTGGAGGATCGCGATCAAGCCGGGCAAACCCCTGGCGTTCGGCCGCATCGGTACGGAGGGAAGAGCGGCCTTCATCGGCCTGCCGGGCAACCCGGTATCGGTTTTTGTCACGCTTGCCATCCTGGTGCGGCCTTTCATTCTGCGCTGCCAGGGCGTCTCGCGCACCGCGCCGATCGCCTTCCCGCTGCGCGCCGATTTCGACTGGGCCAAGCCCGATGCGCGGCGCGAGTTTCTTCGCGTAAGATTGAATGCCTCCGGCGGACTGGAACTCTTTCCCAACCAGAGTTCGGCCGTGCTGACTTCCACGGTGTGGGGCGACGGCCTGGTCGATAACCCGCCCAGGACGGCGATTAGGCGCGGCGACATGGTGGCGTTCCTGCCGTTTGCCGGATTGTTCTAGCCATGACGATCAAGATCCTCTATCTCGCCCGCTTGCGCGAGGACCTCGGAAAGGGCGAGGAGACCATCGAACTGCCCGCGGGAGTAGCCACGGTTGAAGCTCTGCGCGCGCACCTGATGGCGCGCGGCGGCGCCTGGCGGGAAGCGCTGGCCGCCAACCGCGCCTTGAGCATTGCGGTCAATCATGACATCGCGCGCGAGGCGACGCCGATCAAGGCCGGCGACGAGATCGCGTTTTTCCCGCCGGTCACCGGAGGCTAGATGCCGGTCCGCATCCAGAGCGAAGACTTCGACGCGGGCGCCGAGATTGCCTGCCTGCGCGGGAGCGACCCGAAGGTGGGCGCGGTGGCGGCCTTCATCGGCGTGGCGCGCGACGTGAACGACGGCGCCGAAGTCGCCGCCATGACCCTCGAACACTATCCGGGGATGACCGAGAAGGCGCTTGAGAACATCGTCGCCGAGGCGAAATCGCGCTGGCGCATCATCGAAGTTCTGGTCGTGCACCGGGTGGGCGAGTTGAAGCCCACCGATCAGATCGTGCTCGTGGTCGTAACCGGGGCGCACCGCGGCGAAGCCTTCGCTGCGTGCGAATTCATCATGGATTACTTGAAGACGCGCGCGCCGTTCTGGAAAAAAGAGCGCACGCCCGAGGGCACGCGCTGGGTCGAGGCGCGCGCGTCGGACGAGGCGGCG